>JABXIW010000072.1 GCA_013372875.1 Gammaproteobacteria bacterium | reverse complement strand
ATTTTCTAAATTTAACCTCTATCTAATCCTATATATTCTTATCGTTAATTCGGTGGGAAGGATAATTATTATAATTATTTCAGGTGAAGCAGTGATTGATAAACTCCGCATGAATAAGCACGCCCTAAATAAAGGGATCTTTTTCTTACTCGTCTTATTTCTATTTCTACAAAATATCCAGTACGCCAAAGCTGCAGGCAGTTCAATAGGCCAACAAGATACGTTGGTGATGCTATTGAATTTCAAAGAGAATCCTAACGATCAACCGATCACGTCAGAAGAGGCGCACGCGTTAGTATTTGGTGAAGTTAACGATTTTTACCAAGAAAACTCCTACGGCAAGACATGGCTAAGTGGTCAAGTTGCAGGTTGGTACACATTGTCTGTCTCGAATCAGGTGTGTGATTATCCTTCGGTTCAAGCGGAAGCGGATAAAATGGCGCGTGCTGATGGCGTAGTGCTTGAGGATTATCAGCGCATCATTTACATCATGACGCAATCAGGTTGTGCTGGTGGTGGTTCTGCAACAACAGGGAAAACGTTCCCGAGTCGTGCATACATAGATGGCACGCTGTCAGCAAGAGTGATTGCACATGAATTCGGGCACAACCTTGGTTTGAGCCACGCTAAGGCGTTGGATTGTGGCGATGCGTCGGTATCGAACAACTGTAGCGTAATTGAATACGGCGACTCGTACGATGTTATGGGTACTCCTGATATGGGTTACATCAATACGTACTACAAAGAACGTATGGGATGGTTGAATGATGCGGAATCACCAAACATTCTTACGGCAACTCAAGATGGTTTGTATGAAATCGCAGAGTACGAAACCCAAGACATAACACAAAACATCGCTTTAAAAATACCTCGCGGTGTGAACCCTAATACTGGCTTGAAGGAGTGGTTCTATGTCGAATATCGTCAAGCGATGGGTTATGACCAATTTTTAGATGACCGCTCTTATATGCTGTTTCGTGGTGATGTGACGGACGGTGTGATTGTTCGTTTAGTCGAAGAAGGCGCGGAAGAAAGTTACATTCTGCACATGAAGCCAAATTCGGATTACAGCCAAGTTTATGGCCGAAAGGATTGGAAAGATACTGCGTTACCAGTGGGTGACAGTTTCACCGATCCAGTTTCTGGTCTCACGATTAATCTTGCGAGTGCAGCGAATGGTTTTGCCGGTGTTAATGTATCGTTTGATGGTTCGGTAACTCCAAGCGTTTGCGAGATGTCTGCGCCAAGTGTGTCTGTGAAAGCGACGTCTGATACACAAGTTAACGCTGGCGACACGGTTGAATATCAACTGACGGTAACAAACACGGCGAATGACGTTTGTGGCACGATTCGTTTTGATGTGTCTGCTCAAGTAGAGAGTGGTTGGCAAGCGAGCTCTCAATCTATTTCCCTTGTATCTGGCGAGTCTAGTGTAGCTACCATCGCGGTGACTTCTGCTCTAAGTGCAACCTCTGGTGACTACCCTGTGACGTTTAATGTGGTAAACACGAAAGATGAGGCTTACAACGTGGCTAAACAAGCGACGTATGCCGTTGCTGAGCAGCAAACGGGCAGTGGTGATGTCGTGGCGGTTGACGATAACGTTCAGATGAGCAAAGTTTCAACGGTAAGCATTAATGTGTTGGGTAATGACATCATTGCTGATGGTGTGTCTGTCGAGATTTCAGCAATGAGCGCACCGAGTAAAGGAACGGTGAAGCTACTTTCTGATGGGAGTATCCAATACACGCCAGCGAAGCGATTCAAGAATCAAGACAGCTTTAGCTATACGATCACCAGCGGTAATGTTACGTCGACAGCAATGGTGACTGTGGCGCTGCAATCATCTCCTGATTCTGGCGGGTCTTCACCAGGCAAAGGTAAGAACAAATAACAAAGCAAAGCCACCTTATGTTTAAGGTGGCTTTTTCGTTATTGTGTACTGTGGATTGCTGCTATCGGTTTGTCTTGCTTACGGTGCAGGACATAGTGGACAGCTTGCCTCTACAGGCATGCCTGTATCGACAGTAACACCTGTAATGGCGTTAACACCTTCTGCAACGACGGTGTCTTTGAAGGTTCTTACATCATGTGCAACAACCGGACCACCAGAAACGTCACTACCCGGAGCAGGGATGTAGGTGCCATCGTAGTTCATACAGCTTTCAGGATTTAAAGTACCGACATCTTTAACGACCGTCATACCGTCATGCATTTCAGTAATTTTCACATCGTTAAGTTTCACTTTACTGTCGTTACATACTTTACCTTCGTAGTTCACTCTTAATCCGTACGCGCCAGATGCGTTTTCTTCAACGTAGGTTGTACAGTCTTTAGTGATACTCAATGCGCCCACTGGAGTAAGTGGAGGACAGCTATCTGTGTCAGACTTAGTAAGCACAGGTTCGCCACCATCTTTGATGGCTGCGCTCGCCGTAGCCTCATTTTCTACACCGTTGATGAGCGAAACAAAGGAACCAGTAAATGTTGCAGTTTCGCCAGCGGCAAGAACGTCAGCAGTGAATGAATCGCCAGCGGTAATATCTTCAACATAAAGGTCGTAAAGTGCACCAAAACCAGTATTGGTTACTTTGATCTCGTAGTTGTAGATGATTGAGTCACCACTTGGTGATAACGCACCTGTTGGACATGTTTTCACAAGTTCCATACCACATAACTGGAATTGACCTAAAACGAAGTCTTTCAAAGATGCGGTGAATGAAGCAGACGAACGGGTTTCAGCCATGAAGCTGCTGAAACAAGACGCTGTGCCGTCGATTCCGTCAAGCAGTTGAGTGAGGTTTACACCACCTTCATAGAAGCTTTCGTATGGGAAAGCGTTCATTGTGCCGTTTTTTGCAGTGTATGGCCAAGGTGATGGGATTGGTGTTTCACCTTTGTTGGTGGTTGCACAACCAAAGTCACCATCATTGACAGCAGAACAGTCAGCAGGGTTTGCACCACTGGTTTCCGCTTGTAGGCGTAAGTTTTTGGCTGCACAATCGCCAGGGGCAGGGTCATTACTGTCCGCTTTTGAACAGGTTGGATCCCAAGTTACCAATGCGGCGTAAGGTTCATCATTCGCACCTTGCGGATAATCAATCAATACCAAAACGTCGCCCACAACGTGTTGACCAGAGAACGAACCGTCATCAAGGGCTTGGACATCATCTTGGAAGAACCAGAAACCCATAAAGGCATCACCTACGTTCGCAAAACGGTCGGCACCAAAATAAATGACCAAATCCGAACCGCCACCGCCGTTATCGACGCCGTAGGCAGCAGCGTAAGCATTGGTTAAGTCATCTTTATCTGGTACAGAACCATCTTTGTGAGACCATTCTGATATGTCTTGAATATCTTTTCGACCACCAGTAAATATGGAGATAGGTGACGGATCGGGAAGAATCCCAGTATCGACATTGGCACTGTCGCTACCATCGTAAATATTTTCCCAATCATCCCCCGCAACGGCGTCGTCTGTTGCATTACCTTCCAGTTCGAAGGTGCCCAGATCATGAACCGCCCAAGTCGGCGAGGCGAACACACTCAATATCAGCCCCAAGCAAAATGCTCGAGCCAATATCACCAGTTTATTAAAGTCCATCTTACTTTCTCCTTTTCCAAACAGAAGATACGAGCCGATTGGTGCTCATAACGGCAAGGAGCGTCTCCAATTAACACGTCATCACGATTGACGCTGGGCTCGTTACGTACGGGAGGGGTTAAGCAAGAAGTAATCCGTTAGTTAACTAACTGAAAATATTAATAAAAATAATTCCCAACTGTCGTGGTGAACAGTTTAGATAGCGGTGTTTAAGTGATACGGGACGATAAGCGTATGAATTCGATTGAAAAGACAGAAATCTGTATCAGATGGACAATGTGTAACACATGTGAACAGGTTGGAGAGGCTGGCGAAGAGAGTAGCAAGGCTGCGCGAGGGAAGACGAAGGTGAAAAGCGACGATGTAAGAGAAAGTTCGAGAAGCTCTCCTGGTGCAAAGTCTTGCGATGTCCTTTGCACCGGGACTCCTGAGGGTTAGCGGTTTAGTGCACCACAACGCTCAGGTTGGTATGTGATATCGACAATTTCAATCGTCTTCACTTGTTTGTTTGGCATTGGCCAATCGAGCTTTTGGCCCACAGACAAACCGATTAGTGCGCTACCAACAGGAGCAAAAATCGAAATGTCATCGCTGCTTTTTAGCTCCGATGGGTAGACCAATGTTTTGGTCATGGTTCTTTCTTCGCCTGCAAATTTAAACTCAACGGTTGAGTTCATGGTGACCACATTCGACGGCATCTCTTCTGGTTCTAAAACCGTTGCGCGGTCAAGCTCTGCTTCTAGCTCAACAAGCTCTGCAGCGATGTTTGGCATCTTATCCAGCAGGGCGGTAATTCTGTTCATATCTAAGCTTGAGATATAGATAGAGTTGTTTTCTGACATTTTATGACTCCCAAATAAAATGCCGCCTCATAAACATGGGACGGCGCTCTATATATCAATTACGGTATAAATCACATGGTTTTCATTCCATATGAACTGCTTTTGATTCTAGTCTTTATGCAATCTGTTAGCTAGTAAAAGATTTTTATTGTGGGGCTTGATTTTTTCTAAAACTATCAAACACTTCGAACGCTGTTCGGTACAAAATTCTTCCTTATAACCATAACTTATCATGGGCAGCTGATTGCTTATAAGCGTTCTTTGTAAAAACTACCAATATTCGTTAATAAATTACCTTATTTTATAGGTAAACAGAGCAAATAGAGCCGACTACCCCTTTAGGGTAGTTT
>JABXIW010000028.1 GCA_013372875.1 Gammaproteobacteria bacterium | reverse complement strand
TCTTTCGAGAAATAGAAAAGCCGCTTCTCTGATAAAGAGTAGCGGCTTTTTTGTGTCTGTGACTCCCGCCTAGGCGGGAATCAAGAGTTTTTATATATCCCATAGCCCTTTATTATCAGCATATCGTATAGATGCACAAGATATGTAAGCAGCTAAGAAGCATGCTGGTGAAAAATATATTAATTTTGGGATAAAGAGCATTGTAAACCCGATGATAAGCGCTAAAAATTCGAGTAAAAGATAAGGTTTGCGAGTTCCAACGCCAATAAAGTTGATTCGAATCCACCAAGGCTGACTTTTCCACTTTTCTGATTTTTTATCTATCACGGTAATTTCCTCTGTTAGTTTTGATATATCGGTTTCAAATACAGAGGCGAGGCTTTTTAAGGTTTCCAGACTGGCACTTTGACCACTTTCAACCCGTTGAATGGTTCTAATACTTAAACCGCTCAAGGTTGCTAGTTGTTCTTGTGACCAATTGTTTTTCTGTCTTAATCGTTTAACTATCATTATTAAAAGGTCTCAACGCTCTGTGAGGAAATCATGGCTTAATTATACCATTGGCGGTGACGAAAATGACCTGACAATCGGGCGACAGTGCTTGATTTAAGAGGGTTTTAGGGTTTTTCAGTGATATTTATTGAATGCCAGCTCATTACCTTTGTTTTTCGCTTCTCAGCGAGTGACTTTCCCCTAAAGGGATTCCCTTCGGTCACCACTTTAAAAGTCACCACAAAATTGTCAGGAACAATTTTGAATGGCGAAGCCAGCCGAAGAGGTGAAATACAAGGATGTATTTCATAAAAGATGTTTCCCCGAAATTCCCAGCCTACGGCTACCCTCGCTTCAGTCTCAAAACTTAACGCACCATGAAATACTGCACATCTCCCTAAAGGGATTTCCTGCGGTCACTCTGCTGGATTTCATTATTTAAATCGTCCACGATTTAAATTGCTATTTATCAACTTCGCTCGGTGGGAATTAAAGGGCTATTGGTGTATTCAAACTTTTCGTCATTCTACTATTTAATGGAAGCCAATATTCTGTCGTAAGGTGCGTCTTGACGCACCAATAGGTGGCATTAAGCTTCGGGCTGGTGCGTTGAAACGCACCCTAAGCTTGCTTGAAATTCCGCACTTGATGCTGAATCCACATTGTAAAAAGCGTTAAAATTAATATGGACTCCTGCTTTCGCAGGAGTTTATGGTAGTTGATTAAGAGGGGGCTTACTTCTCTATAAATCTTGATTCGAATTTCTTGGCTTTATTTAGATAATTATCTAGATCTTTGTGGGTCAAAATATGCTTTTTAAAGCTTTTTTCTATGATCGTAAACTCATTTTGCTCCAAGAATAAATTCCCATTGTCACTCAAAAATGAAATCGTATTGCCCTCAAACGACCAAGTACCTCCATAGGTTTTTTTTAAAGTTTCTACGCCTTCTTCTGAACTTACGTAGGTTATTGTATAGGTATATTTGTTGTTAGGTTTTAGGTTAAGCTGAGCCTACTTATGGTAGGCAATATTTTGGTACACCCCTTCTGGCTTAATATTATCGTAAGAAATGGTAGAGCAGGCGAAAAGCTGCATTAAAATGATGAGAACAGTTAATTTCTTCATACAGGCAATCCTGCTAATTATTATTTCTTTAACCTCATTATAATTGCCCAAGCCTTATAACCCAACTATAATCCTCACAATCAAATTATAAGGAGCCATCATGCCTGAACTTGCCTATCAACGAATTCTTTTAAAACTTAGCGGTGAAGCCTTGCAGGGTGAGCAGTCGTTTGGTATCGATCCGGCAATTTTGCAGCAGATGGCGGATGAGATTAAAGAAATCACGGCGATGGGCGTGGAAGTGGGCGTGGTGATTGGTGGCGGTAATATCTACCGTGGCCAGGCTTTGTCAGAAGCGGGTATGAATCGCGTTACTGGCGACCATATGGGTATGTTGGCGACTGTGATGAATTCACTGGCTCTACAAGACTCTTTAGAGCGTAATCAAGTTCCTGCCAAAGTCTTATCGGCTATGCCAATTGATGGGGTTTGCGAGGGCTTTTCGCGTCGTGGCGCCATCAATGCACTAGAAAAGGGCAAAGTTGTGATTTTCTGTGCAGGTACGGGTAATCCATTCTTTACTACTGATACGGCGGCTTGTTTGCGCGGCATTGAGATTGAAGCAGATTTAATTTTAAAAGCGACCAAGGTTGATGGCGTTTACAACGCTGATCCGGCGAAAGATCCGAGTGCCGTGAAATACGACCAATTAAGCTATAAAGAGGCACTGGATAAAGAGTTGGCGGTAATGGATTTAACGGCTTTCCATTTGGCGCGTGACCATAACAAGTACCTACGCGTTTTTAATATGACTAAAAAAGGCGCTTTGCAGAACGTTATTGCAGGTCAAGCTGAAGGAACACTGGTTCATCCGTAGGTCTGACAAAGCCCAATAAATCATTATTTTACTTAGAATTTAGCCCATTTTAGGGCATAATATGCGCCTTGCTAGGCATGCTGATGCCTGAGCGAAGGTTTTTAGAAAGAATTTAGGAGTTTACAGTGATAGACGACATTTATGAAGATGCCGAACAACGTATGGAAAAGTCTTTAGAGGCTTTAAAAACCTCTTTAACTAAGGTTCGTACTGGTCGTGCCCATCCAAGTCTTTTGGAGCATATTATGGTGCCATATTATGGTTCTGATACTCCTATTTCTCAGGTAGCGAGCATTTCGGTTCAAGAAGGCCGTACATTAGTACTGCAAATCTTTGATAAAGGCGCGATTGAAGCGACTGAAAAGGCGATTTTAAAATCTGATTTAGGTTTAACACCAAACGTTGCTGGCCAAGTGATTCGTATTACGCTGCCGCCACTAAACGAAGAGCGTCGCCGTGAGTTGACTAAAGTTGTTGGTGGTGAAGGTGAAAACACTAAAGTCGCTATCCGTAATATTCGCCGCGACGCTAACTCAACCTTAAAAGATTTAGAGAAAGAAAAAGAAATCTCTGAAGATGAATTACGTGCTGCTGAATCGAATATCCAAACATTGACCAACGATATGATTGCTAAAGTCGATTCAATGGTGGTGGATAAGGAAAAAGAGTTAATGGAGATTTAAAGCGAGTCTATTTCGCTGATACTTTGTTGAAGCTTTTGCTCAAATACCCGATTACTATTGTAAACTCCGTGTTTTCGCCAAAAGCTTCGTCGCGTCTCAGCTTCCTATACTCACTTTAAAAGTTGTTAAGTCCAGTTAAAACATTGATTAATGACGCCGCGGGGAATCGCGGCTTTATTGTATTTATAAGATATTGAATATTAAGCCATGAGCGAAACTAAGCCTTACATTCCAGAGAATTTACAGCATATTGCCATCATTATGGATGGTAATGGTCGCTGGGCGCAAAAACGCGGTAAAAAGCGTGTGATGGGTCATAAAGCGGGAATGGAGCGCGCTCGTGAAATGGCGGAATATTGTGGCGAGCAGGGCATTAAGGTGTTGACTTTATTTGCTTTTTCCAGCGAAAACTGGAAGCGCCCAATCGAAGAAGTCAGTTTTTTGATGGATTTGTTTGCTACCAGCTTAAAAAATGAATCCAAAAAGCTGCATAAGAATAATGTAAAGTTGACCATTATTGGCGATAAGTCTGGTTTTGATAAGCGCTTGCAAAAGGCGATTGATAAAGCTGAAGACTTGACTAAAGATAATGATGGGTTGTTGCTACAAATTGCTGCGAACTATGGTGGTCGTTGGGATGTGGCGCAAGCAGCTACTAAATTAGCGCAAGCTGGCGTCACGGAAATTACCGAAGAGTTAATCTCTGAACATATCGTCACTGCCAATATAGCCGAGCCAGACTTAATGATCCGCACCGGTGGTGAGCAGCGTGTTAGTAACTTCTTGTTATGGCAAACTGCTTATTCGGAACTGTATTTCAGTGATGAACTATGGCCTGATTTCGATAGTACCGAGTTACAGGCAGCCATTGATGATTTTGCCAAGCGTCAAAGACGCTTCGGTCAAACTAGCGAACAAATTGGATAAAACCGCAAGCGAGAGTAGGAAAAATAAATGTTAAAACAAAGAATTATCACTGCTTTATTGTTATTGCCATTGGCAATAATCTTGTTGTTTTACCCCTCGTTGCAAAACTTCTCATTAATTTTAATTCCAGTGTTTGGCCTCTTGGCTTGGGAATGGTCAGGCTTATTAGAGACTAAAAACTCAATCGTTAAGTATGGCTTTGTCGCTGCCTCTTTGGCCATTGTCGGTTTCTTTTGGTATCAACTATTAGAGATGGGCTTTTTTGTCTCGCCCAATCATATTTTAATTCAAAAAGCAGGTTTAGGGCTTTTAAATCTTTATCCTTTTAAAGCATTGATGGTTGCTGCTTTAGTTTGGGTCTTGGCATTTGTATTAGTCCTAATGTTTCCCAAAGGCACTAAACTGTGGACTCGCGGTGCAGCATTAAGAATGTTATTCGGCTGGGTGATGTTGGCTGCGGCTTGGTTGGCAGTAGTGATGATCCGCTCGGCCAATATAGAAAGCGATCACTATTATGGCGGCTTTATGTTGCTGTTGATGTTCCTGATTATTTGGGGCGCAGATGTTGGCGCTTATTTTGCTGGAAAAACCATGGGTAAACATAAGCTTTCGCCAGTGGTTAGCCCCAATAAAACTTGGGAAGGCTTTTTCGGCGGCTTAGTCACTTCTTTATTAGTGGCTTATGGTTTAGCGAGCTACATGGGCATGCCATTACCGCTTAAATATTTTATTCCATTTGTACTGATTCTGGGTATTGTCTCGGTGATTGGCGACTTGTTTGTTTCCATGCTAAAACGCCAAGCGGGCGTTAAAGATACCAGCAATATTTTGCCTGGCCATGGCGGCTTATTGGACCGTTTAGATAGCACCCTTTCAGTGGCGCCATTCTTCGTGATTTTATTGCTATGGCTTAAAGGCGGTTTTTAAGTTATATGGGTAATTCTTTAGAGCGTATTACGGTTTTAGGTGCGACTGGCTCGATTGGGGTTAATACCCTTGATGTGATTGCGCGTCACCCGAATAAATATCAAGTTTTTGCGTTAACTGCCCATCAAAATTTGCAGTTACTTAAAGAGCAGTGTCTTAAATTTAAGCCTAAATATGCGGTTATTACCGATTCGCAAAAAGCCGAATTATTAAGTGAAGTTTTAGTCAGCCATGGCCTAAATACCCAAGTTTTATCATCGAATGACGATCTAGCCATGGTCGCTAGTCATGGTGAAGTCGATACGGTTATGGCTGCCATTGTCGGCGCTGCAGGCTTGTTGCCAACTTTAGCGGCGGTCAAAGCCAGCAAAAAGGTCTTATTGGCCAACAAAGAAGCCTTGGTCATGTCTGGTTCAATTTTTATGCAGGCAGTAAAGGACTCTGATGCAACTTTATTGCCGATTGATAGTGAGCATAACGCTATTTTCCAATCCCTACCTGAACATTTTGTGTCGGGTGGCATAACCTCATGCGGCATTGAAAATATTGTGCTGACAGGCTCTGGTGGACCATTCCTTAATAAGCCTTTAGATGAATTTGCCTCAATCACACCTGATGAGGCCTGCGCTCATCCTAATTGGGATATGGGGCGTAAGATCTCGGTGGACTCTGCAACCATGATGAATAAAGGCTTGGAGCTGATTGAGGCCTGTTGGATGTTTGACGTTAAGCCTTCGGATATTGAAGTGGTCTTGCACCCGCAAAGCATTATCCATTCGATGGTGCGCTATAAAGATGGTTCGGTTTTGGCGCAAATGGGCAATCCAGATATGCGCACGCCAATTGCCCATGCCCTGGCGTTTCCAGAGCGCATTGAAGCTGGGGTTGCGCCATTGGATTTTATGCAAATTAGCGAGCTGACCTTCGATAAGCCTTGTTTTGAGCGTTACCCTTGCTTGAAGTTAGCCATTGATGCAATGAGCCAAGGCGGCAATATGCCAGCGACGTTAAATGCTGCCAATGAAATCGCGGTTGATGCTTTTTTGAATGAGAGCATCAGCTTTACGCAAATAGCGGCAGTGATTCAGCAAGTGTTAAGCCAAACCGACTATGCTGAGGTGGCAGATTTGGCGGCTGTATTGGCTGCGGATAAGAGTGCGCGACAGTTAGCGCAGCAGATAATTAAAGAGATCCAGTAGTGGCGTTTTTCTATAGTATTTTCGGTTTATTAATTCTTCTAGGCATTCTGGTGACCTTCCATGAGTGGGGACACTATTGGGTGGCGAAAAAGCTCGGCGTTAAAGCGCTGCGTTTCTCCGTGGGCTTTGGTAAGCCACTTTGGAGTAAATTCAATAAAAATGGCACCGAATTTGCCGTTGCGCCAATCCCGCTTGGCGGTTATGTCAAATTTGTCGACGAGCGTGAAGGCGATGTGGCGCCCGAAGATTTGCCTTACGCTTTTAATCGCGCACCGGTTTGGAAACGTATTTTAATTGTTCTTGCAGGGCCCGCGGCTAACTTCCTATTAGCGATTTTGGTTTACTCTTTCATGTTTATGTATGGTGTTTCTTCGGTCAAGCCATTCATTTCTGAGGTTGAACCGAACTCGATTGCTGCTCAATCAGGCTTTCCCGAAAATAGTGAAATTATTTCGGTGAATGGGCAAAAAATCCGCCATTTGGAAGACTTTGTGTTTGCTTTGGTTAGCGAGGTGGGTTCTGAGCAAAAAATACCAATTGAGCTGATTCCATATGGAGAAAGCCAAAGAACCGTTTATTTAGATATCAAAAATTGGAAAGAACCAGAAGAAGGCAATATTTTTGATAGTTTAGGCTTAGGATTTAATCGTGCTTATACTCATCCAATTATAGGTGGCGTGAGTGATGACTTCCCAGCCAAGCAAGCAGGGATAAAAGCAGGCGATAAGATTGTTGAGATTAATGGGCAGGCTATTAATCGCTGGTCTGATATTTCAAAAGCTGTTGAGGCGGTTGGATCTGATGAAATAGCCGTTATTATTGAGCGAGAAGGCTATCAAAGAAGCTATAATTTAACCCCCAAAGAGTATGTTCAGGATGGCAACAAGCGGGCCTTATTGGGCATAGGTCCTCAGTATTATAATGAGTTTAATACCATCAAATACGGCTTTTTTGAGTCTTTCGAGAAAGGGGCTGAAGAAACCTGGACCATGGTTGGAAGAATAGTTGATTTTTTCGGGAAACTATTCACAGGAAAGTTATCAATAAAGAACCTCGGTGGCCCCCTTGGAATTGCTCAAGGTGCAGGACAGGTGGTGCAAGCAGGAGTGGTTGCATTCTTATCTTTTCTCGCTATGATAAGCGTCAATCTGGGATTCGTGAATTTATTGCCTATACCAATGCTTGATGGCGGTCATTTAATGTACTATTTGGCCGAATTGGTGCGTGGAAAGCCAGTTTCTGAAAAAATTATGGAACTTGGTATGCGGATCGGCATCATATTACTGCTGACAATCATGGCGATTGCGCTATATAACGACATAAATCGAACTATTTAGAGTATTTAATTAATGCGCTTAATAACAAAAACATTAACAGCTTTAGCAATTTCTTTGGCGGTAGCAAAAACGCATGCTATCGAGCCATTTGTAGTAGAAGATATCAAAGTAGAAGGCTTGCAACGTGTTGAGCTGGGAACTTTCTTTACTGCACTGCCTATTCGTGTAGGCGAAACCTTGGACGATGCACGTGTTCCGAATATTATCCGCGCCCTTTACAAAACGGGTAACTTCGACTTCGTGAAGTTAGAGAAAGAGGGTAACACATTAAAAGTATCCGTTGCAGAAAGACCGACCATCGCCAATATCATTTTACGTGGCAACAAAATTTTAAAGAGCGAGCAACTATTAGAAGGTATGCGCGATTCTGGAATTGCTAAAGGTGAAGTTTTAGATAGTTTTGTTCTTGATAAAATGGAACAGGCTATTCGTAGCCAGTACTTTTCAAATGGACACTATCACTTAGAAATCGACCGTAAGTTAAGAGAGCTTTCAAGAAATCGTGTTCAACTAATTATTAATGTAAAAGAAGGCGAAACGGCAAAGATTAAATCAATCAATATTGTTGGTAATAAAATTTTTAATGAAGAAGAATTGCTACAGCAATTTGAATCTACAACTGGTGGTCTTTTCTCTTTTATCTCGTCAGATAACAAGTATTCGTCTACAACCTTAGAAAAGGATATTGAGACTCTTGAGTCATACTATCGTGACCGCGGCTACTTAAAGTTTAAAGTGGATAAAACTTTGGTTTCTTTAAGTGAAAATAAAGAAGAAGTATATATTACTTTGAACGTAACCGAAGGTGATGTTTTTAAAGTTAAGAACATTAACTTTATTGGTGACTTGGTTTATGAATTGAGCTTATATGAAAACCTTTTCCCATTAAACGAAGGTGATGATTATTCTCAAGCGTTGGTTACATTTAATGAAGAGCAAGTGAAAAGTTTGCTTGGTTTAGAGGGGTTTACTTTCGCAGAAGTAAATACCTATCCAGAGATTTTAGAAGATACCAATGAAGTCAATTTGAGTGTAATTGTTCAGCCTGGCGAAAGGTTTTACGCGAAAAATATTCGTTTCACTGGTAATCAAAATACCGATGACAACGTCTTTAGACGCGAAGTAAGAATCCAAGAAGGCACACCTTTATCTTCTTCTTTAGTTGACCGTTCTAAGTTAAGAATTCAACAGTTACCATATGTTGAAGAAGTGGATGTTGATGTTGAGAAAACGGGACAACCAAACGAGGCAGATGTGGTCTTTAGCATTAAAGAGAGAAATTCTTCTGAGGCTACGGTAAGTATCGGCTACAATGATTTTTATGGTTTGCAATTACAAGGCGGTGTTACTAACAGAAACTTCCTAGGCGAAGGCAAAACTATTGGCATTAATGTTAATACCAATAAAGCTATTAATAATATTGATTTGAGCTATTCTGATCCTTATTTCTTTAAGGATACAATCGGCTTTAGCACTAATTTGGCTTATCGCAAAACCGATTTTTCTGAGTTTTTCTCTGTTGGTAGAAGCCTTGATACTTTGAGCTTAGGCGCAGGTTTGTATTACCCAGTGACTGAAACTTCGAGTATTAATTTTGGTTTGACATATCAAGACAATACTTTGAATGCTCCAGTGCAAAATAGCTTACAAGATCAACGTATCATAGACTTTTTTAATACGCTAGGTGCGGACGCTCGCATTGAAAACAAAGTGGATTTTGAAGTGTTAAGCGCCAACTTAGGTTACCAAGTTAGTACGTTAAACAGGTTCATTTTCCCCACTAATGGTTATAGTCATAATGCTGGTTTAGAAGTTGCGACACCTGCTGGTGATGTTGAGTATTATAAGTTTAACTACGATTATAAACATTATTTCCCAATCAGCGATGATTGGATTTTCTTGATGAGGGCTAATTTGGGCTATGGTCAAGGACTAGGCGATACAGATCGTCTTCCCTATTTTGTAAATTATTATGCTGGCGGTTCGACTTCTATTCGTGGCTTTGAAAGGAATACCATCGGTCCTAAGAGTATTCAGCGACAATTATCATCAATTCCAGCGGGATCGCCAATTCCAGGGATACCTGGAACTGGGGTGATATTACCCCCGTCACAAGATCAGTTATTTGTTAACAATCGTTTTTCAGTAGGTGGCAATGCCAAAGCATTTGCTTCATTTGAATTTATTTTCCCGACTCCATTTGCGAATGGTAATAGAAACGTTAGAACCAGCGCATTTATTGATGTTGGTAACGTTTGGGATACTGAGTTTGATGTATCTGATTTTGATGGTTTAACTTTAATTAATACTGATATGGACTCGATTCCAGACTACAGTGACCCAGGCGCCTATCGTGGTTCTTATGGCATTTCATTGCAATGGTATTCACCTTTTGCGCCTTTACAATTTAGTTTATCGAGAACCTTCAAATCACAAGAGTTTGACGATACCAAAACTTTTACCTTTACTATTGGTCAAACTTTTTAATTAGTTTTATTTGTTATTAGGAGTTTTATTTTGAAAAAGTTATTTTTAGTTTTAGCCGCTATTGCAAGCATAGCTTCATTTTCAGCAGATGCTGCATCTCGTATTGCGACAGTTAATACTGCCTTGGTACAAGCTAAAGCACCGCAAAATGACACAATTGGTCAACGCTTAAAGTCTCAATTTTCAGGACGTCAAAACGAAATTAATCGTATGGCTGAGTCAATTAAGAAAGAGCAAGAAAATTTAGTTAAGAACTCTGCAACCATGTCAGAGACTCAATTAACCAATGCGCGTCGTGACATTGAAAAGAAAATTGCTGATATTCGTTTGAAAGAGAAAAATGCAAAAGATGATTTTGAGCGTGCTCGTCGCGATGAGATCCTTAAATTGAACAGTCAAATTAAACAAGCGATTGATGCTGTAGCAGTTCGCGGCGGCTTTAATTTGGTAGTTGAAAAGCAAGCAGCTATCTTTACCGATGTGTCAGTGCCAGATTTAACTGAGCAGGTTATTGCAGAGTTAAAGAAATAATATAGGAGTGCTTTTGAGCAAAACACTTCGAGAATTAGCGTCAGAACTTGATGCTAAACTTATTGGCGAACCGCAGTGCGAAATCACTGCGGTTTTGCCGTTAGATAGAGCCAATGCTTCGAGTATTAGCTTTATCAATGATGCTAAATACTTAGACCAAATCGTCGGCTCTAACGCAGCTGCGTTAATCATCAAGCCCTCTTTCGAGTCATCCATTCCTGAAAGCTATCAAGGTGCTTTGTTGATTGTTGACGATCCTTATCTGGCATTTGCGAGAGTTTCACAAATACTCGATCCTAGTCCCGTACCAAAGCCAACTATTAGCACTGCTGCCAATATTTCCGATACAGCTAAATTGGGTAAAAATATCCACATTGGTGATTTTGTAAGCATTGCTGAAGGTGTGGTAATTGCTGATAATTGCATTATCGAGGCCGGCGCAGTTATTGGGGCTAATAGCCAAATAGGTGAAAACTCTAGAATTTATTCTAATGCCACTCTTTATCATGGCGTGGAAATTGGCGAACGCTGCATTATTCATGCCAATGCAGTGATTGGCAGTGATGGCTTTGGTTATGCTAACGACAAAGGTTCGTGGGTTAAAATCCCGCAAGTAGGCACCGTGATTATAGGTAATGACGTCGAAATAGGGGCTCATACAGCCATTGATCGAGGCGCTTTGGATAATACCGTGATTGGCAGTGGAGTAATTTTGGATAATCATATTCATATTGCTCATAACGTTCATATCGGTGAAAATACCGCTATTGCAGGCTGTACAGCTATTGCTGGCAGTACTAAAATTGGCGCAAATTGCACGATTGCTGGGCGTGTTAGCATTATTGGACACTTAGATATTTGTGATGGAGTGCATTTAACCGCTTGTACTTTTGTCAACAAATCCATTAGCAAGCCTGGCGCTTACTCGTCAGCTACCACTTTTCAAACTAATAAAGATTGGCAAAAAAGTGCAGTGCGTTTTAGACAATTGGACGATATGTGGCGTAAGCTAAAAGCACTAAGCAAAGAAATTACCGAACTAAGATCGAAAGACACTGGAAATAAAGAGAAGTAACATGACTACTGAAAATGCAGTAATGAATTCCATGGATATTTATGACGTGATGAAACATTTGCCTCATCGTTATCCGTTTTTGCTTATTGACCGAGTACTTGACTATACTCCTGGCGAGTCTTTGACCGCTATCAAAAACGTTACTGTTAATGAGCCGTTTTTCCCTGGCCATTTTCCGCATCGCCCAGTATTTCCAGGGGTTTTGATGCTGGAAGCTCTGGCACAAGCTACGGGTATATTATCCTTTAAAACCACTGAAGATTTGCCCACAGAAGACTCTTTGTATTATTTCGCTGGCATCGATAATGCTCGATTTAAGAAGCCAGTAGAGCCAGGTGATCAGATCGTTATGACCGTTAAGCTATTGAAGCGTAAGAGAAATTTGTGGCGTTTTGAAGCGGAAGCAAGAGTTGACGGCAAAGTGGTTTGTGCTGCAGAATTGATGTGTGCTAAATCAGAAGTCTAATCAGGATACTTAAACATGATTCATCCAACGGCGATTATCCATGAGTCTGCAACCATTGCTGAAAATGTCACTATTGGACCTTATTCCATTATTGGCAAACAGGTGACTATTGGAGCTGGCACGCAAGTTGGGCCACATGTGGTGATTGGCGATTACACTGAAATTGGCAAAGATAACCGTTTTTTTCAATTTTCTTCGATTGGCGAAGAAAACCAAGATAAAAAATACGCTGGTGAGCCCACCAAAACCATCATTGGTGACGGCAATGTTTTTCGTGAGTGTTGTACCGTGCATCGTGGTACCACTCAAGATAAGTCAGAGACTCGTATTGGCAGTAACGGCTGGTTTATGGCCTATACTCATATCGCCCATGATTGTGTTTTAGGCGACAATATCATCATGTCGAATAATGCGACTTTAGCAGGGCATGTTGAAGTTGGTGACCACGTTATTTTATCTGGCTTTGCTAAAGTTCATCAGTTTTGCAAAATTGGCGCCCATGCCTTTGTTGGTATGGATTGTGCGATTTCTAAAGATATTCCGCCCTTTATTTTGGTGGCAGAAAACTCTCCTTATGGCCTTAATAGTGAAGGCTTAAAGCGTCGTGGTTTTAGCGCTGAGTCTATTAGTGACTTGAAAAAAGCCTATCGTTCAATTTATCGTAAATCGCTAAAGATTGATGAAGCCATAGAAGAGCTTTCAGCTTTAGATGATGAAAACGTTAAGCATTTGATTGAGTTTTTACAAAACGCCAATCGAGGCATTCTCAGGTAAACAAGCTAAGTAACTACAAATGTCATGCAAGATGCTTACCAACTAAAACGAATTGCCATTGTCGCCGGAGAATCCTCCGGCGATATTTTAGGTGCGGGCTTAATTCGTAAGCTCAAAGAAAAATACCCTAATCTAAAGGTAGAAGGCATTGGCGGTCCATTAATGCAAGCCGAAGGATGTGAGTCGCTGTATTCCATGGAGCGCTTATCGGTAATGGGTATTGTGCCGATTCTAAAGCGTTTGCCTGAACTTTTAAAAATGCGCAAAGAGTTAGCCGCTCGTTGGAAGTATTCACCGCCCGATTTGTTTATTGGTATTGATGCTCCGGAGTTTAATATTGGGCTAGCTAAAAAACTAAAAGCAGCAGATATTAAAACCGTTCATTACGTTAGCCCATCGGTTTGGGCTTGGCGCCCAAAACGTATCTTTAAGATTAAAAAAGCTGTCGATCTGATGCTCTGTTTATTTCCTTTTGAACAAAGTATTTATCAAAAGCATGCAATTGATAATGTTTGCGTGGGTCATCCGTTGGCTGATGAAATACCGCTTAATTCTGACAAAGCTGAAGCTCGAAATGCCCTAAATTTAGAGCCTAATGGTCAGTATCTTTGTGTGATGCCTGGTTCGCGAGGCAGCGAACTTAAATATTTAGCGAAGGACTTTTTGCAGTCTTTAAAACTTGTTCACCAGTTCTATCCAGAGATCAAATTTATTGCACCAATGGCCAATGAAGCCAGGCGCGAGCAATTTGAAAAAGTGATGGCGGAAGAGGATGGACTGCCACCCATTACTATTATCGATGGTCAGTCGCGGCAAGCGATGGCTGCTGCTGATATCATTTTGATGGCATCTGGCACAGCAACTTTAGAGGCGATGCTAATCAAACGTCCTATGGTTGTGGCTTATAAAGTGGGTGGTTTTAGCTACCGCATATTTAAAAAATTGCTGATTATTGATACTTTTGCCATTCCAAATCTGTTGTCGGGTAAGACCCTAGTGCCCGAAGCGATGCAGCATGAATGTACGCCTGATGCCTTGTTTGGCGAAATTCGTGCTTGGCTTGAAGCCCCAGAGTCTCGTTGGCAAGAGACGGAAACGATTTTTATGGATTGGCATAAAAAATTGAGAAAAGATGCAGATCAATACGCTGCCGATTCCATTGTTCAATGGTATTCGCAACAAAATATAAAACCTCATGCCTGATTATTTACCTCCTGATCGTTCACAGCACACTTATATCGCAGGCGCAGATGAAGTAGGGCGTGGGCCATTGGCTGGGCCTGTGGTTGCCGCTGCAGTTATCTTAGATCCGAATAACCCCATTGAGGGCTTGGCTGATTCGAAAAAGCTGTCAGAAGCAAAACGTGAGCAACTTGCCATTGAAATTAAAGAAAAAGCACTGGCTTGGTCGATTGCAAGATCGGAAATTGAAGAAATTGATCAAATTAATATCCTACAAGCTAGCCTATTAGCGATGAAGCGAGCGGTAGAGGATTTAACGCCAGCGCCAACCTTAGCTTTGATTGATGGTAATAAATTACCTGACTTAAAGATTGCCATGGAAGCCATTATCAAAGGGGATTCCAAGGAAGCTTGTATTAGCGCAGCTTCGATTATCGCCAAGGTAGCACGTGATACGGAGATGGTTGAAATGGATAAGCTGTACCCAGGATATGGTTTTGCCAAACACAAGGGCTATCCAACCAAGCAGCATCGAGAGGCGATTCAAGAGCTTGGGATTACGCCGATCCATCGTCGTTCCTACGCACCGGTACAAAAGCTATTGTTCTAATCGAGTCTTGATAAGTTAGTAAGTCCAATAATTTGCATTTAAGAGCTGAAAAGTTTTCATTCAGCTCTTATAATCATTTCTAGTAGAAAAATAATATTAAGCCAAACGCTTCTAACCTATGAGCCCAAGTTTTGTTCATTTAAAAATACACACTGAATATTCCATGGTGGATGGTTTGGTGCGTGTGAAGCCTTTGATCAAAACTTGCGTCGAGCAAGGCCATGCTGCTGTTGCTATGACTGATCAAATGAATATGTGTGGTTTGGTAAAGTTTTACTCTAACACCATTGGTTCGGGCGTTAAGCCAATCGTTGGTGCTGATTTGCTGATCCAATATCCCGAGCAAGAAGATGAGCACTTTAGAGTAACCGCGCTGTGTATGAATGAGCAGGGTTACCTGAATTTAAAAGAGCTAATATCCAAAGCCTATCTCAAAAATCAACATCGTGGCTTACCTTTAGTCAAAAAAGAATGGTTGCCACAGCATAATGAAGGCTTGATCGTTCTTTCTGGAGCGCGCGATGGTGATGTTGGCAAGGCTTTACTCGCCACTAATATGGACGCGGCTGCTTCTTGTCTAGGCTTCTGGAATCATCATTTTAAAGATCGCTATTATTTAGAGTTGCAAAGAACCGGCCGGCCACAAGAAAACGAATACATTCATCAAGTGATTGGAATCGCCCAAGGTTCTAATACGCCGGTGGTTGCAACGAATGATGTGCGCTTTTTAGATTCTAGCGATTTTGGTGCTCATGAAGCCAGAGTTTGCATTAATCAAGGTCGTGTCTTAGGCGATCCAAGACGTCCTCGCGACTACTCCAATCAACAGTATTTAAGATCTGCCGAAGAAATGATCGAGCTGTTTTCTGACATTCCAGAAGCAATAGAAAATACCGTCGAAATTGCTAAGCGCTGTAACTTGGATTTGATGCTTGGCAAATATTTCTTGCCCGATTTTCCTATACCAGATGGCATGACGATTAATGAGTTTTTTGCCAAAGAGTCACGCGAAGGCTTAGAAAAGCGCCTTGAGCATTTGTACGATGTCAATGCCGATGATTTTGCTGAAATTCGCAAACCTTATGATGAGCGTTTACAAATTGAGTTGGACGTTATCAATGAAATGGGCTTTCCCGGCTACTTCTTAATCGTTGCCGACTTTATCCAATGGTCAAAAAATAATGGAGTACCTGTAGGGCCAGGACGAGGTTCTGGTGCGGGCTCATTAGTAGCTTATGCATTGGATATTACGGATTTGGATCCGCTAGAATACGATTTACTCTTTGAGCGATTCCTAAACCCTGAGCGGATTTCAATGCCCGATTTCGACGTTGATTTCTGTATGGAAGGGCGCGATAAGGTTATCGATTATGTGGCCAGAACCTATGGCCGCAACAGCGTTTCTCAGATCATTACCTTCGGTACTATGGCGGCAAAAGCAGTGATCCGTGATGTGGGGCGTGTACTGAGCCAGCCGTATGGCTTTGTGGATAAGCTGGCCAAATTGATCCCATTTGAAGTGGGTATGACCCTTGATAAGGCTTGGGAGCAGGAGCCTGAACTTCCAAGACGCTATGAAGAAGATGGTGACGTTCGAGAGCTATGGGACTTAGCCAAAAAACTCGAGGGTATAACTCGAAATGCCGGTAAGCACGCTGGTGGTGTGGTTATTGCGCCGAATGATTTAACCGAGTTTGCGCCGCTGTATTGTGATGAAACTGGCTCTAATATCGTTACTCAATTCGATAAAGATGATGTTGAAAGTGCTGGCTTAGTAAAGTTTGATTTCTTGGGCTTGAGAACCTTAACCATTATCGACTGGGCACTTGAAATAGCAAATCGCCAGTTGACTCAACAAGGTCTTGAAACGGTCGATATCACCAAAATTGACACTGAAGATCCTGAAGTTTATAAGCTATTGCAAAGAGCCGATACCACCGCGGTATTCCAATTAGAATCGCGTGGTATGAAAGACTTGATCAAGAGGCTGCAACCCAGCCGATTCGAAGATATTGTGGCACTGGTAGCTTTATTCCGTCCTGGTCCATTGCAGTCAGGCATGGTTGATAACTTTATTAACCGTAAGCACGGCCGTGAAAAAATATCATATCCCGATGCCAATTATCAGCACGAGTCATTGAAAGAAATTCTTGAACCGACTTACGGCATTATTTTGTATCAAGAGCAGGTAATGCAGATTGCTCAGGTCTTGTCGGGTTATACTTTGGGCGGCGCAGATATTTTGCGTCGTGCTATGGGTAAAAAGAAATTTGAGGAGATGGAAAAACAAAGAGCCATCTTTAAAGAAGGTGCGATTGCCAATGGAGTTGATGGTGATCTCTCCATGAAAATCTTCGATTTGGTAGAAAAGTTTGCAGGCTACGGCTTTAATAAGTCTCACTCGGCAGCTTATGCTTTAGTCGCTTATCAAACCGCTTGGCTCAAAACGCACCATCCTGCGGCCTTTATGGCGGCGGTGATGTCCTCTGATATGGATAACACTGATAAAGTCGTTACCTATGTGGAAGATGCAGAAAATAACGGTTTAACCATTCGTCCACCAGATGTGAATGAGGGCCAATATCGCTTCTCGGTCGATGATGATGGTAATGTGGTTTATGGCATTGGCGCAATTAAAGGCGTTGGTGAAGCGGCCATTAAGTCGATTGTGCGTGAACGTGAAGAAAATGGCGCTTACTCTGACTTATTCGATTTTTGTAGCCGCATCGACCTGAAAAAAGCCAATCGTCGCGTATTGGAATCCTTAATCAAGGCTGGTGCTTTAGATAAGGTTGCGCCAAATCGCGCCACTTTAATGGCGAGTTTGGATGAAGCCATTAAAGCAGCGGAGCAATTTAATAAAAGCCAAGAAGCAGGGCAGGATGACTTGTTTGGCTCGGTGGTGACTGAAACTGCCACTCAGCAGCATCAATACATTAAAGTCAAACCTTGGACTGATGAGCAAGTTCTGCAAGGCGAAAAAGAAACGTTAGGGCTTTATTTAACGGGGCATCCAATAGAGCGATATTTGCCTGAAATTAATCAAATGTCGATCCGACGTTTGCGCGATCTGCAGCCAACTAGGCGCGGCGAAAACACTAAAATTTCAGGTTTAATTGTTGGTATGCGCGTTATGACCACAAAACGTGGCGATAAGATGGCAATTATCACCTTAGATGATAAGTCTGGACGTTGTGACGTTACCGCTTATGCTGAAACTTTTGAGACGTATCAGCATTTGCTATCCAAGGACAGTGTGATCGTGGTTGAAGGCGAAGCGCGTAACGATGATTACTCAGGCGGTGTTAGTGTTAGCGCTAAAACTATTATGTCCTTTGAGGAAACCCGCGAGCGTTATTGTAAAAGAATTCAAATCACTTTGGCTGATTCGGTGATTGGCCCTGATACACTTGTTGAATTAAAAGAATTGTTGCAGATGAATCGTGATGGCGCTTGCCCATTTAGTATCAATCTGCAAGCCCAACAAGCGAAAATTTTTGGTGATTTCGTGTTAGGTGAAGATTGGTATGTGCAGCCCAGCGATAGTTTGGTTTTTGCCCTAAAACATCTACCAGGCTGCATAGAACATAAAGTGGTTTACTAACCAGTTGAATAGCCTTAGTTAGAGTTTCCTACCTAATTTTTTTTCCGCAATTTTCTTTTCCCAATCGACTTTAAAAAAGTTTAATTTTTCGAAAGCATTAAGACCATGGAAAACTAAGCCAATTCCCCAGCCTATCATTAGCCACAGAAAGGTGGGATCGTCGATTCCTTTTTTGTAAATAATCACAGGAATAAAAACAACAAAAAGTAGTAGATGAGTCAAAAACTCTTTGACGCCTTTGGCGTATTCAATGGCTTCTTTTTCATCTTGCTCGATGGTTTCAATGGGTAAAGGGTTTGACGAATTGCTAGTAGTATTTTCAGTCATCTTTGTCGCTCCTGAGGTTTCACTTGAAGCAGTAGTATCAAAGGTAGATATATCAACTTCAAACACAGCAGCCAAAGATTTCTTAGTTTCAAGACTAGGGTTTTGTCCACGTTCAAGACGTTGAATGGTGCGAACATTTAGCCCGGTGATATGTGCTAAATGCTCTTGCGACCAACCGCGCTTTAATCTTAATTTACGAATTATCATTGTTTGCTGTATGGGTTAAAGGAGTCGTTATTGTGACTGAAAGTGACTCAAGTATAACACGGCAACTAGACGGCATTCAGCAATCATCAACACGGCAAAGCGCCGACATTTACCCGACATTGTAATAAAATCAATGGCTTAGGGTTGTGGGTCAGATAATACCTTCGTGTTTAAGCAGCCATTGCTTTGCGGTTAAGCCACCAGCATAGCCAGTTAAAGCACCATTAGCACCGATCACTCGATGGCAAGGCACAATAATGGATATGGGATTTTTACCATTTGCGGCGCCAACTGCGCGGCTGGCGTTTTTGTTGCCAATGGCTTGGGCGAGTTCGCCATAGCTCCAGGCTTTGCCAAAAGGAATTTGCGTTAGGGTTCGCCACACTTGTTGTTGAAATGTTGTGCCGCTCGCTGACAAAGGCAAGTCAAATTCTCGGCGCTTGCCTTCAAAATATTCCGTCAGTTGTTGGTAGCATTTTTCAATTATTGTATTGGATGCCTCAATGGCATTTTCTGCTTGTAAGTTTTGCCAGGGTTTAAACACAACGGCTTTGAGGGCTTGTTGATCCGCGTAGATAAACAGTTTGCCAAATGGTGATGAAAATTGTTGAAAATATAATGGCTTCATAATTGATTCCACAGTTGCAGAGTGGCGTAGCTTCGCCATGGGCTCCATTGCTCAGAGTCAGTAAGTAGGTATTTTTCCATAGTTTTGAGTACCCCCAAATCTTTTTCAGGAAAGGCGTCACTGTCACTACCTGAGCGCAACTTTATGTATTCCAGTGTCCATGGGCCTATACCCTTAATACTCAATATATCCTGTAAATTTTGACCGTCGTTTTCAAGATACCAATGTGCAAAGCTCTTTAACGTTTCTTTGCGACTGCTTGGCATTTTCAAAAAAGTTAAGTCGGCTCTTGCTACCTGTTCTGGTGTAGGGAAGAGATAATAGTCATTGCATGTAGGCTTACTGAGCGTTTGAATTAAGTTTTGGGTATGGCCATAAGCTGCTTTGACCGATACTTGTTGCCCAAGAATGGCTTTAACCCCGGCTTCAAAACTATCCCAACAAGCAGGCAGCCTTAATCCTTTAACCAAAAGCGGTTTTAATTTTTTGTCTTGCGCCAAGTGTGACTCAATAAGTTCCATATTGGCGTCTATATCGAGCAGCTGACGAATTCGCGCCACCACAGGCATTAAGTAATTGATATTATCCAACTCAATGGTTAAATCAAAAGCCTTATCTTTGGCATTATGAGTGGCTTTGAAAACACCTGTCGCTTTGGTGTCGTCATTAGCAATTTGAAAACTTCTTTGATAACTGTGCTTAGTTACGGTTTCTATTTCAGGTATTTCCCTTTGTTTCAAAAAATGCTGCATTTCGCCCCAATTATAATGGCCTTGATAGCTCAGTTTTAGTTGAATGCCTGCTTGCTCACAGGGCGCATAGTTGCGGATCTCGCTTGGGGTTAATTTGATGGTCTTTTTAAACGCATCATTAAAGCGTCGAATGCTGTTAAATCCAGCGCTAAAAGCGATATCGGTTACGGGTAACTTGGTTTGGTGCAATAATTGTTTAGCAAACATTAAGCGAACGTGATTGCCATATTTCCTAGGTGAAGTGCCAATATATTGCTGAAATAGCTTGCGCAAATAGCGCTCAGAAATTCCTAATGACTCGCTAAAATTATGCAGATCTTGGTGATTCAAAGCGCCTGCGTGGATTTTCCTAATGGCTCTTTGCAACACCGCTTGTGTACCAATCCATGCTGCTGATTGGGGTGCTGATTCAGGTCGACAGCGTCGGCAAGGACGAAAACCTGCTTCTTGTGCGGCAATGGCGCTATCAAAATACAATACATTTTTCTCCTTAGGAGATGGCGCAGGGCAAATGGGGCGGCAATAGATCTTGGTGGTTTTAACCGCCACAAAGAATTTACCGTCATATCGAGCATCTCTGGAAACACGAGCTTTTTGATAGGCTTGCATTGTTTTGTTGAATTAAAACTCACAAGTAAGATTAGGCTAAAGTTTAGCACGGGCTTGATAATTTTATAGCCATTTTCGGCACTGAATAGAACGTACCATTTAGGAACTAAATACTGGCAAATGACTCGAATGGTTAAAGTCATAATCACTTTTATAATGAAGAAAATATTAATCATTGCTGCGTTAGTGACTGGCCTTGTTGCCAATTTGTTAAACGCAGAACCAATAATATCCGCTGAAAACCTTGTAAAAGCAGCCAATGAGCGCACCAAGTCATTCGTTATCTACAATGGCGCTTATCGAAAAATTGCCTATCCCATGGGGGATGTGCCTGAAAACATTGGCGTTTGCACCGATGTGGTGATCCGCTCATACCGTCAATTAGGGATTGATCTACAAGAGTTGGTGCACAAGGATATGAAGACGAATTTTGCCAAGTATCCAAAAATTTGGGGCTTAACTCGTCCCGATACTAATATTGACCATAGGCGTGTGCCGAATTTGGAAACGTTTTTTGAGCGTCATGGCACTGTGCTTAAAATTAGCCAAAACTCTACTGATTATCAGCCTGGAGACATCGTTAGTTGGCGTTTAGACAATAATCTGCCGCATATTGGTATTGTTTCAGATATCAAGGATGAACGTAGCGGTAACTATAAACTTGTGCACAATATCGGTATGGGACCCAAGCTGGAAGATATGTTGTTTGATTAC
The DNA here is from genome assembly GCA_013372875.1 of Gammaproteobacteria bacterium. The sequence continues at coordinate 5,737 of JABXIW010000028.1, read as the reverse complement.
AAAATTGTCGGTCATTATCGCTATTTTCCTGAGAGTTGATGAAATGCTGAGCAATAACTAATGAATGTCTGACCAGTATAGATTGCTTTCCTTAACCCATTGAAAACGGGTAGAATAGGCGACCATTAGGTTGTAACCAACAATAGAAATAACCAATGAGTTTAAATTTTTTAGATTTTGAACGTCCAATTGCTGAATTAGAAGCACAAATTGATGAGCTTCGTTTGATGGGCGAAGACAAAGAGCTGAACATCAGCGAAGAAATTGAGCGTCTAAAGACTAAGTCGAAAGACTTAACCGAGCAGATTTTCAAGGATCTGACGCCATGGCAAGTAGCCCAATTGGCTCGTCACCCGCAGCGTCCTTATACTCGTGATTATATCCAAAACGTATTTACTGATTTCGATGAGTTAGCAGGCGATCGCGCTTTTGCAGATGACGCATCCATTGTCGGTGGTATGGCGCGTCTGGATGGCAAGCCAGTTGTTGTGATTGGCCATCAAAAAGGTCGCGATACTAAAGAAAAAATTAAACACAACTTTGGTATGTCGCGCCCTGAAGGTTATCGTAAAGCGAAGCGTTTAATGGAATTGGCAGAGCGCTTTGAATTACCAATCTTTACTTTTATTGATACCCCTGGTGCCTTCCCTGGTGTTGGCGCTGAGGAACGTGGCCAGTCGGAAGCGATTGCGCGTAACTTAAAAGTAATGGCGACTTTAAATGTCCCGATTGTTGCAACAGTAATTGGTGAGGGCGGCTCAGGCGGTGCATTGGCCATTGGTGTTGGTGACCGGGTTAATATGCTTCAGTATTCAACCTATTCGGTAATTTCGCCAGAAGGTTGTGCTTCGATTCTTTGGAAAAGTGCAGAAAAGGCCGAAGAAGCGGCCTCTGCTATGGGCATTACTGCTGAGCGAATTAAAGAATTAGGTTTGATTGATAATATTGTTGCGGAGCCAAAAGGTGGTGCCCATCGTGATTATCAAGTGATGGCTGCTAATCTAAAACAACGCTTAAAAGAAGATTTAGATTATCTGCAAACTTTGGATAAAGATACTTTGCTTGCCAAGCGTTATGATAAATTAATGGCTGTGGGAACTGTTAGCGAAGACTAATGACCAACAGCGCTCAATCCGCAAAGCCAGTTATTCATGCAATTGATGAATTTCTGGCTTTTTTGCATTCTGACTATCCGCAAATTTCTAATATCGTCATCGCTTTAAGCGGCGGTAAAGATTCCGTCTGTTTGTTGAGTGCTTTAAAGCAGCAAGCAAAAAGTCATCATTTAACCGCAATCTATATTGATCATGGTTTGCAGCAAGACTCTGCAGCATGGGCGAATTTTAACGCTCAACTTTGCAGTGAGCTTGGCATTGAATTCATTAGCTGCAAAGTGACGGTAAATACTCAAAAATCTAGCCTAGAGCAAGAAGCGCGTAAGGCGCGTTATGAGGCTTTGGCAGACTTTGTTGATGAGAAATGTTGCTTGGTAACGGCTCAGCATCAAGATGATCAAGTTGAAACCCTATTATTGCAAATGTTGCGTGGAGCTGGCGTTAAAGGTTTAGCGGCAATGCCTTTTATAAAACCGTTCGCACAAGGTTATCATGCAAGACCTTTGTTGAATGTTTCTCAAGCCAGTATTGAAACTTATGTTACTCAAGAAAAGTTAAACTTTATTGAGGATCCTAGTAATCAAGATACAAGGTTTAAGCGAAATTATTTACGTCATCAAGTTTTGCCAGTTTTGCGCCAAGAATGGCCACAAGCTAATAAAAGTCTGAGTAAAGTTGCTGAGAATCAGGCTGAGAGCAATGAGCTTTTGAGCGAAATTGCAGCTGAAGACTTTACAAAAGTTGGAATAAATAATGGTTTATCCATTTCAAGTTTGTTGGAGCTTTCTGAGGCGCGGCAAAATAATCTGTTGCGTTATTGGTTTGAAGTCCTTGGACAAAAAATGCCCTCGAAGTCATTCTTAACGGAAATCAAACAACAGTTGCTTATGGCCGAAGCAGATGCAGAACCCATCGTTGAGTTAGATGAATTACAGTTAAGACGCTATAGAAATTTTTTATATGCAATTTCTCCGCAAAACATTGAGATGGATTTAAACCAAGAGTGGGAATGGCGGCTTGTGGAAGATTTTGAACAAGTGTCGACTTGCAAAATTTTACTAAATGAAGTTTTGAACTTATGGCCTGAATTAACAGGACAAAAAGTTAAGGTGCGTTATCGTAGACCGGGAGATAAGTTTTACTTGCCCAATAAATCACATGGCCAAAGTCTAAAGAATTATTTTCAAGAACAGGCTATTCCTACTTGGCTAAGAGAAACTGCTTTGCTGGTGGTGCATCAAGACCAAGTAATTTTTATTCAAGAAAAAACTCTTTAATGGCATCGGTTTGGTTAAGCGCATCTTGATAGCCAATTTGCATCAAATGCTGAGTGAAAGGGGCATAAAATAATAAATAACTTAATATACTTTCACCTTTGTCTTCGCCGACGCCAATTCTTTTGAAAAAGAATTTTAAGCCGCGTGGCAACTCTTTGAAATAACGACCTGCCAATTCTGCAGGATCAATACTGGGTGAAATAATTAAAGCATCAATAGGTTTTAAGGAAAGCTGATCTTTGATCGCGTCACTTTTAGGAATATGCTCGAGCAGCTCATTAACACGAGCTAATCGCTCAATATCACTTTCTAAACTATCGATAAAAATACTGTTTAATAAGTGGCCGCTGATGTCGCCCAGCGTTGGCGTTTTGATATGTACTTGTTCTTCAACGTTCAGCGGATTGACTGTAACTACAAATAATTTGCGCGCACCTAAATGTAGGGCGGGGCTTAAAGGGGTTAAAAAACGCATAGCACCATCGCCATAGTGAGTGCCGTCAATATCGGTAGAGGGAAATACCATTGGGATAGCTGCAGACGCCAAAAGGTGATTCACTGTAATTTTGTCTGGCTGCCCTCTACGCCGAAATCGATGCCAAGGTTCGATCTGATCATGACCCTGATAAAAGCTGACTGAATCACCAGTATTGTAGTCATAAGCGGTGGTACAAACGGCATCTAATAAGCCATTAGCAATGTTTTCATCAATGCTTGCAAACTGAACTAATTGATTTAATAGCTCTTTTAAAGGCGTATTATCCAGTAGCGCCATTGGCCGAATATTTTGCTTTTTTGGACGAGCCATACCCCAAATCCAATGGATCAGGTTTTTACTCAAATGACTTAGATCGGTGCGATAGACCTGGTTTGGCTGAAAGTTTTGCCATATTTTTGTTAGGTGGGAAACGCCTTCGGTAAATTGATGACTGTGAGTAGCCAGAACACAGCTATTGATAGCACCAGCAGAAATACCTGTGAGAATAGGGAAGGGAGATTGCTTTGGTGCTTCAAGAATTTCGTTAACTGCTTGCAGAACCCCAATTTGATATGCCGCTCGAGCGCCGCCACCACTTAAAACCAAGGCGCGCTTTTGGCTCATTTATAGTGCCCACCTTCTATTGAGAGCATTGTAAACTTTGCGTGGATATTTCATTTTGCCACGCGAACCATTGTAGCGACCTAAAGCCAAAGTGGTATTACCCTTTTCGTACTTCAAATAGAGCTTATAAATATAGCAGCCGTATTTAATATTGGTTTCCATGTCGAACAAATCATCTTCTGGTTTGCCAATTTCTTTTTTCCAAAATGGCATGATCTGCATCAAGCCTCTGGCATAAGCTACCGATAGAGCATAGCGATCAAAGTTGGACTCGACTTCCATGATGGCCAACACCATTTGCGGATCAACGCCCGCAGCATTGGCGTGTTTATGAACTAGGCTAAGAATTTTTAAACGCTCTTTTTCAGGGATATGTGGAGCGCGCTTTTTCAAACGCAATGACATATCTTTCATCCAGACTTGCGCATCATATTGATCAACAAAATGATGCTCTGCTGTTAGAAGTGCTTTTAATTCATTTTTAAAGGCTTGCCCTGGCTCTTCTTGTGCCTGAACAAAAGCACTGCTTAGAAACAAACTTGCCCCTAAGCAGCCAGTGATGATGTGTTTTATTAAACCTAATCTATTCAAAGTGTTATATAAACGCTGTGCTTAGAATAATTGTTCCACAAAGGCTTCGATATTTTCAAGTGCAATATCTTGCTTGTCAGAGCCTTGACGGGCTTTGTACTCAATGGTTTGATTGCTCAACCCGCGATCACTGATGACGATGCGATGCGGTACACCAATTAACTCCATATCAGAGAACATAACGCCTGCGCGCTCTTTGCGATCATCAAACAGCACATCAATACCTTTGGCGGTAAGTTTCGCATACAAATCTTCTGCAACTTTTTGCACTTCTTCTGACTTGTGCATATTCATTGGCACTATGGCCAATTGGAATGGTGCAATCGATTCAGGCCAAACAATGCCGTAATCATCATGATTTTGCTCTATGGCAGCAGCAACAATACGCGAGACGCCAATGCCATAGCAACCCATCGACATGGTTAGCGCTTTACCGTTTTGATCAAGCACCGTAGCGTTCATCGCTTCTGAATATTTGGTACCAAGTTGGAAAATATGACCGACTTCGATGCCGCGTTTAATTTCTAATTCGCCTTGGCCATCTGGGCTTTTATCGCCCGCTACCACTTCACGTAGGTCAAACACCTCATCGAAATTGGCATCGCGTTGCCAGTTTACACCAGTTAAGTGATAACCATCTTCATTGGCACCACAAACAAAGTCGGCCAAAATGGCGGCATCACGGTCTGCAATGATAGGTAGTTCTAATTTCACTGGGCCTAATGAGCCAGGCGTTGCGCCAGTAATCGACTTGATGGTTTCCACATCATCCACAAACTCAAGTGGTGAAGCGATTAACTCGTGCTTTTCCGCTTTCAATTCATTCAGAGTATGATCGCCACGTAAAACTAGGCATATCACAGATTTTTCTTCGTTAGAGCCTTTTACCAATAAGGTTTTTACGGTTTGCGAGCTCTCCACTTTCAAGAAATTTGAAACCGCCTCAATCGTTTTACAATCTGGAGTTTCAACTTTGCTCATGGCTTCAGATGCAGCTGGGCGCTCAATTGAAGGCGCTAAACTTTCCGCTTTTTCAACATTAGCCGCATAATCACTTTCAGTACTAAAAGCGATAGCATCTTCTCCTGAGGCAGCTAAAACGTGAAACTCATGTGAGGTTGAGCCACCAATTGAACCTGTATCTGCGATCACAGGGCGATAATCCAAACCAATGCGATCGAAAATATTACAGTAAGTCTGATGCATATTTTGATAAGTGTCTTCTAAAGAGGCATCATCAATATGGAAAGAGTAAGCGTCCTTCATCAAAAATTCGCGAGCACGCATCACGCCAAAACGCGGACGCACTTCGTCACGGAATTTGGTTTGAATTTGGTATAAGTTTGTTGGCAGCTGCTTATAACTGTTAATTTCGTCACGCACTAAAGTGGTGATAATTTCTTCATGAGTAGGACCCAAACAGAAATCGCGTTGATGGCGATCTTTAAAGCGTAATAACTCAGGGCCGAACTGATCCCAGCGACCAGATTCTTCCCATAAATCAGCAGGTTGCACGCCTGGCATCAACACTTCGATGGCGCCTGATTTATTCATTTCCTCGCGCACAATCGCTTCAACTTTACGCAAAACACGTAAGCCGGTTGGTAACCAAGTGTACATTCCAGAAGCAATTTTGCGGATCATGCCTGCAC
>JABXIW010000231.1 GCA_013372875.1 Gammaproteobacteria bacterium | reverse complement strand
TCATGCTGGCCATCGGCATCTACTTGGATAGCGTGGCTAATTCCTCGTTCATAAGCCAACCGAAAACCGGTCATTACGGCAGCACCCTTGCCTTGATTTTCGTTATGCCGATGATAGTCCACCCAATCATGTTTTTCCGCCAGTTGCTGGAGAATATCTTGGGTATTTCGATTCGAACCATCATCGATAATAAGACATGGCAATTTAAACTGCTCTAATCGTTGGAGAGTTTTTTCCATGGCATTTGGATGATTATAATTGGGGATTATTAACCCAAATTTTTGCGACATCAGACTAAAATCCTGCCTGAAGAATAATTTGCACTCTCTTTAAAGTACTTAAAGTGAATCTTGCTTTTGTCTGCATCATATTTCAGCCATAACAATACTTTGTTAGGCGGAGTAATAATGCTTTGGAATTTTACAGCTTCCATTCCAGCGAATTGATTTTTTATACCAAAATGATGTTCAGCTATACGCATCGCAAAGGTCACTTGAGCCACGCCAGGTAGTACAGGATGATTATCAAAGTGGCCATCAAAGCATTCCAATTCAGGAATAATATCCAGCTCGAAGATGGCCTCAATGTTATCACTAGTTACTATTCGATATTCTGGAGTATTCATATAAACAATTCTCTTAGTTCTGCAAGCACCACTTTATTCATAGAGTTCGTTGGTAGCTCCTCAACAAAGCGCCATTTTTTGGGTAAAACTGATAACTCGAAACTATTTAATAAGTGTGCCTTGAGGTGACTCACAACTTGCTTCTTGTCCGTTTCGGCCAAGGCATTTTCACCTTGAGATGTTGGCACTATCACTACTGCTAGCGGCTTTCTTGCTGAATCGAGCAATAAACATTTTGCTAATTTTACCCAAGGGTTTTGCATCAATACTTGCTCTAGCTGATCCAATGACAAACGTTTTTCTTCATATTTGATAATCCTATCCTTACGACCATCTAAACTAAAAGTGCCGTCTTGGTTAATAGAAATCTTATCATCCAGCTGAATCGAGCCACTCATAACAAACTCTGAACGAATATAAACATTATGTTCAGCAGTTTCCAGATTCACTTTAGGTAATAATGTCCAATAGGAGTTTTTATTTTCTTGAGAACGGTAAGCAACACCACCCGTTTCAGTGCTGCCATAAACTTCTAATGGCCAATTATGAAGCAGTTTACTGGCTACCGCAGCTGAGTCATAACTTAAAGGCCCGCCTGATGAAAACACTGCTGCAAATTGACTATATTTTATATTCTTATCGAGCCTTGAAAGTATGGCCGGGCTTGTAACTAATGCCATATCTTTGTCTTCAAAAAACAACTCTTCAGGATATTTAAGTTGCTTATTAAAAAAAGGTTTTCCGCTAAAAAATGGCCATAACAAACGGAACAACAAACCATATAAATGCTGATGGGAAACCGTTGCAATTACCTTACTAAACTGCGCCCCCCACAACCCATCCAGCACTTCAATCTCTTTTGCCAATAAGGCTAACGTTTTAGTAATTTTTTTAGCATCACCACTCGACCCCGAAGTATAAAGCAGAACTTCACTATTTAAGTTCAATTCAGGCAGTTCGGATGTACTTATTTGAGGGCTAAATACATCCAAAGATTGAAGGGTTTCGATATTACCAGAATAGCTTTCGAGCAAACCTTGAATAGTTTTAGCTTGGTTGTTTGCAGGTAAGATAATGGTTTTACAAGCTATGTTCAGCGCCAAAAATTTAGCAAGAAATTCAAATGGCGATTCTTCATATAGAATCCAGAATTGCTCCTTGCTTTGTTGAATTTGCTCAATCCAATAACAAACTTTTGACTTTAAATGTTCGGCAGTCCATTCTTGCGAAGTTTCAAAAGCAACAATATGCTCGTTTGAAAGAGCATTCAGGTAATTGTTGTACTTATCAAGACTCATTAGATTTCTCGACCTTTTGCCTTATCAAAAACTCTACGCAAAAAATGAGACCCATAATCAAATAGGAGATCAGTCCATTGTAAAGCGTCCATAACTCCAAATCTTTGCTATAAACGGTATAAACCGCAATTAAAGCATTAATCAAAAAGAACCCGCACCAAACCAAAGTTACTTTTTCCGTATAAGGAACTGCCTTATCATCAAAATCCTTATCGGTTAATCGCGCAATTTTCTCAATAACTGTTGGCGGGTAAAAATAGGAGCTAATAAAAAATATAAGCAAGCAAAGACTTATCAATACTGGGTAATATAGAATTATTGACTCTTGGTTAACCACAAAACTGGAAAACACCAGCAATAAACCAATAACCCCCATCGCCAAGGATATCTGATCACCTTTTTTGACTAGTAGAATTCTTAGAATGAACAAAGCCAATAACGCAAGGCTAATGACTTTCAAAGAAAAATATTTCAGACCAATAAAAACCAGAAAGGGATAAGCCGCTAAACTTATCCCTATAAAAACATTGCCAATGGTTTTTATTAACTTTCTAATAACTGGTGTACCGCGTTAACAACGTCTTGAACTGTTCTTACTTGTTTAAAGTCTTCAGGCTTAACTTTAACTCCAGTCACATCTTGAAGTTTCAATACTAGGTCGACTGAATCAATGCTATCCAAGTCCAAGTCTTGGTATAGATTCGCTTCTAACGAAATATCTTCTACTGGGATTTCAAATAGTTCCTCTAAAATCTCTTGTAAAGAACTATAGATTTGCTCTTTAGTTTGCATCTTTTAACCCTTTATTTATTGCTGCTGATAAAGTCAGCTAAAGTTGCTACTGAATAGAAGTGCTTTTTGTTATCTTCTGAATTGGCTTCTAAAGACACCTGGAATTCATTCTTTATCGCAAGACCAAGTTCTAAGGCATCAATCGAATCGAGCCCTAAGCCATCTACAAATAAGGCTTCTTGACTATCAATATCTTCAATGCTCATATCTTCTAAATCAAGACAATCGATTATCAGTTGTTTAATTTGGTTTTCTAACTCAGTCATAACTCACTCTTTCACGATAATAATCTTCCAGCATCTTGGTAATTTTTCTGGAAGCCATAGTTGGTTTCACGCCTTCTAAATGTGAAACGGTCGCTATTCTATCATCAACTTTAATCAAAAAGTGAGCTTTTTTTGGTGGGATTTGATACCATTTTAGACGCTTTGTTAGGAACTCAGGTTTACAATGAACCTGTATGGGACGGATATCAGCCTTGGTGTTAATGGCGATATTTGCCACTCCTCTTTGAAATTTCAATGGCTTACCAGCTTCTGTCCTAGTGCCTTCTGGGAAAATCACCAAATTGCCACCATCTGATAGCGCATTTCGACAATCATCTATCAATCCTTCGGCTCGTCTATTTGGTATATAAGCGGCCTTGACAATCCATTTGATAAAAAAATTGTTCCAAAGTGCTTCTTTCACTATGCAATCCGCATAGGGGATAAGCCCGATAATAATCACCACATCTATCAAGGAAGGATGGTTAGCAATCACCACAACCCCTTTATCCTGCTTGAGCTTCTCAACGCCTTGATATTCAACCGTCATGATGCCTAACGCCTGCATCAACCAGATAAAAAAACTAAAGCCTTTATGAATGGTGTATTGAATCCGTTGTTTGGTTTTTAAAGGGTCACGGGTAAAAATTCTGATCAAACTGAATATCAATAACCCCATGGTCAAGGCGCCTAAACCAAAGGTGATATAACAAATCGCTGTTGCGAATAATCGCCATAACCAGTTGATAGTATTAAACATTTTTAGATAATAAGTTTTTAATAAAATCTAAGGGAGTAATCGATTGATTAGTTAGCAGCTCATTGAAAATTATTTGATTCAATTGATTAGTCGCGTCAACAATCAAACCAATACATATAGGCTCTGCCGTCGAATCAGCAAAGGGCTGATAAACACTTGGTAAAGGTTCATCGTAATAAAACATTAATACTGGCTGCTTTTTTGCTTTGGACTGTGAAAACGCCTCAATATAACCAGAAGCTAGGGATCGATCTCCCGCACCTATAGCGGTTGAACTGGTCGTCCACTGCTTGATTAGGCCAAACATTCCCACTAAAGAATTATGTACTGACAAACCAAAACTGGTCGGTGATAAGCCCTCGTTATTACTAAGGTTGGTTAGCAGCTGCACCGTTTTTTCCATTTCTCCATAACGACTGGCAAACACTAGCGGCATTTGGCTTTGTTCGTCATCAAGCAGTTGGTGAGCAGTTGCAAAAACCATTTTAGCTAACGAAGAAAGCCGACGGCGAACCATCGGCTTAATAAATGAAACGTCGGGCTTTTGGGCTAAATCAAATTCTCGCTTATCAGCAAGCCACTCTTGCCACTGTTCCTTTGTCGATATCCCTGGAGCCCAGGCAGACCATTGTAAACTATCGATCTTATCCACTCTTATAGTTTATATAACTCAGCGTTAATAGAATTTTTAAGATGAACCATCCAGTTATTGTAGTTAGGGTGAATTTCCCTAGAGCTTGCATCATACTTTAAGCCATAGCTTTGGTTGTATTTAATAGAGTAGTCTTGAGCCGTGTAAAAAATATCAACTACAGCTTGATGTTTACTACGAACATTAATAGATGCGGTTATATGGCCTGGCTTCACTACTCTTGGTGTCCAGCCTCTCGTAGCTGCACCTGCTAAAATAGCTTTTTCAACATTTTGCAAGCTAGACTCTTTAACAACAGCATGGTTATTAATATCCATCACTGGAACTAATGATTTACAAGCCGTAATTAACGCTAATGTTGCAATGGCTAATCCTAATTTAATTTTCATTATTATACCTCTGTAATTTAAAAGGCTTCCGAAGAAGCCTTAGTTAAAAATATAGTTATTTTTATTTCTTTTTGCGTGCTGGTGGAAGGTCAGTACAAACACCTTCATACACTTCCGCTGCAAAACTAATGGATTCAGAAAGTGTTGGGTGTGCGTGAATGGTTAAGCCGATGTCTTCTGCATCACAACCCATTTCAATCGCTAAACCAACTTCTGCAATTAATTCGCCAGCGTTAACACCAACAATGCCACCACCGATAACGCGGTTAGTTTTCTTGTCGAAAATTAACTTTGTGAAGCCTTCTGAACGGTCAACACCAATGGCACGGCCAGAAGCAGCCCATGGGAAGTTGCCTACTCCATATTCTAAGCCTTCAGCTTTAGCTTCTTTTTCAGTATAACCAACCCATGCAATTTCAGGATCGGTGTAAGCAACTGATGGAATTGTGATTGGATCGAAGTAGTGCTTCTTACCCGCAATTACTTCAGCAGCAACGTGCGCTTCTGCAGTTGCTTTGTGAGCCAACATTGGTTGACCAACGATGTCACCGATTGCATAGATGTGAGGAACATTGGTACGCATTTGCTTGTCAGTTTCGATAAAGCCGCGATCAGTTACCGTTACACCTGCTTTTTCGGCATCAATTAGGTCACCATTTGGACGACGGCCAACTGCCGATAGAATCATATCGTATTTAACTGGCTTCTCAGGCGCATTTTTGCCTTCAAAAGTTACGTATAAACCGTCTTTCTTAGCTTCAACCGCTGTTACGCTAGTTTCTAACATGATGTTTTCGTATTTCTTGGAAACGAATTTCTGTAATACTTTAACCACATCTTTATCAGCCGCTGGTACTAATTGATCGGCCATTTCAACCACATCAATTTTTGCACCTAATGCGCGATAAACAGTAGCCATCTCAAGACCGATAATACCGCCGCCCAGCACTAACATATGCTCAGGAACTTGGCGTAATTCTAAGGCACCCGTTGAATCAACGATTCGGTCGTCTTCTGGTAAGAAAGGAAGGTTAACCACACGAGAACCCGCTGCGATGATAGCGTGCTCAAATTCAATGGTTTGTTTCGTGCCTTCATGCTCAACTTCTAAAGTATGCGAGCCTGTGAATTTACCGTAACCCTGTACAGTTTTAACTTTGCGCATTTTGGCCATGCCAGCCACGCCTTGAGATAAACGACCTACCACACCTTCTTTGTAAGCGCGGATTTTGTCGATATCGATTTTTGGCTTACCAAAACTCACACCGTGCTTTTCAGTTTCAGCCGCTTCGTCGATTACTTTTGCGGTGTGTAATAAGGCTTTTGATGGGATACAGCCCACATTCAAACATACGCCGCCTAAAGCCGCATACTTTTCGACCATTACTACTTCTAAACCAAGATCCGCAGCGCGGAAAGCCGCCGAATAGCCACCAGGACCACTACCTAAAACAACAACTTGAGTTTTGATATTACTCATGAGTTTCCTCTGAAAATTCTTTTCTTAAATGACTTAGGTTTTAATCAAAAAACCAAATTTAAAGCCACCTCAATTTTGAAGTGGCGTATTTTACCTGAATTGGGCGAAAAATCACCACCCTATTACAATATTATGCGACGAATATCTTCTAGCATTTTCGACAAATGAACGATAAATCTCGCTGCTACCGCACCATCAATAACCCTATGATCATAAGATAATGACATAGGTAACATCATACGCGGCTGGAATTCTTTACCATCCCATACTGGCTGAACCTTGTTACGTGACAAACCTAAAATCGCCACATCTGGCCAATTCACAATCGGCGTAAAGGCAGTACCGCCTATTCCACCTAGGCTGGAAATGGTCATGGAGCTGCCCTGCATATCTTTCGCGGTTAGCTTTTTATCGCGGGCTTTAGCTGACATTTCGCCAAGCTCAGTGGCCAACTCATAAACTGATTTTTTATCCACATCACGAATTACTGGCACCACTAAGCCGTCTGGAGTATCTACCGCCACACCAATATTGAAATACTTCTTTAAGATCAAAGTTTCGCCATCAGCAGCCAATGAGCTGTTAAATGTTGGGAATTCCTTCAAACTGGCAACCAAAGCTTTCATAATGAATGCTAATGGCGTTAAACGCACACCTTGCTTTAAAGCTTCTTCCTTCATAGATTTGCGGAAAGCATCCATCTCAGTAATATCCGCATCTTCGTGCTGAGTGACATGCGGGATCAAATTCCAATTGCGCTGCAAAGTCACGCTGGAAATCTTCTGAATTCGCGTTAAAGATGTGGTTTCAATCTCACCAAACTTAGAAAAATCGATTTCAGGCAGATCAGGAGCTGCTTGCGCCGAACCTGCGGTCGCTTTAGGTCGTGATAACTCGAACTTAATAAAGGCCTGTACATCTTCTTTTAAGATTCGATCTTTTGGGCCGGTACCTTTGACTTTGGATAAGTCAGCGCCAAATTCACGCGCTAGTCGGCGCACTGCGGGACTTGCATGAATTACGCCATCTTTTTTTGCCGTTTGCACTGGGTAGTCAGCAACCGGAGCCTTTGCTGGCGCTGGCTTAGCTGCAGGAGCTTCAACTTTTGCCGGCTCAGATTTTGCTACAGGCGTCGCTTTTGGAGCTTCGTTTGAAATAGCTAAAATGGTACCGATCTGATCGCCTTGACTGACTTTATCGCCAACTTTTACCGTTAAGGCCTCAATAGTACCAGCAGAATCTGCAGGTATTTCCATAGTCGCTTTTTCAGTTTCTAATACGATAAGTGCATCGTCTTTTTCTACCGAGTCACCGACAGAAACCGAAACTTCAATCACATCTACGCCATCCGCGTCGCCCAAGTCTGGAATGATTATTGGCTGGCTAACCGGCTGGCTCATGGCTGCTGGTTGGCTAGCCGCTTCCTGCTCGCTTACAGCTTCTGTTTGACTTTCAATAGCTGGCTCATCTTGCGCCGCGGTTGTTTCTTCTACCGACTCTCCAGGAGCATCTTCAACAGCCGCAGATTCAGCAGCCTCAACTTCAAGAATTAAATCACCTTCAGAAACCTTATCGCCTACATTCACCGCGATTGACTTAATCACACCCGCCGCACTAGATGGCACTTCCATAGTCGCTTTGTCGGTTTCCAAGACGATCAAACCATCTTCTAGCTCGACCGTATCTCCCACTGCGACCATTAATTCAATGATTTCAACCCCGCTGGCATCGCCTATATCGGGAACTGTTACTTTAGTTACATTAGCCAAAGTTCTTCTCCTTCTACCAACGATTAAAGGGTCATTGGATCGGCTTTATCAGCATCGATCTTATAACGCTTGATGGCTTTGGTGACTTCTTTAGCATCAACCACCCCTTGTTCAGCCAATGACTTCAACGCTGCCACCGCCACATAATAGCGATCCACTTCGAAGAAGCGGCGCAAATTCTCGCGGCTATCAGAGCGACCGTAACCATCAGTACCCAGTACGCGATAATCCGCATTCACAAAGTTACGAATTTGCTCAGCATAAGACTTCATGTAATCAGTTGCCGCAATCACGGGACCTTCTTGTTTGGCCAGACATTTTTCCACATAAGAAGCCTTGGCTTTCTTTTCAGGATGCAGCATATTTTCACGATCCACCGCTTGGCCTTCACGCGCTAGCTCTGTAAAGCTGGTCACTGACCAAATATCGGCACTCACTCCAAAGTCTTGATAAAGAAGCTCTGCCGCTTTCTCGACTTCTGGCAAAATAGCACCACAACCTAACAATTGAACTTTTAAGCCTTTTTTCTTGGCTTTTTTGCCTTTAGCCAATTGATACATACCTTTAATAATGCCTTCTTCAGCACCTTCAGGCATATCTGGGTGACTATAATTTTCGTTCAAAGTAGTAATGTAATAGAACACATTTTCTTGGTTCTTATACATGCGGCGCATACCTTCACGCATGATCACTGCCACTTCATAAGCATAAGTCGGATCGTAACTGATACAGTTTGGAATGGTCGCGGAAATCATATGACTATGGCCATCTTGGTGCTGCAAACCTTCACCATTCAGCGTGGTACGGCCGGAAGTTGCGCCAATGATAAAGCCACGCGCTTGCATATCGCCCGCCGCCCAACACAAGTCGCCTATGCGCTGGAAACCAAACATCGAATATAAAATATAGAATGGGATCATCGGCAAGTCATTGCTCGAATAGCTAGTCGCCGCCGCCATCCAAGATGACATAGCACCCGCTTCGTTAATTCCCTCTTCCAAGATTTGACCTGACTTATCTTCGCGATAATACATGATCTGATCTGAATCTACAGGCTCGTATAATTGACCTACTGATGAGTAGATACCGATCTGACGGAAAAGGCCT
>JABXIW010000129.1 GCA_013372875.1 Gammaproteobacteria bacterium | reverse complement strand
TCAAACAAAAAATACTAAGAAATCCAGTCGTGGTTTCTACCATAGTGGCTTTGGTATTAGCCGCGATATTTGCAGCGGTATATTTATTCATACTTGAAGACGCAGATAAGCTTTATCTATGGGTTGGTTTAGGAGTTATTACTGGTTTTTATTTTACATTCCAGCTTTCCCTATGGCTTAAGAAAAAAAACAGCTCAAAAGTTCAACGTTTAGAGACGGAAGAAGAAGCTCTTTCAATGGTGATCCGCCCTCTTCTTTCTAATGCGGGCAAAAAGCCAATCTATCTGATGGTTGGTAATAAAGGGGCCGGTCGACGTCAGTTTTTGTTTAATTCCAGCGCAATTAAGCCGATGGACCGTTCTCGCACAGCAAAAAACGATTTCTTCGAATGGTATGAATCTGATGGTGCCGTTTATGTTAAGCCAGATCAACGCCTCATCTTCCAGGAAGTTTCAAGCAGTGATGCTTCTCTCTGGAATACTTTTATTGATGAAGTGATTCGTCATCGTCCGAGAAAACCCTTTTCAGGTTGCTTATTCTTTGTTGATTTCGAATTCATGATTGTATCTGAGCCAGAGCAGAAAGATTACACCATGACAGCGCTATTGCAGCGTTTGAACTCTATCACTGAGAAGACCTCGTCTGCACTACCTGTTTATTTGATGATGACGAAACTCGACAAACTAGATGGCTTTAAAGAATACGTTCACTCTAGTTCACTAAAAACACGTATTGAATTTCTGTCCATTCCATTGAAGGAAGCGAAAGGTGTACTTACCGAATACTACCTAGATAGCTTCCATAATCTGGTAAAAGTGCTAGAAAGCAACGCTTTAGACGCATCGGCAAACTCAACAGATATCAACGAAAAGCAAGCCATCCTTGCCTTCCCAAAACAGTTTGAACTCTGTCAACGTGAAATCAGCTACGTGCTTGAACGTCTTTGCGATACAAACAATGGCGTTTACTCGTTGGATATTCGCGAAATCTTCTTCTGTTCTTCTTTGCAAGGTGGACGCAAGTACAACTTGTTAGCCAAAAGCTGCAGTAATTACTTCAATTTACCAATTATCGCATCTGAGCACACGCAACTAACTGAAACACCGTACTTTTCTCGCTTCTTGCTTGACTCTCAAATCCTCCCAGAGAGTGACTTCGCAGGCGAGAACAAGACTTACCTACGCATGATTCAGCGTCAAAGCCATTTGGCAATGCTGGCATCCGTTGTCTTATTGGCAGGCGGTACTTATTTTTTTGTCACAACACTAGACAGTAACTTGCGTGTTATTAACCAATTGCTGAATATCGACGAAAAAGTTCAAACAGAACAAGAAGCAAGCTTCAACCAGTTATTGCAGAGTGCTACTCGTGCTATCCAACCCTCATACAATGCTTGGTTAGAAGGATCACGAGCATTAGATGAAGAAGTAATACCGCTAAATATAAGCAGGTTAAACGAAAGTACAAAATTAGCGTATGAAGCATTGATTAAAGAGGTTGCTCAACAACTTATGCCTGTTATTGAGCAAGGCTACCGTTTTGAACTGACACACAACCAACATGATGTCACAGCAACGTTGCCGTTATTAAAAGGCTACTTGATGTTGAAGGATCCGACCAAGCGAGATATTCAGTTTTTACGACGCCAAACATTGCAAACACTGACAGACTTGAGCGATAAGCCGGATGTGGTAAATCAAGCTATGCGATACTTGGACGCCTACTTCCGCACTCAATTCTCACCTGTAGATATCAACATGGATGTCGTTCGAGCAACTCGTCGCTCATTGTTGGCAAATTCAAATGTGGATCTTGTTTACGCAGGCATTTTAAACCAAGCTGATGCTATCGATCTTGGCACACTCGATCTACAACGTGCAGTTGGCTTTGAATTTAACAACGTATTTAACGAGCCGTTAGATGACAACCGACTAGTAATCGATAAGATTTATACCTCCACTGGCTTTAGTACCTTCTATCGCCCTCGCGTCGACTTGATGTCTAAACAAGTGATCAGTGATAACTGGGTGTTAGGATTGTCCAGCTATGTTATCCCAACCAAAGAAGAGCAAGAATCGTTTAAAAATCAAGTACGTAAAAAGTACACCGATGATTATATCAACTACTGGCGCAACGCTCTCAGTGAGTTAAAAATTCAGAGTTATAGCAATGTGGGTGATCTAACAAATGCTATCGACCTAATCTCTGGACCATCCTCACCAATGACGACTGTATTAAAGCAAGTCTATGCAAATACTCAGTTTTCACCGGTAGGAGAAAAAAACGTACTCATCTCGAAAGTAGACCCAAAACTGGCAGAAGTGGCGAACTCTGCGTCAGAAGCGGTTGAAGAAGTGGTTCAGCCGGATTACTTGTTGATGAAGCGTGTAGAACAAGCGTTCCATCTTCTAAATCAGCTTCAAGTAAGCGAGACTCCTAACTCCCCTACTCCATGGGACGAAACTATCGCAGCTTTAAGCCGAGTTCGCACCTACATGAAAGATATTGCGGATGCTCCCGATCCACAAATGGCAGCACTTGCAGCCGCTCAACACCGAATGAGCAGCTCTGAAGCCGATCCGCTAATTAAACTTAAACAGATTGCTCAGAAGTCACCAGAGCCAGTACGCAGTTGGTTACTTGATGTCGTAAAGCAAAGCTGGTCGGTAATGATCACCGAATCAGCAAAAGGGATTCAAACCCAATGGTATAGTGAAATTTACACCAAATTTAAAGAGATAGGACTTGATAAATACCCATTTGATCTCACAGCAACAGAGGAGATTTCTATCGAAGACTTCGAACTGTTGTTTGCTTCAGGTGGATTGTTAGACACATTTATTCAGAAAAACTTCGCACCGTTCTACGATACCAACTTGTGGGTACCAAAACAGGTGGATGGTGAAACAATGCCACTATCTTCAGCCTTACTGGTGCAATTGCGCAATTAC
>JABXIW010000327.1 GCA_013372875.1 Gammaproteobacteria bacterium | reverse complement strand
GCGTCAGTTCATCATGCAGCGCACGGTCGTCAGCGATGATGTACAAACGGTAAATCACGATCAACGCAATACTCAGTGCAATGAGAATGGGATAGCCAATGATTCTGACGATGTTCAGCTCAAACCACGAAATTTTTTGCTCAAGCTGCCCACCCGCGTAGGCCGCCATGCTCCAGCCACCGTAAGGGAAGTGCACATGCTCTTTGGCGTACAATTTGCCCGTTTGATTAGGATCACCAAAGAACATATCCCCATATTCGCCGCCGCTGTCATAACCGCGTATCGTCAAAGGATAATGGTATGAGAAGTCGAATACGCCGGTCTCTCGCATTAAACCATCAAAATCCACCACAGCGCTGATCACCCCCCAATACTCTTTGTTGATTGGTGGGTCTCGAAATACTGGCACGCGTACAATAAGCCCTCGCCCACCTTGAACAAGCGACACCGGCCCCGCGATGAAAATCTCTTGAATATCTTTGGCTTTTTGAACTTGTACCCATTGCGCTGGTACTTTACGGTAATCCAGACCAAGGACGCGCTCGTTGCCTTTAGTTGGGAATATATGGCTAATTACATCATTTTCCGCAATACCGATGACCGTGATGTGCTTACTTTTGTTAAGAATACGATCGGCGGCAATGCTTAGCTCCTCTTCTTCGCTATTTGGCAGCAAAGTGATTAGCGTCGCTAATGTGCTGGCTTTGTAAATATCAGCCATGAGTACCGCTTCCAAATTGGAGCGGAGGATAGACAGTTGTTCTTTGGCTTCAACTTGCACGCGCTCTTGCTGAAGGTCTTGCTGATTCTGATGCAACAGCTCAATAACACCAACACACAAGGCAACAAAAGCGAAAAAGAACAGTGCAAAATAGCACTGCTTTCTGGGTGAATAACGCATTAGCTCCCCACTAGCTCGTCCGTTACTACGAGAATTATTCTTTTATTGTTAAAATTCTTATTATCTACAAGAATAACCAATAGCCTTTGCAAAGGTAATAATTATCTGAAATTTTTGTGGTTTAAATAGGCAACGGGATGCAAGGACAAGGCGATTTATTTGAAAGTACGGATTGGCAAGAGGTACGCCAAGGCAAGCTCTTTTATCAGCCAAACTTTCTTTCTCAGCAAGAAGCGGATACGTACTTTTCAACGCTTAGGAGTACCTTGCCTTGGCAACAAGAACGCATAACCATTTTCGGGAAATCGGTACTTCAACCTCGTTTGCAGACTTGGCATGGCGATGCGCCTTACACCTATTCGGGTTTAACCATGGCACCTCACCCTTGGACGTCTGAGCTGTTATCACTCAAGGCTCGCTGTGAAAGCCTTGCCAACACCCCGTTCAACTCTGTATTGGCGAATCTGTATCGCAACGGTCAGGATTCAATGGGATGGCACCAAGACAATGAACCAGAGCTGGGCAGAAATCCGGTGATCGCCTCGTTGAACTTAGGTGATACGCGCCGATTTTTGCTACGAAATTTACATTGTAAAACTCAAATAGAATATGAGCTCGGCCACGGCGCATTATTGATCATGGCTGGGGAGCTTCAGCACCATTGGAGACACTGCGTTCCCAAAACAGCCAAACCAAAAGGAGAACGTATCAACCTGACTTTTAGACATATTTTGAACTATTGACTCAGGTTTTACATTCTTAACAAACATTGATGATAAGTTTACATCCAGGTTATATCATGGAATGGATTTATGCGTATCAAACCTATCAGCTTGGCGGTCTTGCTCTCTTGCTCACTCATCTTGAATGTTCAGGCATCTCAAGAAGAGATACCTGCACTTAATTACTCTCAATCAGCACAGCTGATTCGCGACACATACGAACGTGAGTTATTCACGCTTCCTCCTTTTAAGGAAGGCCACTTTGGGCTGCGTATGTTCCGCCAAACCTTAGATGAAAAATACTACGCAACCATTTGGACGGACATGGCTCAAGTCGCAAGCCGATTGAATCGCTTCGCGAATGACGTCGTCAAACCAGAAGACATCATTTTATATTCCTCTGAGCGGCTTACTCGCTACCAAGAAAAAGAGGACGAGCGCAGCCAACGTCGTTATACCGTAACAAAACATCACCCTGAGTATTTGTATCTTGGCGTCGATTTACTGGGCGCGATGGCGAGAGCAGATGAGTACGGCTTAAAGCACCAACAAGATAAAACACTGCGAGAAATCATTCGTCGTTACGATTTTACTCGCTACGCCACCGATAAAGAGATGATTGAAGCATGGGCGGCGCAGTTGGCAAATCAGGTCTATTGGCTGCGTCAACTGGGTGAACAAGATGTGGTGAACGCGTTCATTGAAGCATTCCGAGCGACCTACCCCGACGACAATGATAAAAAGCTCTCTGCTCAGCAATACGGCAACAAAATCTATGGCATGACGCACATCATCTTTGCCGACTCTCAGTATTATCAAAAGCGCGTGAATGAAGCGGATCATCAATGGATTTATGATTACTTCCGCGACAACATCGACACGATTTTATTGCGAGCAAAAGAAGACATCATTGCCGAAGTAGGTATTTCATTTTTACTGGCTGGCCTTGACCACGATCCCGTCGTTGAGAAAACACGCCAAGCGATTCGAGATGCCATCAGCACCGAACAAGGGATGATCCCATCCATTGATGGTGACTTTGATCTAAAGTTTGGGGAACATCGCAATGTGCTCGCGATTATGCTTTTAGATTGGAAAGGTGTGCACAAGGCACCAACATATCAAGCGCACCCGAAAGCGTTCAAATCGATCCCTTATGGGTTAGTACCTAAATCCCCCAAATAACATCGAATAAACATGGTTCGGGAATGCTCTTGCACTGACTCACACAGCTTTCCCAACACCATAAAAAAACCCGCCACATCGGCGGGTTTTCATTTATTGCTCAATCATATTAAAGCGAGATAAAGATACCTGCTAGACATGCGCTCATTAGGTTCGCTAGCGT
>JABXIW010000352.1 GCA_013372875.1 Gammaproteobacteria bacterium | reverse complement strand
TTGAGAATCAAACCACCGAGCAAAGCGAACAGAAAAATACTCACTACAGACGTGCTCGGCAGTGGGTCTACTATCGCCTCGGCTATTGCTTGAGTGGTTTCTTCTGCCAACAAGTTGGCGTCTTTGATGGTCACAAACAGCGACTGATCACTTAACTCCACATCGCCTAACCAAGTATCCACCAAATAGCTCGCGGTAACGGTATTTCCCTCTTGATGCATACCTTCAAGCTTGAAGCTATAGTCTCGCGTTGCCTCATCGACACCATCCACCAGCACTTGTGGTTGGTTCCAACCTTGAGTGTTCGTGAGCTTGATTTGCAACTTCGATTGGTTTGCATCCCAACTTGCTTGAGTGACATCAATAAACGGCGATGGCTGGGGCACATTGCTCCCCGCTTGGGCGTAACTGAACATCACCTGCTCGTCGATTTGCAGCTCAGAAGGCAGGAAGGTCAGTTGAATTTGATAGTCCGTCAACACACAGATGGTGGTGCAGGAAGAGAGCGTGAGTACTGCATCAATCGTGACGGGTTTCGACATATCGTCGATATGCAGCGTCATTGGGAACAAAGTGTCGCCTTTGTAACCGAGAGTCTCAATGCCCAATAACTCGAACTTTTGCGGATATGGCCATTGCCAATCAACCTTGCTTAGGTTTTGCGAGTTTTGCCAATCTATCGATGGCGCGACACCACCCTCGCCCGGCGATCGCCAATAAGTTTTCCAGTCTCCGCTCAGCTTAACATCCAAATAACCAGTGAGCGTTTTTGCTTGCGGATCTTGCTGACCAGTCAAAACAAAACGCGTTTGCACAGGCGGATGCTGTGGATTGGTCATCCATCCCGTGTCAGTAGTTTGCGCCGAGAGAGTAAGAGAGAACAAACCCAACACCAACGCCATAAAGAATATGGACGCGAGTTGAGTCGCTTTAGTAATGTGATTCATAGTGATTCCTAATTAACAACAAGTGTAGAAAATGGCTGGCGTTTTCGGCCAGAATCACTTGTCATTCTCGGAACACACAAAAGGTAAGATGAATTCGATGTTTGTCGTAGATGGGCTCAGTCCATTGCCTTGCGTTAACAAAGGCACTGCATCGCCAAACTGCGGCTAAAACAATACCAATGAACAAAACGACAATGAAGGCTTCGAGCTGATGCTGGGTAAACTGAATCAACTTTTCAGACAGTTCACACTTACTCGGCTCTTTGACTTTATCAGCTTTCACAACATGAGCATCATCGCTAGATAAAGCAGAAACCAAGGTTTGGTCATCACTCATCGAGCATGCCGAAACCAAACCAGAATTTTGCATCAGACACACGACGATGACCCAGCCAATCATTGCTAGCAGCCATTTCGCGCGCTTTTGAGGCGTGCCTTGTCGTGAAATCAATAAGCTCATAAAAAGTCAGATAAAGATGGAAACGCAGAAAATAATACGCAAGTTGTCGTAAAGCTCAAGTCGTTCGACCTTGCTTGCCGATATGATTGGTAAATAATTGTGATAACCTTAAACCCATCGCTTTTTGCAACACGCTCATTATGCTCAATAAAGTTAATCTCGCCGACATTCGCTCGTTTGTTTTGATCGCCCAACTTGGCAACTTCACCAAAGCGGCGGAAGCTCTTTCCGTTTCTCGTTCTCACGTTTCTCGCCAAATCAGCGGACTTGAAGCGCAAATGGGCGTGACACTACTCAACCGAACCACACGCACGCTGCGTTTAACTCATGCCGGCGAGCGATTTTATCACGACTGTGAAAAAGCTTTACGAGACATCGACCAAGCGTTGATTGCCGCCGTCGATGATACTCAAGAGATTCGCGGCGTGATTCGAGTGAACTGTGTGGGTGGCTACATCGGCGAAGACATCATCGCCAAATACGTGTGTGAGTTTATGCAACAGTACCCGAACGTCAGCATTGATTTGGACTTTTCTTCGCCTCGTATTGATTTGATTGAAGATCAGTTTGATGTCGCATTTCGCATGGGGGAATTGGATGATGCAGGGTTTGTTGCTCGCAAGCTGATGACGGTTGACATGGTCACGCTCGCAAGCCCGAGCTATGTGCAGCAATATGGCATGCCAAAACACCCAAAAGAGCTGGCCGAACATCGAACTCTGACTGGTTCGGTTACGCGTTGGAACTATCGTAAAGCAGAGAACCCAAATGACCACGCCGATGTGGTCGTAAAAGGCAACTTGCGCTGTAAAAATGGACGAGCGTTAGTCATGGGCGCGCTGCACGGCAACGGCATTATTCGTGTTCCACTGAGTTACTGTGCAGAAGAAGTGGAGCTAGGCCAACTGATAAAAGTGATGCCAGATTGGGAAATCCCGTCGGTGCCCTTTTCCGCCATATTCCATCGAGATCGCTATCAACCGAAACGACTGCGAACTTTTATCGATTTCATCAAACAGAAGTTTGAAGATTCCTAATCTTACAGCTCAGCTCTCGCTAGATGGGATTCTCCAACTTGCCATAAATATAGGCCAATTCTGCGACGGTTTTGGCTGAGAACTTTTTCAGTAAGCTGGCTCGATGAACTTCCACCGTTCTCATTGCAATGCACAGCTCATCCGCAATTCGAATATTGCGCTTACCAGCAATGATCAAACGTAAGATATCTTTTTCGCGCGGCGTTAGTGATTCATACGCCGCTCTTGCCGCCACCATATCGAGGCTCGCCGCGGACTCCATCTGACCATGTAATATTGCTTGAGCCAGTTCATCGCCTTTGACTGGTTTTTGGAAAAAGTTGACCGCCCCAGCTTGCAACGCATCGACCGCCATCGGTACATCACCATGACCGGTCAGATAAATCACCGCTAATGGGCTGTGCGCCTCATTCAAAAATTGATGAACTTGCTGACCACGAAGGTTAGGCATTCGGCTATCAAGGATCACGCATCCGGCCTGATGAATGTTAACTTCGTCGAGAAAAGATTGCCCATCAGCAAAAGTCGTCACGTTAAAGTCATGCTCCTCCAGCATAAAAGCCAGCGAATCACGTACCGATTCATCATCGTCAACCACATAAACAGGCAGCTGCTTTTCACTGCTGATCATTAACTGCTCCTAAATACCGATTAGTTTTGATAAGGAAACACAAGCTCAACCAAACAGCCGTGCGGCGTGGTCGAAGCAATGAGAAACTCGCCGCCGTGCATTTCCATTACGTCACGACAAATCGCCAGCCCTAACCCAAGTCCTTCGGCTTTAGAGCTCACAAAAGCTTGGGTCGGATTATCTTGTTGTAACCCAGTGCCGTTATCCAATATGCGAATAGAAAGCTGGTTCACTTGGTAATCACAATGCAGGGCAATTTTACCTTGGTAGCCCGAAGAGTGGTATTTCTCCTGAAACAAAGCACACGCATCAATGGCGTTGTTGATCACATTAACCAAAACCTGCTGAACGCCCACGGAGTCTGCCAGTAGAGGACGTATCTCCCCTTCAACGCTGGTCACAATGGCGACGTTCTGCTTTTGCATTCGAAAATGAAGCAGCTCAATGGTGTCTACAATCAAGGCTTGAATATCGCATGATGCCTTATCAACACTGCGTTTGCGTATCAACGTTCTTAAACGCTGAATGATGGCATCGGCTCGTTCCACTTGCCCCTGTATTTTCTCTAGCACAGGCACAATATCTTCATGCGGACGCTTCTTTGCAAGACGCAGCAACCCACCTTCACTGTAATTACGAATGGCTGCCAGCGGTTGATTTAATTCATGAGCCAGACTGCTGCCAATTTCCCCGACAATCGCCACTCTTTGTGAATGTTCTAACTGCTCGCTTTTCTCTTTCAGCCTTAGCGATGTCAGCTCTAATGCTTGTTTGCTTTTGCTAAAACGATACTCAAGCCAAAAGTGGTACGCGTTCAATACAATCACAAACATGAACAGTGCCCATGCCCATTCTTGATGACTGCGCAACCAGCGCAGCGCCTCACTCCACCAAGGTTGCTGCAATGGATGTAAATCCAACGCCTGATAGAGTTTATCAATGCTCAACAAGCTAACGGGCGATGTCCAGCCTGACGCGCCAGCGGCAATAATGGCGGCGTGCTCTGGTGGCATAGCAAGCAAGACTTGCGCGATTTTTTTCGCCAGAAGAGACGAGCCGCGTTCTGTTTTGGCAAACGACCAGTTTGGATATAACGGCGTAGAAACGGCGCACGAAGAATGTTCATTTGGCTGTTGGTTTAAGACTCGAAAATCACCGTGCTGTAACAGACCTTCATTTTGCATCTGTTCCAGTAGACAAGCAGGCACGACAGCGGCTTCAACATTGCCGTCACGTAGTTGGTAGAGGTTGGCATCAATTGGAAAACCGAGATAGCGAACATCCGCAAAAAAGTCATTCGGATCGAGTCCCATTTCCACGATTTGATAGCGCAGGGTCAGATGACCACCAAACGCTTTTTCGGACACTGCCGCGACAGGAAATCCAGAAACATCTTTTAATGTTTGGTATGGCGAATTTGCCCGAACCACCAGCGCAGAACCAATGCTATAGTTCGAGTTTTGCGGTGCGCGCCCCGTCAATGTTGCCATCCATGACAACGCATATTGTCTGCCCAAGCGCACAGCCTGACCTGGGTTGGTTAAGATGAAGTCCATGGTCTGAAACTTCACCGCCTCCCCCATTTCGTCCAAATTGAGAGGGTGCAGTTCAAAGTACACATCCGAGATTTGCTGGTTGAGCCAATCGATGGTCGGTTGCCATCTCTGCTCGGCATAAAGGTGACCACGTATCGCTAACACGCCCACTTCGACTTTCTGCTTGGCTTCTGGCTGCACCGTCTTTTGCTGCTGCATTCCTTGCAGATATTCTTGTTCAGAAACAGCGCCCTGAGCTAAAGATGCAAAGACAACCAAGCACAGAATCCAAAACTGAAGCAACCGTGGCGTTTTGTTCATGATGAGTCGAATCGTTCCTTCGAAAATAATGAAGCAAGAATAACAGCTACCTTCCGTAAACCACATTTGTTTTAGATCAACTTTGATCTGGGTATGTGGAAATCCACTATATCGACCTCGCAGCGCATTTCTCACAATGGAATCAGTCAGTTCAAATTCAACTAACAGCAGGTGAGTTATGGATTCCACCAAACGTCGCTTTCTTAGCGCCATTACAGCGGGTGCCGCGTTGATCCCCATTGCAGGTATTGGCACCGCAACCGCGGGCAATGTTATTCGCAATAACCAATCCGCCGACCGAAAAGGACAAGTCGGAAAACGTTACGCCATGGTGATCGATTTACGTAAATGCGTCGGCTGCCAAGCGTGCACCGTAGGTTGCAGTATTGAAAACCAAGCGCCAATCGGTCAGTTCCGAACCACAGTGAAACAATACGAAGTCACGCTCGATGACGGTTCCACAACCACACAAGAAGCAAAGGCCTTTATGCTACCTCGGCTTTGTAATCACTGCGATAACCCGCCGTGCGTAGCCGTTTGTCCCGTTCAAGCAACCTTTCAGCGCGAAGATGGTATTGTCATGGTGGATAAGAGTCGCTGCGTCGCCTGCGCGTACTGTGTACAAGCTTGCCCTTACGATGCGCGTTTTATCAATGAAGACACGCTCACCGCAGACAAATGCACCTTCTGTGCACACCGCTTAGAACAAGGTTTGTTACCCGCTTGTGTGGAAACCTGCGTGGGCGGCGCTCGCGTGATTGGTGATTTGAATGATCCATCAAGTGAAGTCCGTCGCTTAATTACGAAGCACCAAGACGACATCAAAGTGCTAAAGCCCAATGAAGAGACCAAGCCGCATGTGTTTTACATCGGCATGGATGAACGCTTCACCAGCCACATCGACGGGCAGCCAGCTATTTACGACCCACAAGGAGAGCGAGCATGAACATCACCGAAGTGTTAGTCCAACCTCAAGCAATGGCTTGGCTCCCGTGGGCGGTGCAGTACTTCTTTTACATCGGTTCTGCTTACGCTGCCGCTATTTTGTTCCTAATCGCACTGTTATTTGAGCAACACACCAGTCATCGGTTACGCGCCGCGCTGGTGCTAACGATGGCCATCGGCGCTATCGTAGGCCCGTTGGCGTTAACTGGCGACCTTCACCAGCCGGGACGAGCTTGGCATTTTTACGCGCACATCACGCCGTGGTCATGGATGTCTCTAGGCTCGCTGTTCCTGCCTGTTTTTTCTGCGCTGGCGGTTGCGACGGCATGGCTGTATCTGCGTCAGGACCTTATTGCACTGCGAAATCAACCGGGAAAAGTACTACCTCTGTTATCTAAGTTGTCGCTTGGTGAATGGGCTATTTCTCGCAAAGTGATGCTCACAATATCTGCAATCACCGTGTTATCAGGCTTGACCATCGCCCTTTATACTGGAGCTGAAATTACGGTCGTTAAATCGCGCTCTTTATGGCACCAACCCGCGTCACCAATTCTTTGGTTTGTCACTGCATTTATGGGCGCTGTCGGATTTTCTCTGCTGATTTGGTTACTGCTGCCTAGCCAATCGAAAGCTCTCACTTCTGGTGATAACAATTTACTCAAAAAGTCACTGGTAACGAGCGGCGTTCTGACGCTGATTCTCCTACCCATTTGGGCATCCAACAACTCTACATTTTCGCTCTATTCTAGCGAACGATGGATGCACAACATTGCCTTGCTCACTTTTGTCGTTTTAGGTTGTGTTTTGCTCGCCTTCATCTTCTTGCGCGATACCCAAAAGTCCACATCAGCCAGATTTCGTCACGTCATAGGGCTCGGCTTTGTGTCTGCTGCCGCATTGGCAAGCGCGTGGCTGATTCGCTGGTTCACCATCATGGAAGTACAAACCATCGCCAAGTTCGATGCAGGGCTGTATCCATACCAACTCACTATGGATGGAAATGGCTGGATAGGCATTATCGGCATGCTCGGATTATGGCTTGCTCTGGCACTGCTCGGCTCAGAGCTGGTTCAGCCAAAACAAGATATCGAAGCAAACGCATCATCACTCACCTTAACTGAACGCTAATCAAAGAGGATTTCATTATGGATAACAAACGCCGTCAGTTTTTGAAATCAGGCCTTGCAGTCGGTGGGCTTGGTGCATTTGCTGCAGGTTACGCCACCACAACCAAGCACATGGTAGAAGGTGCGCTGGAAGGCACTGCTGGGCAAAAGACCCGCGATATTCACCACGGCAATTCCCTCGAACCAGAATACGCCGTTAATGACCAAGGTAATCTGATCCCAAATCCAAACCAGCGTGTTGCGCCATCGATGTGTTTTGGTTGTTGGTCACTGTGCGGATTGCGTGTACGCATTGATAACCGCAACGACGAGATCTTGCGCATCACTGGCAACCCATATCACCCACTCTCTCATCAACAACACATTCCTTTCGAAACGCCAGTCAAAGATGCTTATTTGAGTTTGGCAGGAGAAGCGGGCCTTGACGGCCGTTCGGCCGCCTGTGCAAGAGGAAACGGGATGCTAGAAATTCGCAACAGCCCGTACCGCATTACTCAGCCGCTGAAACGAGTTGGCAAACGCGGCGAAGGAAAATGGATTCCGATCAGCTACGAGCAATTGATAGAAGAAGTCGTTGAAGGTGGTGATTTATTTGGTGAAGGCCATGTTGATGGCTTACGCGATATTCGCGATTTAACAACGCCCGTTGATCCTGAAAACCCAGAATATGGACCGAAAGCCAACCAATTGTTAATGACCAACGCCGGTAACGAAGGCCGAGACGACATATTCAAACGCTTCGCGTTCAACAGCTTTGGTACGCGTAACTTTGGGCATCATGGCTCTTACTGTGGCTACGCATTTCGTGCTGGTAGCGGCGCATTTCTGAACGATTTAGATAAGAACGCACACTTAAAGCCAGACTTTGATAATGCGGAATACATCATCTTCATCGGTATGTCGCCAGCTCAAGCGGGTAACCCTTTTAAGCGTCAGGCGCGCCAACTCGCCAATGCGCGAACAGAAGGCAGCTTGGAATACACCATCATCACACCAAGTTTGCCGGCGGGTTCATCGAGCTTGGCAGCAGGTGACAATAACCGCTGGATACCAATCAAACCGGGCACCGACTCTGCCCTCGTGCTTGGCATGATCCAATGGATCATCGAAAACCAACGCTACAACAAAACCTTCTTGGCGCAGCCGGGAGCAAACGCGATGAAACGAGCCGGCACCGCGCACTGGTGTAATGCTACACATCTCGTGATAAGCGATGAGCAGCACCCGAGAAACGGCACGTTTTTACGCGCATCGGATCTGAATCTGCCATTCGAGGGCAAAGCGTTGTCTGACTCCGACCCGTACATCATCGTGGATGATCAAAGCGGCGAATTTGGTGTGCATACCCAGACAGGAGAAGCGGCACTGTTTGTCGATAAAACGGTTTCGCTTGCATCAGGCGAAGTACGAGTAAAATCGTCTCTACAAAGGCTCAAAGAAGAGGCGTTCAAATACAGTCTTGAGTTCTACAGCCAACAATGTGAGATCCCTGTTGAGCAAATTGCAGAACTAGCGAAACGCTTCACAAGCTATGGCACAAAAGCGGTGGTCGATACCCACGGTGGCAACATGCACACCAATGGGTTCTATAACTCGTTTACCATCATGATGCTCAATGCGTTGATTGGTAATATCAACATGAAAGGCGGCGCGATGGCCAAAGCGGGTGGCTACCCAACTTCCGCTGCGGGTCCTCGTTACGACTTCACCAAATTTGCTGACAAAGTCGGCCCGAAAGGCGTCTTTTTGTCGCGCAGTAAATTCCCATACCACAAAACCAGCGAATACAGACGTCGCGTTGAGGCAGGAAAATCCCCTTATCCAACTCGCGCCCCTTGGTATCCGTTTGCCGCGCCACTGCTAACAGAACACCTATCTGCGGCTATTGATGGTTATCCATATCGCGTTAAAGCGTGGATCAACCACATGGCGAACCCGATGTATGGTGTGCCCGGTTTGAAAACACTGCTGGAAGACAAGCTTAAAGATCCAAAGCAGCTCGGTTTGATTGTGTCTATTGATGCGTTCATTAACGAAACCACCGCGTTGTCGGATTACATTGTGCCGGACACCGTCACCTACGAAAGCTGGGGCATGGCAACGCCTTGGCACGATGTTCCGGTGAAAACCGTCACCGCTCGTTGGCCGATAGTGGAAGCGCGAACAGAGAAAACCGCCGACGGTCGCTCGATTTGTTTAGAGAACTTCCTGATTGATGTTGCTAAGAAAATGCAGCTGGGCGGTTTTGGTGACAATGCAATTCAAGATGCACAAGGCAATTGGCACGCTCTCCATCGCGCCGAAGATTTCTATTTGCGAGCTGCGGCAAACTTGGCTTATGTGAAAGGCGGCGTGCCTGAAGTTTCGGCAGAAGACATTGCATGGTCAGGCTTAGAGCGTTTAATACCAGCGATGCAAAGCACGCTAACAGCGGATGAGATGAAACGAGTGGCGTTTATTTTTGCTCGCGGCGGACGCTTTGAAAATGCAACCGAAGCGTATCAAGGTGAGCAAATGAAGCACAAATGGACACGACCTGTTGCGATATGGAATGAACGTGTCGGCAGCGCAAGAAACACTATGACGGGGGATTGTTACATGGGTTGCCCAACATGGCATCCACAAAAACTGGCCGACGGCACACCAATGGAAGACCAGTTCCCAAGCTCAGAATGGCCTTTCAGCCTGACTAACTTTAAATCCAACATTCACAGTGCGGTATCCAACCTATCGCCAAGGTTGAACTCGATCAAAGGTGTAAACCCAGTGTACATCCATCCAATCGATGCCGAACGCGCAGGCATTAAAACGGGGGATGAGTTTGTTATCGAGACTCCATCTGCAAGCACCAAAGCACTTGCGATGATAGTCAGCGGAATTCGTCCTGGCACACTCGGATTTGAACATGGGTTTGGTCATACCGAGCTAGGACAACGCTCACACTGGATCGGTGATAAACAGCAACCCGTAAAAACGCGCAGCCAAGATGGCGTCAACATTAACGACATCGGATTAATTGACCCAACCCGAGAAGGGAAAGGCGTGTTGTTGGATTGGGTGGTAGGAGCCGCGGCTCGCCAATCATTACCAGCCAAAATCCGCAAAGCTTAGTAGACAACCAAACCTTAAGAGCTGCCATTTAGCAGCTCTTCCCATCCTCTAAATATGTGGAAATCCACAATACCTTTAGTTATTGACAAAGCCGACAATACAGCACCCAAGTCACTATCACAGTAGACACTTGGAGATATTAATAACAATTAAAGTGAGTCAGCATGTCAAAAATACTACCTGTGGTGACGGCCTGTTTGCTGGCAACCACAATGGGCGCAAGCGCCTCGTCTATTCCTGAAAAAGCCAGCGTGTGCAGCGGTTGTCACGGCCAAGATGGCATGGGTCAACCAAACATTGCGCCTATGATTGCTGGTCTGAACGCGAATTATCTCAACACCCAAATAGAACTCTTCCTTAGTGGCGAACGACAAAACGTAGTCATGCAAGGCATGTCGAAAGAGCTTAGCGATCCTGCTGTTCGTAAAGAAGTCATGGATTACTTTGCTAACCTTCCAAGCTACGAGTTCACTAACCCAGAGCAACGCGGCGACCAAGCCGACATTCGTAACCCGTATCGTAAATTAATCTTCCAAGGCGATTGGGATAGAAACATTCCAGCTTGCGCGACTTGTCATGGAGCCAGCGGAATGGGCGTCGACAAATTCCCTCGCCTCGCAAGCCAACATGCTGATTACTTAAAAACGCAATTGATGGCATGGAAAAACGGCACTCGCAGTGGTGACCCGCTCAATATGATGGGTACTATCGCGAAAAATCTCACTGACGAAGAGATTGAAAACCTTTCCTACTACTTTGCCTCATTACGTTACTAGGAGCAGACATGAAACGTTTCTATTCTTTGTTCGCATTACCTCTCATCTCTGCAGCTACTTTGGCCAACGAGCCACTGCCGGATCGTCAAACTGAACTGCCAGCTGTGAAAAAAGAGAATAACAGTGAATATTTGCAGCCTCGCGATCTGAGTAAAATTCCAAACACCGCATTTGGTGAGCAAGTAAAACGTGGTTACTCGCTCTTTGTTAACTCGCAACAGATGCGCGGCAAATACGTTGGCAATGAGCAAAACTGTGTGAACTGCCATATCGAAGCAGGACGAAAGGCCAATGCAGCACCGCTGTGGGCGGCGTACATGGCCTACCCGGCTTATCGCAAGAAAAACGATCGCGTAAACAGCTACGCAGACCGTATTCAAGGTTGCTTCGAATACTCCATGAACGGCAAAGCCCCCGCTTACGACTCACCCGAAATTGTTGCCCTCAGCGCTTACGCTTATTGGTTGGCAATGGGTGGATTACTCGATAGTTATGGTATGAACGATGAAGCGGTGCCAGAGCTAGACATTAAAGCTCTCCAAGTGGGTGGTAAAGCACAGGACTTCCCTTTGCCAGACGCTATCGCTCAAGCATTACCGGTTAAAGAGCGCGGCAACCTAGCAGGACGTGGCTACCCAAAAATCGCCGCACCGAAGCAAGAACCATCACCAGAACGAGGGGCTTTAGTCTATGAAAAGAACTGCGAGACTTGTCATCGCGCCGACGGCTCGGGTATCAAAGGCACCGACGGCCATTCATACATTCCTCCGCTTTGGGGCGAATTTGCGTATAACTGGGGCGCGGGTATGCACCGCATTAACACTGCGACCTATTTTATTTATGAGAACATGCCACTTGGAAAAAGTGTGCAACTGACTGAGCAAGAAGCGTGGGACGTTGCTGCGTACATCAATAGTCACGAACGCCCACAAGATCCTCGATTTAAAGGCAGCGTCACCGCAAATTCTGAAAAATACCACCAGCACCAAGGTTACTACGGCAAAACACTAAACGGTAAGCAAATAGGTGAAAACGCATTTGCAA
The DNA here is from genome assembly GCA_013372875.1 of Gammaproteobacteria bacterium. The sequence continues at coordinate 1,656 of JABXIW010000352.1, read as the reverse complement.
GCGGAACGGTTGAGTCGCAACGTTAGAGCTTTCCGTATAGCTACATCCTTATATACATTCCTGCCCTATGCTTGGGCAGGTTCTTTCTCTCCCTCATCCCAAAAATCACCATTTCATTTGCTTCACTCAAACCACTTCTATGCGGTAACGACTTCCCAATTTCAAACCCTAGCAGTAAAATGTTGCATACTTTTCAGCGTCGCTTGGCATGTTTTAGCAACACGCGCACGGCGATTGCAAAAGTAAGAAACTCGTAAACTCCTGAATCAACACAAGCGTGTCTAGTGAAAACAGAGTATTCTTAGGACAAATGAATTCAAAACCTACCCAATGAGTATTCAACCTAATTCACGTCAGTTAATTTCTTGCGAAGAATGTGGCCTTGTCGTCCGCATTCCGGAGATCGAGCAAGGGCAAAAAGCTCAATGCCCTCGATGTTCGCATTCACTTACAAAAATTAACGCCAAGCCTTATCAAAGCGTGATTGCGGTATCGTCTGCGTGTTTGATCATGCTGGTGCTCAGTATCTCTTTCCCATTCATGTCATTCAGCGTGCAAGGGTTGTCGCAAGAGATCACTCTACTTCACGCAGCCAAAATGCTGGCTGAATTTCAAAACGCTCTTCTTGGTGCGCTTCTGCTCGCGACGGTCGTCGTTTTGCCAGCTATCTATGTGGGTTTGATCCTTTTTCTGCACCTTGAGGCGTTAAAAGTTCGCACCCATCCGCCGTCTAAAAAGCAGCAGCGTATGGCCAAAATACTTTGCCGAATTCTGTTTCGAGTTGAACCGTGGTTAATGGTCGATGTGTTTTTAATTGGCGTATTGGTGAGCTTAATTAAAATTGCGTCTCTGGCCGACATCGGTATGGGCAGCTCGTTTTGGGCGTTTTGTGTATACACGATATTGGTAGTGAAATGCATTTCGATGGTCGATAAAAGCTGGCTGTGGGGGCACTTTATTCCGGCAATCGAGTTACCAAGCGTGAAAGAAGGTGACACTCACCACAACCACAATCACATCGGTTGCCACACTTGCCACCAACTCAATCCCATCGAGGATAAAAAACATCAGCGCTGTATTCGCTGTTACAGTCGACTTCACGAATACAACCCTAGCGAGAACCTACAAAAAGCGTGGGCATTGTTGTTTGCCTCGGTGATTTTTTATATCCCAGCAAACCTCTACCCTATGATGTACACCGTCAGTCTTGGGCACTCAGAAGGTTCAACCATTATGGAAGGCGTCATCTTGCTGTGGCATTTAGGCTCCTACCCTATCGCCATGGTGATTTTCTTCGCGAGTGTGTTTATCCCGATGGCGAAAATGTTGGCGTTGGCGTGGTTGTATTACAATGCGCAAAAGGCTCAATACCTTCCTCCTGAAGAGAGCATTTCGCGCTTAAAGATATACCGATTAACCGAATTCATTGGCCGTTGGTCAATGATCGATATTTTTGTTGTCGCCATTTTGGTTGCACTGGTTCAGTTGCAAAACTTAATGGCAATTTACCCCGGCCCTGCTGCATTATCTTTTGCCGCAGTGGTCATTTTCACCATGCTCTCTGCGATGATTTTTGACTCCCGTTTGTTGTGGCAACTACCACAGAGCGAAGTGCAAGAGCCGATGACTAATAACCTAACTGAGAAAGCCAAATAT
>JABXIW010000023.1 GCA_013372875.1 Gammaproteobacteria bacterium | reverse complement strand
CACTTGTTATAGCCCTTTCTGTCTCAAGTTTCAAAGGAATGGGGCAGGTTGGAGAACAATTTGAAGATTTGTCTCAAAAAGCATTACCGATTGCGATGGCCAATGCGACTCTGACCAGAAATGTGTTGGAAATGGTGAAACTGCTCAACTATGGAATGCAGGTAACGGAAGCGAAAGAGTTGCCGCTTGTAGAAGCGCAAATTGAAGCGCTGGCGAAACAGACAGAAGGTCTGATCGAGAAAACATCCGAAGTCGCTCCACAGCTTTCCAATGAGTTAAAAGATAAAGTGGAGACGTTGCACCAAATCACAAACTCCATTTTACTCAAGCAATCCGCGGTGATTCAGATGCAAGGGCACATCGACGCGAATGTTGGTGGTTTTCGCTATGGACTGAGTTCCATCGGCCCAGAGATGAACAGAATTAGCTCATTTTTAAGCCTGGATGACCCTGAGTCGAGTGACGCGGCAAACCGTTTTATTGCATCTGCGAGTTCGATGGAAAGCACTTTCCTTGTAATGATGATGCATACCGATTTACCTAAAGCGGAGAAAGAATATCGGGAGATGCGAAATCGAATTGCGGGGATTAACCTTGCTTACGAAGATTTCAAAGCCCTACACCCTGAAGTCAGTGACTACGCCAGCTTGACAGCGCCTTATGACATGGTGAAATCAGGCTTTGACCAAGAGGGCATTTTGCAACTCATTCTTGCCAAGTTGGCCCAAAGCGAACAACAACAGCGTGAGTTTCATCAAGCGTCGTTATTAGCTGATGAAACCATGAGGCTCTTGGATAGCATTTCGCAGTCGGCATCGAACTTGATTGATGAACGCGAAGCCATGGTCAATAACACCATAGGCAACGTCAGCATGATGGTTCTTGTCGCGGCGTGTGTTATCTCTCTGGTTATTTTGGTCTCTTGGTTCGGGCTAAAAACGTGGACAAACCGAGGCTTGAAGAATGTGCTGGTACGTTTGTCCGCATTAACTGACCACGATTTTCGTGCCAAAGCAGATGAGATGGGCCCCTTTGAGCTAAAAGAGGTCGCACGCAAATTGAATCAGGTGATCGATTCAACACACGACTCTATCCAAACGGTTACACGTAATTGTGAGACGCTTTATCAAACCGCAGAAATCAGCCACGATGCAGCTGAGCAAACCAATGAAGGTCTAACGACGCAAAACGAAGCGTTAGCGAGCATGGTGACTACGATTACTCAGCTAGAGGCGTCCATACGTGAAATTGCGACAGTAACGAATGCTTCGTCAGAAGATTCATTACTTGCTACACGACATACCGAAAAAGGTGTCCAAGTTGTCGAGCAAAACCGCAAGCGGTTGGAATCGTTAGAAAGCTCTTTGGATATGAATGAACAATCAATGTTAGAGCTAGACCAGCGTGTTAAGCAGATTCGTGAAATGGTCGACATGATCAGTGGTATTGCGGAAAACACCAATTTACTTGCGCTGAATGCAGCCATCGAAGCTGCTCGCGCAGGTGAACAAGGGCGCGGGTTTGCGGTCGTCGCGGATGAAGTCCGTAAACTGGCAAAGGATACCTCCCAACAAACGACCAATATTCGTGAAATGATGAGCGAGCTTATTACTGCGGCAGAGCGTTCTCGCCAAGCGGTAAATGATTCGCGAGAAGAAATGACCCACGCGCTGCATTCCAGCAATGAAGTGAAATCGACGTTCTCTGACATCAACCTCGCGGTTAAGCATATTCAAGAGCGTGTTGAGCAGATCTCTGTTGCCACGGAAGAGCAAGAACGTGCGACGGCAGACGTGTCTCAATCCATCAATAATATTTCCGAGCTTGGAGAGCGTACAAAGCTACAACTTGAATCCATGGTTGAAAGCTCTGAACAAGTGGCAGAAATTGCAGGGCATCAACAAGCGATGTTGCATAAATACGAGCTGCATCAGTCCGCATAAGTGACATGTTTTCATCTTCTATAAGCAGAACTTCGGTTCTGCTTTTTTGTTGCTTCTACGCACCTTCTCATTGCTATTCAAATAGCAGAAGTGAGTTATATCGCATCTTGCTCATTTCTTAAGGGCTGAGTTATCACTACGTGGTGTTAATGCTATGTCGGTAAAACAAGATGGCTAGAATGTTGTCCGAATTCAAAGGAATGAATCATGCAACTATTACAAAGAGCCAGCCTTATACTGGTTAATCATCAGCAAGAACTTTTGCTTATCCAGCGTTTTCAAAACGATAGACACTATTGGGTTTTCCCCGGCGGTAGTGTTGAGGTTGGAGAGCAGCCTGTTGAAGCTGCGAAAAGAGAAGCGCTGGAAGAAACCTCATTGGAACTCAATCGAGTCCAAAAGGTTTTTGAGATCGAAAACCAAGGTCGCTTAGAAACCTATTTTCTTTCCTATGTAGGGAACTCAAAAGTGAAACTGGGGGTGGGGCCGGAACAAACCAGACAATCAGACGTTAACCAGTATCATTTAAAGTGGGTGCGTTTAGAGCAACTTCAAATGATTCCTTTGTATCCAGAGCAAGCCAAAGCTTTCTGCTTAAACAATGAGGAGTGGTTTTATGATCGATAAAGTTTGCCCCGTTGTTCTGCGTAAGCAAAACCAAGAGATCCTACTTTTTCAGCACCCCTTAGCGGGTATTCAACTAGTCAAGGGAACGGTTGAGACGTTTGATGAAAGTTACATCACGGCTGCAAAACGGGAGCTGGCTGAAGAATCTGGGATTGCGCACATTATCTCCACTCGGTATTTATGCTCATGGGACAGTGGATTTCAAAATCAAGCATGGCATTTTGTTTTGTGTGAGTGTCCAGACCTAGCGGATTCATGGACGTTTCATACGCAAGACGATGGCGGACATGATTTTGCGTTTTTTTGGCACGATATAGGGAGCGATATTTCCTCACAGTCGCATACTGTTTTTCAGCACGCACTGGAAAAAGTTCGAAAACTGATAGACCAAGGGGTTGTGTAAGTGAGGTTGCAAGTTGGAGGTTCAACAAAGAAGAACTTGTTAAAGCACCTGAGTAAAAAAGGTGTTCAATTGAATGCCTTCGCCCAACAACTATTCGATGATGACAAAGTCGAGTGCGCAGATGAGATTCAATCGTTCTTTTTAACGATAAAAACACCGTTTGACTTCGGACTTTATTTTGGCGCGACCCTTGGAGAAATGATTGAAGCGGCGTCGACACAAAATCTATCACCTTGCCCTTTAGTTGTTGCGCCATACCTCCGTTTACAAGAAATTGACTTGGCGAAGGGAGAGTACCTTACTGTGGTGTCTTCCCCGCTTTCGAATGACAAAGCTTATCCTCGTGGTTTGTATCTACGGGATCTCGACGACGGATTCTGGCTACGAGGCTTTAGATGTTCGGACGATTGTATCTTTCCGCCGTCGAAAAAATTTGTTTTTGTGTCTGAGATAGCGAAGGAGTGTTGAGTGTGACATCTCTTTATCATCGCGAGCCCAACAACCTTTCTCACCTAATATCGAGGGAAAACTAGCGGATTTGAGCGAAGTGCCAAAGCAAACACTATGCTTCTATCAGAAGCGAATAGATAAGGAAGAGCAGTCGTTACTCTTCTTTCGCACGCCTCGTGTACGGTTTAAAGGCACTGTCGATCTCAAAAATGGCTATGAGATTACAAATGTTTAACTGACTTCTATATGCTTTGCGCATT
>JABXIW010000032.1 GCA_013372875.1 Gammaproteobacteria bacterium | reverse complement strand
TCGACAATTTAGACTAAGGTCGTAGTTTGAAATGGACGAATTTGGGAAGATTTAATGATTTACAGAGGTTTTTTGTAATGGAAAGAAACAATTGTCGACAACTATAAACACTCTAATTTATTGATAATTAAAGAAAGACGTATAATTGCCGAGCAAAAAAATCGAGAACCGCTACTCTTTTGGCACAAATTGGTCGTAGACTTCCTGAGCTGTCATCTTTTTAGAATGAGGATTGAGCTCGTAGTAACCCGGCTTTTCATCAGTAAAGATTTCTAGCGTCAACTTAAAATCAGGATTATCGAATAAGCCAGCAGAAAGGATGTATTCGTTGGTTGGCAAGAGGTGGTAAAACAAGTTCGTCCCACACTCGCCGCAAAAACCTCGTACAGCCCAATCTGAAGACTGATAACGTTTTGGCTCTGCACCTTTAAATGTGACTTCTGGGCCACAATGCACGGCATGAAGTGCCCCACTCGACCATTTTCGACACATTGAGCAGTGACACAAGCTCACTTCATTCTTGGATTCTGCGATAACTTCGATTGCGCCGCACAAACATGTTCCTTTCATTCCTCTTTCCTTATTTATTTGTTGTCGCCCTATTATGGCCTACCAATAAGCAAATCCGCGTGACCTATCCCCTGTTTCTCGTCGTGAACTTTATGAACAAAATAGCCGCAATGCTCAATATTCTCTTTATCTCCGTTTTAAAGACAGACATTTAACAGTTAATTAACCTTTACACAAAGTTCAGACTTAACGCTTACACGGCATTAAGACGGAGCAAAATAATAAGGCTCATCAAAAAATAGAGTCGCCAACATAAGGAACGTGAACATGTTAAAGGTAATCAAACCAACGCTCGCCGCTTCAATCATCGCAGCTTCATTCTCATTCAACGCTTTTGCTGCGGATATTGAAAAAATGCACTTCTTGATCCCAGGTGGCGCTGGCGGCGGTTGGGATATGACCGCCCGTGGTACGGGTGATGTGTTAGTAAAATCAGACATCGTAGAAAACGTGTCGTTTCAAAACCTATCAGGTGGCGGCGGCGGTAAAGCGATCGCTCACTTAATTGAAACGGCAGATCGCCAAGAAGACACGCTCATGGTGAACTCAACACCAATCGTTGTGCGTTCTCTTAGCGGTATTTTTCCTCAATCCTTCCGTGACCTAACGCCTGTTGCTGCAACAGTTGCAGATTACGGCGCGATTGTTGCCTCTGCGGACTCGCCATACAACACATGGGAAGATGCTGTAAAAGCGTTTGCAGCCGATCCTCGCAAAGTGAAGATTGCTGGTGGCTCAGCGCGTGGCTCTATGGATCACCTTGTCATAGCGGCGGCATTTAAAGGCGAAGGCTTTGATGCGCGTAAAGTCCGTTACATTGGCTATGATGCGGGCGGCAAAGCAATGGCAGCCCTGCTTTCTGGCGAAACTCAATTGCTTTCAACAGGTTTAGGTGAAGTACTGGAAATGTCCAAATCTGGCCAAGTGAAAGTACTTGCTATCACTGCGCCAAAACGCTTAGAAGCCGCGCCGAACATTCCGACTTTAACTGAATACGGCAACGAAACGGTATTTGCGAACTGGCGTGGATTCTTTGCTGCACCGGGCGTTAGCCAAAAGAAAATCGACGAATGGAATGCCGCATTCACTAAGATGTACAACACTGACGAGTGGCAAGTCGTTCGTGACCGCAATGGTTGGATAGACAACTACAAAGCGGACAAAGCGTTCTTCGCGTTCCTTGAAGATCAAGAGAAGCAAATGGGTGACCTGATGCGTGAGCTAGGCTTCCTGAAATAACCGTTATTCCGGGGCTCCCTCCGATAGCAACTTAGCGTAAAACCTGAGTTGCTATTCGCCCCAACGGCATTTGCACTCTAAGTTTCACCGTATATGGACATTGTCGACACTCGGCATACACACTCCTTTGTTTATTGATTGTTAAGCATATCGACTAGCAGCGAAATGCTTACTTGTTAATGGATTACTTTGCACATTAACGTTCATATACGGTCTTTTTTATTCTTGTTAGGAGTTGAATATGTCTCGTTCAACCAACGTTTTTACCAAAGAATATCTACTCTGTCGCGACCGTGTTGGCGCCATGATTTTCCTACTCTTCTGCCTTTGCTACGGTTATCAAACGTCTCAAATCGCACTGTTTCCGGGCGATGAGTATGAACCGTTTACTGCGCGCACCTTGCCAACCATTCTGACTTATATCGGCATCGGGCTTTCTCTCTTGCTTCTTGTGACTGGCCAACCAGACAAAAAGAGCGGCGCCGTTTTAACCTTCAACTGGAAGTTACTGATCTCGTTCTTAGTGCTGATGGCCCTTTACGGCTTGGGCCTAACCTACTTGGGCTTTGTACTCGCGACAGGTTTCTTTTTGCTTGCGGGTTTCTATCTGCTTGGAGAAAGACGCAAACCCGTTTTGTTTGGTGCCTCTTTCCCATTCGTTATCGCCTTTTATTTATTGCTCACTCAAGGTTTGGATATCTATCTCGAACCGGGTTTGATTTTCACCATCTGGTAGCCAAAGAAAGGACTGAATTATG
>JABXIW010000243.1 GCA_013372875.1 Gammaproteobacteria bacterium | reverse complement strand
GTAACAGGTCCAAAAATACGAGTACCGATTGGTTGCAAGTTACTGTTCAACATCACAGCCGCATTACCGTCAAACTTGATCAAAGATCCGTCTGGACGACGTACGCCTTTACGAGTACGAACAACAACCGCGTTCAACACGTCACCTTTTTTAACTTTACCGCGTGGAATCGCTTCTTTTACGCTCACCTTGATAACGTCACCAACGTTAGCATAACGGCGATGCGAACCACCCAGCACTTTAATACACATTACTCGACGTGCGCCTGAATTATCAGCTACGTCTAGCATTGATTGCATCTGGATCATGGTTTTCTCCGCTTAAACCCGCGCTAAAATGGCGCGAGAGTATACCATTAAATTTCTAAAATTCCTAACCCCAAGTAACAATCAGCTGCTTGGGGTTAATCGATATAGCTAATTAGTTAGCCTTCTCAACAATCTCAACCAATTTAAAAGACTTGGTTTTTGACATTGGACGGCACTCAACTACCTTAACTACATCACCCATGTTGCACTCATTAGCTTCATCGTGAGCGTGGATCTTAGAAGAACGCTTCATGAATTTCCCGTAGATTGGGTGTTTCACTTGACGCTCGATAAGAACCGTAATGGATTTATCCATCTTGTCACTTACGACTTTGCCTTGTAATGTGCGTTGAATTGATTCAGTGCTCATTATGAACCCGCCTTTTCGTTGATGATGGTTTTAACACGAGCGATATCACGACGGATTTGACGCACTTCATGAGTCGTTTCCATCTGGCCCGTAGCCTTTTCCATACGTTTTTTGAACTGTTCTTGTAACAACTCAACTAGTTGTACATTTAGTTCTTCAACGCTTTTTTCTCTCAAATCTACAGCTTTCATTACATCACCGTACGTTTAACGAAAGTAGTTTTGAAAGGTAATTTAGCAGCTGCTAAAGCAAACGCTTCACGTGCCAAACCTTCTTCAATACCTTCTACTTCATATAACATGCGTCCAGGTTGAATCTGTGCTACCCAGTACTCAACAGAACCTTTACCTTTACCCATACGAACTTCTAATGGCTTTTTAGTAATTGGTTTGTCAGGGAATACACGGATGTAAACTTTACCTTGACGTTTCATGTGACGAGTCATGGCACGACGAGCAGCTTCGATTTGACGAGCTGTCATACGGCCACGGCCAGTTGCTTTTAATCCGAACTCACCAAAGCTCACATTCATGGTTTGAGAACCACGGTTACGAAGCTTATGTTGCTTACGGAATTTAGTTCTTTTAGGTAATAACATTATTCGCTACCCCTACTTCTTAGCTCGTGGTGCGGCTTTACGACGACGAGGTTTACGATCTTCTTTAGGTTCAACAATTTCTTGACCTGGAAGAACTTCGCCTTTGAAAATCCACACTTTAATACCGATGATGCCGTAAGTAGTCAAAGCTTCGCAGTGTGCATAGTCGATGTTCGCGCGAAGTGTGTGCAAAGGTACTCGACCTTCACGATACCACTCAGAACGAGCAATCTCAGCACCGCCAAGACGACCACTAACTTGGATTTTGATACCTTCTGCACCAGCACGCATAGCGTTCTGTACCGCACGCTTCATGGCGCGACGGAACATTACACGACGCTCTAATTGCTGAGCTACGTTATCACCAACCAATTTAGCATCTAACTCAGGCTTACGAATTTGCTCTACTGAAACTTGAGCAGGTACGCCAGCCATGTTGCTAACTTTAGCGCGTAATTTCTCGATATCTTCACCTTTCTTACCGATAACGATACCTGGACGAGCTGTGTGAATAGTCACACGGATCGCTTTCGCAGGACGCTCGATGTCAATACGAGATACTGAAGCGCTTTTCAATTCTTTCACCAACCAGTTACGGATGGTGATATCACTTTCTAGGTTGTCCGCATATTCGCCGCGCTCAGCATACCAAGTTGCAGTGTGCTTTTTTACGATACCTAAGCGGATACCATTAGGATGTACTTTTTGACCCATACTATCTCTCCTAGTTATCCGATACTTTTACAGTGACGTGGCTTGATCTTTTCAAGATACGGTCGCCACGACCTTTCGCGCGCGGACGCATACGCTTAGCTGTAGCCGCTTCGTCAACGAAAATAGTCGAAACTTTTAATTCGTCAATGTCAGCGCCTTCGTTGTGCTCAGCGTTTGCAATCGCAGACTCAAGAACTTTCTTGATTAAACCCGCAGCTTTCTTTGGGCTGAACTCAAGAATGTTCAATGCTTTTTCTACTGGTAAGCCACGAATTTGATCTGCTACAAGACGCATTTTCTGTGCAGAGATGCTAGCGTTACGCAATTTTGCTGCTACTTCCATCTTTCACTCCTCGCCTTATCGCTTCTTGGCTTTCTTATCAACATCATGGCCATAGTAAGTACGAGTCATAACAAACTCACCTAACTTATGACCTACCATGTCTTCTGATACGAAAACTGGTACGTGTTGACGACCATTGTGAACGGCAATCGTCAAACCAACCATTTCTGGAAAAACGGTAGAACGACGAGACCATGTTTTAATTGGCTTCTTAGAGCCAGAGGCCGCAGCTTCCTCAACCTTCTTCAATAAGTGAAGGTCAATGAAAGGGCCTTTCTTTAACGAACGTGCCACTGTGCTATCCTCTATTTCTTGTTACGGCGACGGACAATTAGCTTGTCAGTACGCTTGTTGCTACGAGTTTTCTTACCTTTGGTAGGAACGCCCCATGGAGTTACAGGGTGACGACCACCAGAAGTACGACCTTCACCACCACCGTGTGGGAGATCAACTGGGTTCATGGCTACACCACGTACAGTTGGACGCACACC
>JABXIW010000157.1 GCA_013372875.1 Gammaproteobacteria bacterium | reverse complement strand
ATTTGCAGAGTTATGTTTTGCCTAACATAAGAGAAGTTAGAGATTAACTCTTATTATGTTGATGTGTGTTTGATAAAACTGAAATATTTATCTGTTTTCGTTATTCAGACTAACTTCTAATAATACAGAGCGCAATAGATTCTAAATGTTAACGGTAGTATTTTGTGTGGTTTTAATGTTGTTAAATAGTGAGAAAATAGGTGATCTGAAGGGTTGGTTAGGCGGTTTAGTGAAATAAATGACTGCTATATTGCTATTTGAAAGGTCTTATGGACTATTTTTATCATTTAGGGCGTACGACTATCTTTTGCACACCCTATAGATAATGTTCCGGTTAATTTGCCTCAGTTAAAAGCGAAAACTAAAGCCTACGTTTGACTGAAATTGGTTCATCCAATCAGTATCGAATTTGATGATGCAGCTTGAACCATCAGATGGCAAAGTGCATGCACCAGATGTGTCATTATCTACGACCGTACCTAACCAGCGTACTTGTGCCGTTAGAGCAAAGTTTTTTGAAAATGCGTACTCTAACCCGGCAAAAGCACTGGCAGAAAAACCGTATTTTTTATCAGCCCAGTCGACGTCGGTGTAAGACCCGCCAACCCCCAACCCTACATAGCTTTGCCAACCTTCAGCGAGGGGATAGTAAATACTGCTTTGGAATTGTAAATAATGGATATCGGCGGAGTTCGACAACTCTTTGAGCTCTGTCGGTTGTGCAGAATAGAAAAGGCCGATTTTTCCCATTTCAAAAGGTGTTTCTATTGATAAGGCGTAACTGAGGGCAGGGTCTATGTCATAGGTGTTTTTGTTTTCATCTTCGACTTGCCCGCCGCCAGTGAAGCCAATAAATGGGGTTACGATAACATTTGCTTGCGCGCTCAATGCGCAGCTCATTAACATGCCCCCAACTAGCCAACTGAGTTTATTCTTCATGTCCTATCTCCTTATTATGACTAAGCTAATTGTGATGGCTTAGTCAAAATCGCGCGACTAAATTAACCAAATCTTGAACATGTTTCACACTGGTGTTATTAATTTGTTACAGGTCAAGGAGGCGTTTATGGAACACGATCTAAAATCCGCACTAATCATTGTCGTCAGTGTTTTCGCAGTGCTTTTGTCGTTCGGAATTATTGCGATTACGACGGCCTAACAATAAGCATCAGAAAACTGGTGTGAGCCGATGATACGTAACAGCGGTATAATCACCGAAAGCCATACAGAGCTCGATATAGAAGTTTATGAGCACTTTAGACATGGCAAAACTGCTCTAGTCACACAAGGAGGAGGGCAGCGAGGGATTTTTACCGCTGGAGTGTTGGATGCACTACTCCTTTCTAATTTCGATCCTTTCGATGAGTTTTACGGCACTTCTGCCGGTGCTCTAAACCTTTGCTCGTATTTATGTCGTCAACATGGCATGGGTAAAGCGTTCATTACCGAACTGACTACTTCTCCTGAGTTTTTTAATCTTTTCCGCTACATTCGTAAGCAACAATACTTGAGTCTTGAGTGGGCGCTAGAAAGAATCCAAGATTTTCCTTACAAACTTGATCTCGATTTAGGGCGTAAGACCTTGGCTGGAAGAGGAGCGTTTGCAGCCGTTACGAACGTGGAAAATTTATCCGATCAGTATTTGCCGATTCTTGGGGATGATTGGTTCCACACCATGCTAGCCACTTGTGCGATTCCTAAGTTGTACCATGGCCCTGTCGATGTAAATGGGCAAAAGTTTGTGGATGGTGGTGTATCAGCCTCGATTCCGGTTCAAGAAGCGTGGCGACAAAATGCGCGCAACATTATTGTGATTCGCACAGAACCCTTCTCTGAGATAGAGGCGAGGGCGCAAAGTGAAATCGGAGACGTGCCAGTAGAATGGTATCGCGAATCCATAAACTCGGTGCAGCAATCTTGGCAACAAAAAGTCAGCCAATGGAAGTCTGACTGGACGTCTTTCTTCCAACAAAAAATTAATACTGCGCACCAGTCTAAGTTAACTGGGAAAATGCTTCTCAACGGTGGTCGTTGGTTATTTGGTGCTGATAATTTGTATCGATTAAGCCATTTGATTGGTGAGAATTTTGATTCTGGCTTGGCCGATATGCTGATGATTCACTATCAGACCTTTGAGCTAACGCAGGCGTTTTTATCAAACCCACCGGACGACACGTTTATTTTGCAAATTGCGCCCAAAGAGGGCTTGAAATCTTCTTCACTCCTGAGTGAACCAGAAGCGTTAGAACATGATTATCAATTGGGCTTGCAAGCCGGGTTTAATCTGGTTCAGTTATACGATCAACTGAATATGGACCTTGAAGGTAGAGAAAGTGCTTAAGCTAGCGTAAGTCACCTAAGCGATAAACAAAAAAGGGCTCCACTGGAGCCCTTAGCATTTCTATTACGTTAGACTGGCAGAATACGCATGCAGTTGGTTGAACCAACGACGTCCATCACGTCACCTTGAGTGATGATCACTAAGTCACCTTCATGTAAGTAACCTTGATCTTTGAGGCTGGAAATTGCGGCTTGAGCGGTTGGTAAGCCCGCATCGCATTTCGCATCAAAGTACACTGGCGTTACGCCACGATATAACGCTGCGCGGTTGAGCGTCGATTCGTTACGCGATAAAGCAAAAATCGGCAAACCAGAGCTTAGGCGTGACATCATCAAAGCTGTTCTTCCTGACTCTGTTAACGCAATCATCGCTTTGATGCCTTCCATGTGGTTCGCTGAGTACATGGTTGCCATTGCAATGGTCTCTTCTGCTGTTTCAAAGGTGCGGTCGAGACGGTAGGTCGATAGACTTGCTTCAGACATCTTTTCTGCGCCAATACAGACATCCGCCATTGATTTCACGGTCTCTACCGGATATTGACCGGCAGCGGTCTCTCCAGACAGCATCACGGCATCGGTGCCATCCAAAACGGCGTTTGCTACGTCCATGACTTCTGCACGCGTTGGCATTGGGCTATTGATCATGGATTCCATCATTTGAGTTGCAGTAATGACGACTCGGTTCAAACTGCGAGCTCGACGAATGAGTTTTTTCTGAACACCGATCAGCTCAGGATCGCCAATCTCAACGCCTAAATCGCCGCGAGCGACCATCACGACGTCAGAAGCTAGGATGATATCGTCAATCGACTCGCTCGTGGCGACGGTTTCTGCACGTTCTACTTTTGCGACGAGTTTTGCTTCTAAGCCGGCATCCCGGGCCAAGCGTCTGGCATAGTGCATGTCCTCGCCATTGCGTGGGAAAGAAATGGCCAAATAGTCGACCTTAATTTCTGCGGCTGTGATGATGTCAGCTTTGTCTTTTTCCGTGAGTGCATCGGCTGATAAGCCACCGCCTTTTTTGTTGATGCCCTTGTTGT
>JABXIW010000092.1 GCA_013372875.1 Gammaproteobacteria bacterium | reverse complement strand
TTTAGCATTTATCCTTCGCCCCACCAAAAATTTCGTGGCACAGATAGTACCTGATAAGGCTGAAAAACGCACCTAATGAATCATAGTAAAGCATGATTTAAAAAGGCTGGGACATAGCCCAGCCTTCTTTGAAAGAGATTAGAACGCTACGTCTAACCCTAACCAGTAACGACGTCCATCTTCGACGTACCCATATTCTTTGTAGTTGATGTCTTCATCGAACAGGTTGTAAATCGCACCTTTGATCTTGGTGTTATCCGTCAACTGATACGTTACGCCGGCATCTACAAACGTATAAGCAGGTTCAACGATGCTGTTGCGTGATGGGCCAGTGACCGGATCCATTTCTTTGCCTCGGTAGGTCACTTTCGTCCAACTCTCTAGGTTGTCTGTTGTTTGCCAAGTGACATCAACATTAAACAGATGCTTTGGAAGTTGCTGAAGTGGCATGCCTTTGTATTCACCCGTTTTTTGCTCCGAGTCGGTAAAGGTATAGCTTGAGCTTAAGTAGATAGTCTCGGTTAGTGGTTTCGCCAACGTTGCTTCTACACCCTGAGTAACAGCTTCATCCACATTAATGCGGTAAGTAGGATCCGCCCCCCATTGGTTTGGGCCATCCGTACAAATTGTATCTGGGCACACCACGCGAGTAATCTTATCTTTAAACTCATTGTGGAAGGCGGTTAATGTCACATCAAGACCAGAATCACCTTGGTAAAGCACACTGATTTCTTTGTTCAGGGAAGTTTCCGGATCCAAATCTGGGTTACCATAAATATTACCGCCACCACTGACTTGCGCCCAACCTGGGGTAATTTCACGTAACTGAGGAGAGCGGAAGCCTGTCGCCACACCGCCTTTGACCGTCCAAGCAGGATCAACACGCCACACACCATACACTCTAGGGCTAAAATGCGCGCCATAGTTTTCATCGTGATCCAAACGACCACCTAATGTCAGACTAAAAGGTTCTGCGATCTTCCATTCATCTTCGATGAACACAGCCCATTGTGTATTTGATGCTTTCGTTTTAGATGATGCTTTGTTGGACGTAAAATCTTCCAACTCGGCATGCGTCGCATCGACACCAGTTGTTAGAGTATGCGCGCCCAGCCCTTTAACTACGCTGGATTTAAACGTGGTATTTACAATAGTCATTTCGCGAGATTTGTTTTCACTCTCCTCGCGCTGCAAGTAGGTATCAGAGTTACCCAATAACTCCCACTCCCCGGTGTGACTAAGCGTAACGTAGTTACGACGGTATTCATTCAATGAATCTTCACAGCCTCTACGACAGCCAGTCGTAGGTACAGAAAGACCAACATTACCGCGACGACTTTGTGCCGATGTACCACCCTCTAACTGCACAGAGTGACGATCATTGATTTGATAGATCAGTTTTGAAGATATGCTCTGCATATCTTTGTCTTCATAACCATAATCAATGTCATCTTCTTCCCTTGCGGTGTATTGACCATAAACCTGTAGCAACAAGTTTTCTGCAAGAGGGCCATTTACAAAGAAGTTCGCACTCTGTTCACCACCAGAACGGCTGTTTTCTTGGATAACCGTCCCCAGCTGCACATTACCTGTCCACTCAAGCGCATCTTTACGGGTGATCACGTTAATCACACCACCAATCGCATCGGAACCATATAGTGTCGACATCGGGCCACGGATCACTTCGATTCGCTCAATGGCTTGAAGTGGTGGCAACCAACCTTGTTCAATACCAGGGCCATCGCTATTTGGGCGAGTTTCGCGAGTACTTTGGCGCTTACCATCCACAAGAATTAACGTGTACTTAGAGCCCATACCACGAATGCTGATATCGGTTGTATCACCACCACCAGTCACAACAACACCCGGCACACTTTTCAGTGCATCAGTCACGTCGCGGTAGTAGCGCGAGTCCAATTCTTCTCGCGAGATAACACTAATACTTGCAGGCGCATCCGCTTGGGATTGCTCATAACTTGACGCTGTCACCACGACGGTTTCCATTTTAGAAACTGAGTCGTTAGCAAATACATGAGGGACACTGACGAAGGCTAAAACACCAGTTGCAGTTAGCACTGGCAGTCTAAGAGTGGACATCTACATCTCCATAATTGATAATGATTATTATTTTCGAAGTGGAATTATTCATAAATAGAATGAGATGCATAGTGAGAGTTATGGAACGGTTCTTCCCATATATGGAATCCGTACATAACGCAGTAAGGAGTAAGATATGCACGACTTAGCATCAATTCGTGCTTTTGATGCGCTTAACCAACACAAAAGTTTGACCGCAGCCGCCAAAGCATTGAATCAGCCGAAATCCACCGTGAGCCGCCGCTTAGCACAATTAGAAGCCGACTTTGGCCAAGCGCTAACAACTCGACAAGGCAACCGCTTGATTCTGACACGCGCAGGGGAGATTTTTGCCGACTACAGCCGCCAGATCCTAGAGCTCAGCGAGGAAAGTTATGAGGCGCTTCAAGGCTTAAATAATCAAGTATCAGGCTCTCTACATATCGTTTGCCACGCAGCGTTAGTTCGCAGTTGGTTAGGCGATGTGCTCAATGAATTTCTGGCGGAGAACCCTGACGTCAGAGTCCAGCTCACCAGTGATTTTTCCGATACACACCACGATCCAGATTTGTTTATCTGGCTAGGTGAACACAAAGGGCTGGATTGGCGCAAAGAAACGCTTGGCGTATTTCGTTACACCCCATTCGCGTCGCCAAACTACATCGAAAAACATGGCCCCATCCACCACCCGAGAGAACTAAACAAACATCCGTGGATAGATTTTGGGTCGATACAAGAGAATGGTTTGCTACTCTCGCACCCAGAACAAGGGGAGTTTTTTCTAGAACCATTTGTCAGCCGACTCTATAGCGACAACATTGCTATGCAGATCGATAGTATCGCCAACGGACACGGCATTGGTCTCTTGCCAACTTGGACTGCACAAGGGTATGAGAAACATCACCCCGGCCGTATCACCCCATGCCTTGAAGGCTGGCTTTCAGAGCCAATAACGATCAACTGTTATACACCAGCAGGGCGTCATCCTCTTCGCTTATCCGTACTGCTTGAAGATATTCACCAAAGTATTCCGCTAGATTGGAAATATTGAGACAAATAAAAAGGCCATCAACATGATGGCCTTTTCTCACAACCGCTCAACAGAGCCGGTTTAAACAACTGTCTCGATTACGCTAGTAGTTCTTTTGCTGTGTTCACTACGTTTT
>JABXIW010000248.1 GCA_013372875.1 Gammaproteobacteria bacterium | reverse complement strand
ATGAGGTTATTCGCTTCAGATTTGCTTTACAATAAGTGAATGAAGAATTGACGAGATCGGCTATGAAATTTAACGAACTGTACATTGGTGTGATGTCTGGAACGAGTATGGACGGCGTTGATACCGCTCTGGTTGAAATAAGTGATGAGCACGTTCGTCTGGTTGCGCACGACGATTACCCAATGCCCACAGCACTGAAAGAAATGCTGTTATCGGTTTGTACCGGTCAAGCGACAAACTTAAAAGCCATCGGTGAACTTGACCACCAGCTCGGCCACCTATTTGCAGATGCCGTGTTGCAGCTACTCAATAAGTCTGGTTACGTCGCAGAACAAATTCGTGCGATTGGTAATCACGGTCAGACAGTGTTCCATCAGCCTACCGGAGACTTGCCATTTACCACTCAGTTGGGTGATGCCAACATCATCGCAGTGAAAACAGGGATTGATACGGTTGCAGATTTTCGACGTAAAGATATGGCGCTAGGTGGTCAAGGTGCACCGCTGGTTCCCGCTTTTCATAAAAGTATCTTTGCCATGCAAGATTCCACAACGGTCGTGCTAAACATCGGCGGCATTGCCAACATTTCAGTTTTGCATCCGCAGCAACCCGTGCACGGCTACGATACGGGGCCGGGCAATATGTTGATGGACGCATGGTGTGAGCGACATACTGGTCACGGTTTCGACGAAGATGCGCAACTTGCCCAGCGAGGCAGCGTCAACGAAGCATTGCTGGCTCATTTACTTAAAGAGCCTTATCTCGCAATGTCTGCCCCGAAGAGTACCGGACGTGAACTGTTCAACATGGATTGGCTACATCACCAGTTAGCCAATTACGATGTATCCGTCGAAGACGTCCAACGCACTTTGTGCGAATACACCGCGCTCACTATTGCGCATGACGTAACAAAGTTCACGTATGGCAAGACTCCTCAGCTGTTGGTTTGCGGCGGCGGTGCACGCAACCCACTTTTGATGCAACGTTTAGCGGAACTTCTCCCCCAATGGCATGTGACAACCACTACCGATAAAGGCGTTGATGGCGACTACATGGAAGCAATGGCGTTTGCTTGGCTTGCGCAGCGCCATATTCATGGCCTCCCTAGCAATTTACCGGAAGTCACAGGGGCAAGTCGCCTCTCTTCACTTGGTGTGCTCTATTCAAAAAATTAAGGGCAATAGACCCTAAACAAAAAGGCTTAATTCATTATGACGAACGATGCACTTATCGCAGCTTTATCCCATCTGGTATCTGAAGGGCGAAATCCAGATACCATGGACATCGACTTGCTGCCTTCTCTCGATATTGTTCAACGCATCAACCAACAGGACAAACTCGTTCCGCTTGCCGTTGAAAAAGTGCTGCCTGAAATTGCTCAAGCGGTTGATAAGATCACCGACGCCTTTAAAGTGGGTGGACGCTTAATTTATATGGGCGCGGGAACGAGCGGCCGTTTAGGTGTACTGGATGCCTCGGAATGCCCACCAACGTTTGGCGTATCGGACAAAATGGTGATTGGCCTTATCGCTGGTGGCCCAGACGCGATACTAAAAGCCAAAGAAGGCGCGGAAGATTCACCTCAACTTGGTGAGCAAGATTTAAAGGCTATCGACTTCAGCAGCAATGATGTACTGGTAGGAATAGCAGCTAGTGGTCGTACACCTTATGTGATTGGCGGTTTGGAATACGCGAATACGATTGGTGCAACTACCGTTGCGTTGTCGTGCAATCCGGATTCTCCTATCGCAGATATTGCTGATATCGCAATAAGCCCCGTTGTTGGCCCTGAAGCCTTGACGGGGTCCACTCGCTTAAAATCAGGCACCGCGCAAAAGTTGGTGCTCAACATGCTCACTACAGCAAGTATGATCCGTTTAGGTAAGAGCTACCAAAACTTGATGGTGGACGTGAAAGCGACCAACAACAAATTGGTCGCGCGTGCTGCTCGCATTGTTATGCAGGCGACGGAGTGCACTAAAGAAGAGGCAACCGAGGTACTTAAGAAGACCAATTATGAGGTGAAACTGGCAATCTTAATGATCTTGACCGATCTTGATATCGAGTCCGCACGTCAGCACCTTCATCATCAAGAGGGCTTCTTGCGTAAAGCGGTAGAAAGCCACAAAGCAAACTGACCTAATGTAAGAAGGTTGGACAGTAAAAAGGTGGCTCATGGGCCACCTTCTCTTTTTACCGGTGCTGACACATCAAGCATCAATCCTCATCATACAGCCACTCATCAAATTCGCGATTTAACTCGTTATTCACCTTACGCTTGATCTGGTCTGGATCAGTGGCATTTTTAACGCGTTCCACTTTATTCGTGTACTGGCTTGTCGCCTCGTTCACTTCCCGTTTCATTTTGTTTTGCACGTAAGTACCGTTGGTGAGATCTTCAATATCCCGCTTGGTATTATTGAGCGTATTCGCAATCTGATGCTTGTTATGGTCGTATTTGCGTTTCGCTTTGATCGTGTCTTTCAGCACATTGCCGGCACTTGCGGTTAGCGGCAGTAATACTAACGCAACTAAAAAGTACTTTTTCATATTTCAATATCACTTATTACTCAATCTCAATGAGCCAAGTAGACCAAAGCGGTCCGATAGAATTGTCAGAAGTTCAACAAGCCAAACTATCGTCTTGATTATGAAACAGAATGAGTCTTGGTGTTAATTGCTGTATTTATTAATTACTGTATTCGTTCCAGCCTCGTTGCCATTCCATACGGAATTTTTGCGCTTGCTCAGTGCCCTCACAGACACCCTCATAATATTGGCCAGATAGACCCATTTGATAAGCAAAGTCTGGATTGCAATATTCAGCGACACCTTCCAAATAGCCACGGTCATAATCACCAGGGTTAGCAGTGCCCAACGTTTGCAGCTCTTTTACACTACGAGAAGTGTGCCCTGCGATGCCATCTTGATAACCAATCTGAAACCAATCACCCGATTTGGCGAGATCTTCCGTGGTTGCAGCACACCCAGCCAATAATACCAGCGCCAACCCTAACGTCGCTTTTTTCATAACTCTTCCTTAACTGATTGTTTTCAAAACAAGCTTATCACTAATTCTCAGAATCTGCCGCTCAACACTCAGATTTCGCCACTCACGCTGCCGTTAAACCACTTAATGATGAAACGCGCCACTCACTAGCATCCCAAACCACTCAATCGGTATATCGACCACTCGCTACTCTATTCGACCACTCATCTACTAAGCGAATGCATTTAGCACAAATGCCGCATAACATGCACCCTGAGATTAAAAAATTACCCTACCCAACCAAGGACAATTGCTATGATGTGGTTTCTAACTTGTGTCGCTGCCCTCATCGGCGGATACTT
>JABXIW010000418.1 GCA_013372875.1 Gammaproteobacteria bacterium | reverse complement strand
TCTAACCAACTGAGCTACGGGCCCATTTATCATTGAAACCAAGAGAGCTCTTGGTCGGCTTGGCATTTTACCCTAAGCCGATTTTTTGGCAAGCCCATTCCTGCGGCTAATTAGGGTTATTTTGCAAAATAACCGTATCACTCGAAATGATGTTCAAATTTAAGTCCCAATGGGCAGCGATATATTTAAAAGTGGCTTCGCTATAAAAGCATACGTGTGTAGGATCATTTTTATAATGCCAATTCTTAAAAGCGGCTAAATCAATGACTCGTTTAGTCATAATCCCGAATAAGCCATTAGCTTTGAGCATTTTCTTTAATAGATTCAATTCTTTATGTGGCTGATGCAGATGTTCTAATACTTCGGTAGCGCAAATAAAGTCATATTGGCGATGCAATAATTCGGGCCGATTGGCATAAATAGGATCGTAGTTTTCTGTTGCAAAGCCCAACTCTTGAAACATTAAAGCTAGTGTGGGGCCAGGGCCACAACCGAAATCTAAGCCTTTTGAACCAGGTGTGAGTCGTTCTATCATGGGTTCGACTAACTTGTTTAGAAATCTACGATAGCCTAAGTCATTGGGATCATTTTGGTGCAAATCATATTCCCGCTTTTCGTCTTCTGCGCTTAAAAAGTTCTTAGGTTCGACAAACACTAGGTCACAATGACCACACTGCCAGTAGTCTCTACGCTTATCTTGATGATAAAAAGAAATGTCCGATTCTAGACAAAGAGGGCAGGTCATTACTGGCGGTTTGGGTTAAAATGCGATTATCGAAATATTTTATCCGTTTTCATGGCATTAGTAACCTTAAACCAAGTTGAAGTGAGTTATGGCGGCCCTGCGCTGCTCGATAAAGTGGATTTTGCGATTGAGCCTGGCGAGCGCGTTTGTTTGATTGGGCGCAATGGCGTAGGTAAATCGACTTTGTTAAAAGTCATCAATCAAGAAGTGATCCCCGATGATGGTGAAATTCGCTTTTTGCAGGGCGTTAAAATCGCTAAGTTGACGCAGGAAGTACCGCGAGATACCAATGGCTCAGTATTTGACATTGTCGCTGAGGGCTTGGGTAATCTTGGCAGTCTTATTCAACAATTTCATGAGTTAAGTTTTTCTTCTGATCTAAAAGATTTAGAGAAACTTGCAGATATTCAACAACAAATTGAAGAGCGAGAAGGTTGGGGCTTAGAGCAGAAAGTACAAACGGTCATTAAACGCTTGAGTTTAAATGCCGATATGGCTTTTTCGGCTTTGTCAGGCGGTATGAAACGCCGCGTGTTATTAGCAAAAGCCTTGGTCGAAGAGCCTGATTTGTTACTTTTAGACGAACCTACCAACCACTTGGATATCGAGTCGATAGAATGGCTGGAAGGTTTTTTAAAGTCCTATCAAGGCAGCTTACTCTTTATTACACACGATAGACGCTTTTTGAAAAATCTAGCCACACGGATCATTGAAGTAGATAGGGGAAAACTAACCTCTTGGCCTGGTGATTATGACAATTATTTGCGCCGCAAGGCTGAACAGCTGGCGGCAGAGGAAAAGCAGAATCAAGAATTTGATAAGAAACTGGCGCAAGAAGAGGTTTGGATCCGCCAAGGGATAAAAGCTCGCCGTACTAGGAATGAAGGTCGGGTACGTCGATTGGAAGCTGCTCGTCAAGAAAGAGCCGAGCGCAGAAACCTGATTGGCAAGGTCGATATCAAGCTACAGCAGGCTGAAGTTTCAGGGAAAAAAGTGGTTGAAGCCAATAATATTGGTATCGACTATCAAGGCAAAGCCATTGTTAAAAATTTCTCAACCTTGATTATGCGCGGCGATCGGATCGGTATTATTGGCCCTAATGGCGCTGGTAAAACAACCTTAATTAACATGTTGTTAGGTGAGCTTGAACCGCAAACAGGTGAGGTGAAGCTCGGCACCAAGCTGCAAATCGCTTATTTCGATCAGCACAAAGCACAGCTCGATGAAACAGCTTCGGCTATGGATAATGTGTCCGAAGGTAAAGACATGATGACCATTAATGGCAAGGATCGTCATGTTATCAGCTACATGCAGGATTTTTTGTTTACTCCTGAGCGAGCGCGAGCGCCTATCACCGCCTTGTCGGGTGGTGAGCGCAATCGCCTATTACTAGCGAAGATTTTAGCCAAACCCTCGAATTTACTGGTGCTGGATGAGCCAACTAACGATTTAGATATCGAAACTTTGGAGCTGGTTGAAGAAATGCTTGAGGCTTATCAAGGCACTATTTTGATGGTCTCGCACGATCGCGATTTCTTGAACAATGTGGTCACCAGCACCATTGTATTTGAAGGCGAGGGCAAGGTGTCTGAGTATGTGGGCGGATACGATGATTGGCTTAGGCAAAAGCCTAATGAAGCTGCCGCAAAAGCTGACGTCAAAGCGAAAGCAGTTAAGAAAAAGCCTAGTAGTAAAAAACTCAGCTATAAGGATCAAAGAGAACTGGATGCGTTGCCTCAAGCAATTGCCGAGCTGGAAGCTAAAATTGGTGAGTTACAGCAGCAGATGGCACAGCCGGAATTTTATCAGCAGGCTAAAAGTGAAATTACCCATGCTAACGAGCAAATGAGTCAATTGGAAACTGAGTTAGAAACTAAGTTTGAGCGCTGGGAAGAACTGGAAGCGATGCAAGAAGCCTTGCAAGCCTAGCGGAGATTTTATTATGAACGATGATTTTGAACTCTTCAAAAAAGAACTCAAGGGCGTAAAAAAGCTACAAAACGATCAGGTGAATTTACATCAGAAAAATGATGAATTGAGTTTGGCGCAAAAAGCACGACAAGAAGATGCATTAGGCCGTAAACCTAATAGTGATCCGAACCCTTTGACTACCGATTTTGTGGAAATGGTTCAGCCCGATGATTGGTTGGAGTTTAAAAAGAATGGGGTGCAAGAGTTTGTCTATAAAAATATGCGCTTAGGCAAATACCCTATTGAAGCGTCAATTGACCTACATCGTCGAACGGTTAAAGAAGCACGTGATGATGTGTTTTATTTTATTCAAAATTGTCAAAAGAAAGATAAAAGGTTACTTTTAATAACTCATGGTAAAGGTGAGCGAAGCAGGCCCCAAGCGGTTATTAAGAGCCACGTTAATCATTGGTTACAAGAAATTACAGATATTATCGCTTTTCATAGTGCACAGCCTAAGCACGGTGGGTTAGGATCGGTTTATGTGATGCTGAAGAAAAGCGAATGGGCGAAACAAGAAAATCGCGAGCGATATAATCGAAAATTCTGATAACGTCTGCGACCCTTTATTGCTTTGTTAAAAATTTCTTCAAATGCTCAGGTATTATTATACATTCCGCGCTTTCAGAAATTTTTGTCTCGCACTAAAGGCTCTCGATAGTTATCAGTATATTTAAATTATGATTACTGCAAAGGTTTTTTACGCTCATTATTAAGAGTAATAGATGAAAAATAATACGAGTTAAACGAGATGACAAACGAAAAAAAACAAGATATCTGGGAAAAGACACGAGAATTACTGCTGTTTCAATTGAAGTTATTCGCTGATGCGGCGCGGGATTTATTATTAAGTCCAGTAGCAGTCGTTTGTTATATATTGGATCTGACTCATGATGGTCCGCGTAAAGAATCGCATTTTGAAAAGTTGATGGCTTTTGGCCGTCGTACCGATCACCATATCAATTTGTTTAAACATAGCCGTTCTTATAAAAAAGGAATGATGACGGTAGATGATGCCGCTAAGATTGTTGAAGACACGCTGGTTAACGAAATCAAAACGGGTCAGTTGACTGAGAAGGGTTATCAGGCGGTTAAAGATGCACTGGGCAAACGCTTTTCTTCTGAAAACAAAAAAGATACTAATTCTGACAATCTTTGAATTATTGCGTTGCCTATTTCTTTCTTCTTCATACATCATTATTATGAGGAAGTAACAGGAGATAAGTTATGAATTTCAAGATCATATTAATAGCCATTTGTTTCATGGCTTTTAGTGCAATTGCTGCCGAAAAACGCACCGAACATACCTATAAACTTAGTGATAATGAAGCTCAGCCAGCAGCTAATTTGCAGGACGTTAAGTGGTTGGTGGGTTCATGGCAAGGCACAGCCTTTGGTAGCCAATTTGAAGAAGTCTGGAACCCTGAGTCGGCTAATACCATGGTAGGCATGTTTAAACTCTATGATAAAGAGAAGGGCGTATCTTTTTATGAATTAATGTTGCTGATTGAAGAAAACGATAGTTTAGCCTTATTGGTCAAGCATTTTAGTGCTGATTTCACTGCTTGGGAAAGTAAGGAAGACTTTGTGAAATTCAAATTGGTAAAGCTAGAAAAAGATGCGGTGCACTTTTCTGGTTTAAGTTTCTATAAAAAAGGTGACGATGCGATCGATGGTTATATCGTCATGAAGTACAAAGATGGTAGTGTCAAAGAACAACCACTGACTTATCAAAGGGTAAAGAATTAACTCTTATTATCCTAAATCCGGGTAATAAATCGCTGTGATCCAATAGTCTTTATGACCATCAGGCAGCTGTACTCGAACCTCATCATCCAGTTGCCTTTTCAATAAGGCGCGAGCCATCGGCGAGTCCACACTGATGTAGTGTTTTTCTTGGTCGAATTCATCTGAACCGACAATCCGGTACATGACTTCGACCCCAGCTTCATCTTCAAGGGTGACTTCGGCACCAAAAAATACTCTATCTTGATCTTTGGGCTTATGCTCAATCACCTGAAACTCTTCGCAGCGCTTTTGCAAGTAGCGCAAACGGCGATCAATTTCCCGTAATTGCTTTTTGCGGTAAATGTACTCAGCGTTTTCACTGCGATCGCCTTCGGCTGCCGCTGCGCCAAGTGCTTTAGTCACTTCTGGACGAAGTACTCGAACGATGTGAGCTAATTCATTGCGCAGGGTAGTAGCGCCCGCAAGGGTGATGAGATTCGATCGTTTCATGATTGATTTTTGTTATAGCTATTAGTTATTGCGGGTCGTCTTTTTGCTTTTCTTCGAGTTCATCCAGCTGCTTATTAATATTATCGACTCGCTTATTCATCTCTGCTTCAACTTGTTTAGCTTTCTCCAACTGCTGTTTTTTATAGTCGGATAGTAATTTATCGCTTTCTTTTGGCTCATTCGAACAACCGGCAAGCGCTAAAACGACAGTTAGGCTACTGAATAACAAGGATACTTTCATATTAAACTCCGAGCTGTTAATCCTAATATTATAAAAGAGAATCAAAAAAATGCCTAAAAAGTTAAATATTTATTAATAATCTAATTGATAATCATTATCATTTAGATCTATAATGCGCTCGTTCCCAATCACATACCATTGTTAAGTAGAGATTTTATGAAAGTACTACCAAAATTGAGCGTTATAGCTGTTTCTTTAGCCTTGGCTGCGCAACCAGTTGCTTTGTTAGCCGAAGAATTCGAAGAAAAATCTAACAAAGACTTAAAAGACGAGGCTGAAACCATTGTTGTTGTTGGTCAACACCTATATTTGGATAAAGTAAACTCTGTAAAAACGCCAACTCCAATTCTCGATGTACCGCAAAGTTTAAGCATCGTTACTGATGAGCAAATTAAATTGCAAGGTTTCAATAGTATCGGTGACATCATTGATTACATCCCTGGTGTTAGTAACACACAAGGTGAAGGTCATCGTGATGCCGTAGTATTCCGTGGCGTGCGCTCTACCGCTGACTTCTTTATTGATGGTATGCGTGATGACGTACAGTATTACCGTCCACTGTATAACTTGGAGCAAGTGGAAATTTTACGTGGTCCTAATGCTTTGTTGTTTGGACGTGGCGGCACAGGCGGGATCTTGAACCGCGTTACCAAGAAAGGTGTACTTGGCGAATCATTTAATACCATGCAGGCAAGCATTGACTCATTCGGTAGCTATGGTATCCAATTGGATAGCAATGTTTCTAACAGCGATGACGCCGCTTTTCGTATCAATGCCATGTTCGAAGGTTTAGAAAATCACCGAGACTTCTTTGATGGCGAGCGGGTAGGCATCAATCCAACAGCACGCTTCGAGTTGGCTGATACCACGACTCTGGACTTATCGTATGAGTACATCGATCATGAGCGATTCATTGATCGAGGTATCCCAACGGGCAGCGATGGGCGTCCTGTTGAGGCGTTGGATAATATCGTATTTGGCGATCCAGAACTCAATGTTACCCAGTTAAAAGCTCATTTGTTCCGAGCTGCTCTGCAACATGAGTTCAGTGATTATTTGAAGGGTAATGTTAGCGCTTTCTATGGCGATTACGACAAGTTATACCAGAATTTATACGTTTCTAGCTATGATCAAACGAGCAGCCCTAACGAAGTGACGTTGGATGGCTATCTTGATACTACGCAGCGTGAAAACTTCATTATTAGCGGTAATTTGATTGGTGAGTTTGATACTGGCAGTGTGCAGCATACCTTGTTGGCTGGTATCGAAATGGTCAATACATCTTCAGATCAAGACCGCTACAATACTTTCTGGAACACCACCATGGATGATAACGAAATCTTCTCGATCACTCGTCCACTAAATTTGTCTGGTGGTGTTGGGGTGAATGCCAATGGTGTTCAAACTATTAATGATTTCACTGTTGATTTGAATGATGATACTCACGTCAAGATTGATGTTACATCATTGTACTTGCAAGACGAAATTCAGTTATCTGATAACTTTGACTTGGTTCTGGGTGCACGTTTTGACAGTTTTGACATTGATGTTTATAACGTGGTCAGCGATGAAAACCGCAATCGTAAAGATGAAGAAGTTTCTCCACGTTTTGGCATGATATACAAGCCAATGGAAGATGTTTCTATTTATGGTAGCTATAGTGAGTCTTTCTTACCTCGCAGTGGTGAGCAATATGCCAACATCAATGGCAGTAATAACCAACTAGATCCAAATACTTTCACTAATCGCGAGATTGGTTTGAAGTGGAACTTGTCTAATGCTTTGAGCTTGACGGTTGCCTTCTTTGAATTGGAGCAAAGTTCGCCGCAAGTTGCTGATAATGATCCCTCGACTTTGGATGTGATTGACTCAGAAATCGATGGCTTTGAAATTCAGTTGAAAGGGCAGGTAAACGATAATTGGTTCATTTCAGCGGGTTACAGTAACCTTGATGGCGAGCAAGTAGATCGCAATGGGCCGACAGGCTTGAAACCACGTGAGTTGCCTGAGAATATGTTCTCTGTATGGAACAATTTCCAAGTGACTGATCGTTTCGGCTTCGGTATTGGCTTGTCTCATCAAGACAAGAGTTTCATCAACAATGACAACAGCGCGGTGCTGCCAAGTTATACTCGTTTTGATGCGATGTCTTACTTTGATGTGAATCAAGATTTAAGATTACAGTTGAATATTGAGAATTTAACTGATGAAACTTACTTCCCTAGTTCGCATAGTACACACCAAGTTACAGTGGGCGCACCTTTTAATGCTCGCTTGACTGCCAACTGGCGCTTCTAAAGCTATTTGTTTGACTCTTAAACACGGGACAAGACAGCCCGTGTTTGTTCTGGGGTCATTAGTTGCAACAGTTTAAAGCTCAAAGCTTTTTAACTTTTAGTCATAAAGTTAGATCCTTTTAAGCCCGCAATTTGCGGGCTTTTTTATATGCCTAAATTAAGAGTCTTGTAAAAAAGGTGAACAGAAATAATAATAGTCCTATGAGTTTATCTAAACCGCAATCTCGTAAACTAATTCATCAAAGACGTATTCGCCCCAATGCTTATTTGCGGGAGGATGGCCTTTGGGATATTGAAGCTAATCTAACGGACGATAAAGCTTATCCTTTTCCGACTTTGCAACGTGGCATTTTGCCGGTTGGCGAGTTAGTGCATGATATTTGGTTGCGTTTGACCCTGAATAATGAACTGGTGATTCAAGCGGCAGAAGCCAGTTTGATCACAACGCCGTTTAAGCGCTGTCCAACGATTGAGGAAAATGTCGAGCGGTTAGTGGGTTTGAAGATTAAAAGTGGTTGGACGCAAGAAGCAAAAGCTCGAATTGGTGGGGCAGCAGGTTGTTCCCATATTGTGGAGTTATTACGACCAATGGCAACCACGGCGATCCAAGCGATTTATCCCTACTTAACTTTTGGCCAAGATGGTAAGTTTCCAGTCAATGACTCGTTAGTGGATTCTTGTTATGGCTTTGCTGCTGATGGCGATGTGATCCAAGTGTTAGCTCCTGATAAATATAAATCTAATAATGAAACTGAGAAGGATTGAGAATGAGCCAAATTGATTGGTTTACCAAATATTCTGAGAACTTTGATCTACTCGAAAACGCCTTAAAAGAGGCCAAACTTTGGTCATCAGTAGCACCGAGCCAAGAAGCGATGGAATCAAGCATGCCATTTGCGGTGGATACCATGAGGTTTGAGCAATGGTTGCAGTTTATTTTCTTGCCAAAAATGCGCGATTCGGTCGCGGCTAAGCAGTTACCACCCGGCCCAGCGCAGATCCTGCCGATTGCCGAAGAGGTCTATAAAGAACAGCTTGAAGCGGTTAGATCGGTATTAAACGCTTTACGCAAGTTTGATGAAATTTCTCATTTGAGTCATTTGCACTAATCCTGTAAAAAAATTCCCTCAGTCGTGAAACTAGTGGGGTTGATTAGCGTGAAGAGACATGATTTCTAGAGATAGAGTTCTTTAGAAACATTTATGGTTATTAAAATTCAGCAAAACTATCAAAGTTTGTACTAAGAACTATAAACTAAAATTTCAGCAAGTGCAAATGATTCTCATTATTGTTTGAGGTTTTTATTGGCCTTCGGCTAGGCTTCTAAGCCAAATCCCAAAACTGGTCGAGTAGCCTTGTGAGCCTGCGGTGATTGCGCCGTTTTCATCAATTAAGTAGTAGGTGGGAAAACCTTTGATCTGATACTGCTGCATGGTTTCGAGGCTGCCCATTAACACTGGGAAAGTCAGTTCTTTATCGGCAACAAAGGTTTCAACTTCAGCTTGAGATTGCCAATCTAGTGCCACATAGCGAACTTGATAACCCTTTGCTAAAAGACCGGCTTTTTGTGATTCAATATTACCTATGGAGAGGCGACAGACAGTGCACCAAGGCGCAAAAAAATAAACCAGCTGCTTCTGACCTTTGATCGGCAGGGCATAAGTTTTTTGATCCAGCCCTACTAATACTTGGCTCGGTGCTTGAGCTTTATCTTGCTTGCTCAGTAGATGCCGTTCTTGCCATTGCCAGATAGCGCTGATAATGGCGATTAAAATCAATAATTCGACAAAGTGGCGCCACAGAGGCTTTTTGTCTAACTGCTTTTTGGACGGGTTGCTCATTATTTAAAAAATTCTTCGGGGCTGAGGTCACTGTTATCATTCTCGACGATTTGCCAGCCGAATTGTTTCAAATCAATTTTGCCTTTTATGATCTTAACGCCTTCTTTTTGTAATAAATTTGATTGTCTGGCATAGCCATCAGAGTCCTTATCAAAAGCAATCTTACCACTGGCCGCTATCACCCTTTGCCAAGGTAATTTCAATGACTTATCGGCAGAGCCTAATGCTTTAGAAACGTGCCGCGCATGCCTTGGATAACCCGCTAAGCGCGCTATCTGGCCATAGCTGGCGACTTTCCCTTTGGGTATTTGCGCGACCCAAAAGTAAACGGCTTGTTTGAAGTTATCAAGTTGGGAACTCATAAGTTGATCGGCAACTGTTAAATAGTGTTAAATGATTGATTCTATTATTGGATTATAACCAGACGCCATCATATAGTGTATTGGTTATTGTGATGCAACGCCTTGTTGCAGTTTATTTAGGAGATCGATCTTATGGGTAATTTATTAGAAATGGTATTGGGCCAACAAAATTCTGGCGCCATTGGCCAAATTGCAAAAAATCTCAATTTGGACGCGGGTGATGCGCTGAAGGGATTAGGTTCATTATTGCCAGCGCTACAGGGCGGTATGCAGCGTAACGTGAAACAACAAGGCGGTTTGGAGTCATTGTTAGAAGCATTGAACAGAAACAAAAATCAGCAATACGTTGATCAGCCTGAACTTTTAGGTCAGCCACAAGCGGTGGATAATGGTAACTCTATCTTGGGTCATATTTTTGGTTCAAAAGAAGTTTCACGCCAAGTGGCTCAGCAAGCCTCTCAGCAATCAGGATTGGACTCTTCAATTTTAAAGAAAATGTTGCCAATGGCAGCGTCAGTATTGATGGGTTCACTAGGCAAAGAGCAAGCTAGACAGCCGATGGGCGGCAATAAAAATATGATTGAAAGTTTGCTAGATGCTGATAGCGACGGCTCTATGATGGATGACTTAATGGGAATGGCAGGTAAATTATTCCGTTAAGATAGATTCTTTTTGTATCCTAATTGATACATTGAAAAGCCCTTGTTTTTACAAGGGTTTTTTTATGGAAGTATAAAATCATAAAAGCCTGCTTAAAAAACTGTATTTAAAATGTGACATTAAAAATGCTCTAACTTATTGATTAACTCAAAACCTGAGCTAAGTTGAGTATGTGCGTAACAAAAATAAAGCAACTATAGCTAACTTCGCTTCGATGAATATTCCTCTCTAAAAATTATTCTCAATAAATCAAACGTTTATTCAACCTGGCATGAAAAATGCTCTCAACAAGTAAGTAATGAGCTTTGCTTGTTACTACTCTGACAGTCCTCTTGGGCGCAAGCCACCAGGAAGGTCGAAAAATATTAGGGAAATTTTCGGAGGAATTCTTATGAAACTTAAACAATTGTTAACGGGAGCTTTTGCTGCCTGCTTTTGTGCGTCCGCCACTTTTGCGGTTGATCCACTCGAGTTAGATGGTAACACTGCCAAAGATACAGCGGCGGATGATTGGCAAAATGTCAATACGGCCTTAGCTAGTGGTGAATTGGTGGCTACAGGCGTAGTGGCCGATTTACCGCCAAAAACTATTTTCTGGAAAGGTGGCTCAAAAGACATCAATGATGTGACTCAATGGTGGTATAAAGATGGAGCTGTGCCCGATAAAGATGATTTGCGAAATGGTTATTCGGCTGCTTACAACGAAGCGGGTGACTTGATTTTCTATTTTGGTGCTGAACGATTTGCCAACAATGGTGATGCGATTATGGGTTTTTGGTATTTCCAAGACCAAGTTGGCCCAGATGGTAATAATCGATTCACGGGACAGCATGTGGAGAACGATTTATTTATCGTGATGGAATACCCTCAAGGCTCCAACGCGCAACCTTTTGTACAAGTGATGCGCTGGGTTGATAGTGGTGGTGATGTTAGTGATAACTTGCAGCTGATTTATAACTCTGGTGATGCTGGTGCAAAATGTAACACTGCCAGTGATCCTGGAGTGGCGTGTGCTATCACTAACGACAGCGAATTTAGCCAAGCTGATTGGGCTTTCCAAAGTAAAACCGCTGCCGCTGGGGTTTATCCTGTGGAGTCTTTCTTCGAAGGTCGCTTAAATGTGACTGATGCTTTGGCCTTAGTCGGCGTAACAGAAATCCCTTGTTTTAGTAGTTTTTTGATTGAGACCCGCTCCTCTCGTTCTGAAACCGCACAACTCAAGGATTTCTTAGGTGGTGAATTCCCACTTTGTTCAATCGCGGTGACTAAAACCTGTAGTGCCAGCGAGTTAACCGACGGAAATCAGTTTGTAATTGATTACACCATAAATTTGCAAAATACTGGTGTTGGCAGTATTGCTGCTAGCGAAACCGTTACTGTGGATGATCAACCAAGTAATGGTGATGCATTCCAAGTAGTACAAACCGTTGCGCAAATCGATGATGATGCCAATGGCTGGGCGCCTAATGAAATCATTAGTTTCAGTGGGCAATATGTCTCAAGTGTCAATGGTGGTTCTAATACCGTTGATGCGCAAGTCAGTTTCGGCTCGAGTTTCATTACGGCAGAGCAATACACCGCAGATTGTGATTCCTTGCAATTATCACCAATGCTAAGCATCGTTAAGTCCTGTGATCTATCACTGGATGATTCAAGCGGCGTGGTCGCAGTGAGAAAATCCTATGAGGTTGAGGTCTGTAATACTGGTGATGCGCCACTCGATGTCACTTTAACTGATAATGAGGATGCCAGCTTGAATGAATCCTTCTCACTGGACTTCCCAAAAACCTGTCTGATCAATGCAGATTGCGGTGCTGGTTTTAGCTGTAACGGCAGTGGCTTCTGCGAAGATGGGGATGGGGTGTTAGAAGGTGTGTTTGGCGGCAATGTTTGTAACGTATCCAGCGGTAGTTATCTGCCTGATACGATACCTAGCGGAACCGCCGGCTCATTGACCAACACCGCTACCGCTAAAGCAACCTCGCCAGTGGTCGATACTGGTCCTTTAGCAACGGTGGGTCAATCCGATAGTGCTTCTTGTGAATTGTGTCCATTAACACAAAATCAGCAAGATTAATCACTATCACCACGAAAAAAGCCCTTAATCATAAGGGCTTTTTTTATGGGCAAAGGGTGCTTCTTTACTTGCGACCTTTACCGCCGCCTTTGCCGCCCGAGCCACCATCGCTGCCACCATCAGAAGTAGCTTGTAAACTGACGCTAACAGTCGCGCTGCTGGTTAATTGGCCATCTGAAATAGTGTAGCTAAAGCTATCGCTAGATTTAAAGCGCTTAGATGGAGTGTATTTAAGCGAGCCATCGGCATTGATGCTAACACTGCCTTTTGAACCTTGGGTTGTGCTGACCACATAAATTGAGTCTCCTTCTGGATCGGAATCATTGTTTAATACTTGAATTGACGCTGATGATTTTTGAGTTAAAACTAAACTATCATTATTGGCGTTTGGCGCATTATTACTATTGCTTGCTAACACTGTGACTTGGTAATAAGCCGCAGCACTATCATTCTCTCGATTAGCATTAATGCCTAGCGAATAGGTTGCAGCATCAGTACTAGTGCCAACGTTAATGGTTTGACGGATTAGTTGGCTTTGCTTTGGTGCTAGCGTTACTTGATTGATATCAAGCGAGCCATTAAAGCCATTGTGCAAAGATTGGCTTAATTGATAATTAGTTGCTGTGCAGTTGCTATCATCATTATTGGTTAATTGATATTCAAGCAGCAGTTGCTCGCCAGTTTGAGCGTTAACATTTTGCGCGCTCAAGCGAGTTAAACTGGAAGCGTTAATTTGGCAGGTATTGGTTTGCTCATAGCTAACTTGTAGTGTTAATTGACTAGTATCCGACGATAAAACGCTGATATTAATACCATAAGCTTGATCTTGGTAACTCATACCTGGCGATAAAGAAATATCATCCCAATCGTAGCTATTACTGTTAGGCGTTGGGTCGAGTAAGTTACTTGAGTTTACATTACCCTCAATCGCTTCACGTAGACGCACGCCGTTTAAAAAGCTTGGGAATTCGTTACCAAGACTTGAATCAAAACCAATCGCTTGGCGATATTCCAAATAATAATACTCCAGTTGACCATTGCTATTTAAGCCTTTGCGAATTTTGACCGCTTTTGTAGAACTATCATTCAATTCGTATGGACTTAAAGTCACCGTCTGGCTGGAACTGATATTGGCCACTTTATTGGCTAACCAACCTAACTGCTCTTTATGTGCAGCATTAATGTGCTTAGTGCTGGCAGTAGAGCTCATGGCGCTGTTGTAATCACCATATTCAACGACGCTACAAGCATCGCTGTTGGTGGTGACCGATCCGCATTCCTTCTTATTGGAATGATATAAACCTAAGTTGTGACCAAGCTCATGATTAATGGTGCTTAGCTCAAATCGTTTGATCCAGCTTCTTGGGCCATTAACATTACCTTTACCCGACCAGCTACATTTAGGGTGGGTTGGCATCACATAAACCACATGATCATAATCATTCGGCTCATAGCCGCGTTGACGGAAAATGGTATCGGCTTGGTTAGCTAATGCAGAAGTATCACAAACTGAGGTATCCACATCCACGGTGATTGCTTCCAGCGCATCACTAACCAGGCCGAATTCGCCATAAGAATTTTCATTAAAAAATTGATTGGATTGCTCCATCATTTGGCTCAATTGGCCAGAGCTGTAACGAACGATAGGGTTAATCGCAAAATTTACTTCGGCAATTAACACTCTATTGATTCCAGACACCATAGCGCCAGTGGCTGCTGCAAGTTCGGCACTTGCAACTTGTTCGTTGGTTTGTAGTAAATTGATTTGATTATCGACTAGTGCCCATTTGCCATTGGTTTTTTGCGCTTGAATACTAATTTTTTGCCCAGCTTTTAACCAGTTGGGTGCCTGCGGCATGAGCAATTCTGATGTACCGTCGGCGCTAGTTAGCCAGTAACGCTTTTGACTCTTGGCATTTTGTTTAGAATGCATATGATCTTCAAAATCGATTGAAACAGTGCCTTGGATCGTTTGATTTGGAGTCGCCAGTAAGCTGGTCGAACTGATGGCAAGCGCTAAAGCGGATAGGATTGGTCTTAACCTTAAATTCATAGATACCTCAATAAACTTAAAAAGTGATGTGGATGTTTAAGTTTCGCTGAGGATTTTAGGAATATAAGCTGTCAAAATATGTGACACAGTTAGACTGCTGGTTAATAAATATACAATATGAGACTTCTATGGAAGAAGCTATGTGAGCTAATTAGGGTTTATCCCATTTATGTTACATGGGGATGTTATGTTTATGTAACAGTCGATAAAGACTGGTTCTGGATATACCGAGGTTTTTGGCCGCTTGAGTGTGGTTATAGCCCGATTGCTCAATGGATAGAATCAAGGCTTCGCGTTCGGCTTTGCTGCGCACTTCCTGCATACTGGCGATATAGGGTTTGGCGCTAAAGTTGAGATCCAAGTGTTTTTCGTTGATCAAGTTGCCATCGGATAAGATCACGGCTCTTTGAATGCGGTTCATCAATTCGCGCACGTTACCTGGCCAGTGGTATTGCTGCATCACGCCATAGCAACTTTGAGTAAAGCTCTTTTGTGCCTTGCCTTCGGTGTAATGTTGCAAATAATAGTTAGCCAGCAGTGAAATATCTTCGTGTCGGTTGCGTAGTGGTGGGATTTGCAGATGCAACACATTAATCCGATGATAGAGATCTTCACGGAAACGACCTTCATGCACGGCTTGTTTTAGATCGACATTGGTCGCCACAATCACTCGGCAGTCGACATTAACGCTTGCAACAGCGCCCAAAGGTTCGATTTGACTGGTTTCCAAAAAGCGCAACAAACTGATTTGTAGTGTGTGTGGCATATCGCCAATTTCATCTAAAAATAAGGTGCCCCCTTGCGCCGCTTCGATACGACCGATTTTTTTCGCTTGAGCATTCGTAAAGGCTCCTTTTTCATGACCAAACAATTCGGAATAAAACAGGGTTTCGGGAATAGCGGCGCAGTTAATGGCAACGAAAGGTTCATCACGCCGCCGCGAGGACAAATGAATATTGTGGGCAACTAATTCTTTGCCGGTGCCGCTTTCGC
>JABXIW010000071.1 GCA_013372875.1 Gammaproteobacteria bacterium | reverse complement strand
TAATACCATCACCAACCATCGCAACCGTGTGCTCTGTAGAAAGTTGTTCCACATAACGCACTTTATCGGCAGGCAACAAGCTCGCGTTGTAATCCAAACCAATTTGATGGGCTATCGCTCCTGCACTGCGTGGGTTGTCCCCCGTCAACATCACAGAACTCACGCCCAACATTTTCAACGTGGCGATTGCCTGTTGAGCATCTTGACGAAGAGTATCTTGCCACGCGATCACGC
Source organism: Gammaproteobacteria bacterium (assembly GCA_013372875.1). The sequence goes on along the minus strand of JABXIW010000071.1, from coordinate 2,430 downwards.
CAATAACTTCGTAATCGTGACGAACGATCACCACGGTTTTGCCTTGTTCTTCCAGTTCAATAACACGTTGTTCAACTTTCGAAGAAACAGGGAAGTCCGCTTTTGATGGCGCAATAACTTGCACTAATTTACCGTTCACCAAACCTGTTACACCAGAGCCGACTTGAGCAGTTTTATCACTTGCCTCAGGAATCGAAACGCCTTGTTCTTCTGCCCGCTTCACTAATGAAATCGCTAAAGGATGGCTTGAGCCCACCTCAATAGAAGCCGTTAAACTCAGTAGCGTTTCTTCTGTTACATCGTAAGTCACCACATCCGTTACTTGCGGTTTACCTTGTGTCAACGTACCTGTTTTATCAAACGCGACCGACTCCACTTTGCCAAGCAACTCAAGTGCTGCCCCCCCTTTGATCAATGCACCACGGCGTGCCGCTGCAGCCAGACCCGACGTAATCGCAGCAGGCGTTGAAATAACCAAGGCACAAGGACAAGCGATTAAGAGCAATGCCAAACCACGGTACACCCATGTTTCCCAAGGTTGAGCGAACAGTAATGGTGGCGTAACGATGACGGCAAGAGACACCAGCATCATAAGTGGCGTGTACCAGCGACTAAATTTATCGAGGAATCGTTCTAACGGCGCTTTGCGCGATTCAGCTTCTTCAATCAAATGAAGGATGCGGTCAATGGCATTTTCACCTTGGCGGGAGGTCACTTGCACCTGCACTACTTTATCGACTACCACAGCCCCCGCCATGATTTTCCCGCCTTCTTCATGCTCAACAGGAACTGATTCACCGGTCAATGCACTTTCATCAAAGCTGGCTAACGTCGTCATCAATACACCATCAGCTGGCAAACGACCGCCAGGTGCCACTTCAATGACGTCCCCAGGTTGAAGCTGAGACGCTGGTACTTCTTTGCGTACACCATCAATGATCAGCGTGGTGTTTTCTGGCACCAAATCCATTAAGGCCTGAACGCCACTTCGAGCTCGCGACGATGCGTATGCTTCTAGCTTTTCACCAATAAGGAAGAGCAATAACACCATCGCGGCTTCTGCGGTTTCACCTAAGTACAACGCACCTAATGCAGCAACACTCATCAGTGTTTCAATGGCAAATGGTGTGCCACCACGAGCCAGTTTGACAGCCTTACGGGCAATAGGATACAAACCCAGCAAACAGGTTAAAGTAAAAATCCAGCTACTAAGCTGAGGGTTGATGCTTGCGACTAGGCCCGCAAATGCCATTGCACCTGCGATCGATAAAATCTGTAGATTGTCTTGAACAAAACCGAACCAGCCTTTGTTCTCTTTCTTTTGCTTTGGTTTATCCAGCGCAGAAAGCGGGAAACCAGTTTGGCGCGCTGTTTGTTCGATGATCGAACTTAGAGAATGGTCATCAAAATCGACAACTAACTTTTCTGTAGCAAAAAGGACTTTAGCATTCGTAACGCCTTGCAATGACATGATGGCTTTTTCAAGCTTTTGCGCGCAAGACGGGCAGTCCATATCGGACACGATCCAACTGCTACGAATCGAGGATTCTCGCTGTTCCGCGGGGCCTTCTTCATCGGCGGTGTCCGAACTGCAACTGCCTCCACTACAGCAAGAGCTTTCAACAGTATCAACACCCGCTTGAGCAATATTTAGCGTCGGTTTAGTTGGCGCGCAGCAAGAGTCATGGGCGCTGAGTGGCACCGCAGTTTTGATTTTGCCTGACTGGCAACCTTGATGTTTTGTACACATAGTTTGTTTTCCTTATTGGCTGAGACTGTTCATCTACCACTAAGGATAAACCTTGGAGCTAGCTCCAAGGTCAATACGAATTTTGTTAAAAGAGAAAAATAACCACTTCGCTCAACCTCAGCCTTTTCCCGAAAAAAGAAAGACGCCGCAGCGCCTTTCGAAGTAGTCATGTCGATGTCGTCATCAAACTGGATGTTTAAAGCATTCGTTTAACGTCATCCCAATAGCGCGCAGAACATCACGGCGAGTGATGATGCCAACAAGCTTTCCTCGGTCGTCAACTACTGGGTACATTTTTGGCTTACCGACTTTCATCATATCCGCCAATTCAATGACCGACATTTCTGGCGAGACGGACAACACATCTTCATGCATACACTCTTGCACAGTATGTGTATCTTGGCAGTGGTAGCTGGCTTTCACCAACTTATCTAACAAATCTTGTTCAGATAAGAACCCCACTACTTTTTCGTTTTCATCAATGACTGGACCACCAAGCGTCACGCTCTGCATCACTTTGTTCAAAGCGGCTGTGAGTGACATGTCTTTAGTGAAAGTCACCGCTTGCAACGTCATGTAATCTTTTACTTTTAATGAATGCATTCTTATCTCCTTAGCGGCATTTTATTGCGGCCTTAAGATAAGTGTCGTCTACTTTCTTGATTTTACTAAATGGAAAT
>JABXIW010000170.1 GCA_013372875.1 Gammaproteobacteria bacterium | reverse complement strand
ATTACCGCGCTGCCGCGAAAGCCAAGCTACCTCCGTTTCTATTCCATTATATTGATGGCGGCTCTTACGACGAACGCACTCTGAAGCGTAATACTGACGATTTAGGCGATGTTGCACTACGCCAGCGCGTCCTACGCGATATGACAGACTTGAGTCTGGAGACCGAGATTTTCGGTGAGAAACTTGCGATGCCAATCGCACTAGCACCTGTTGGTCTAACTGGCATGTACGCTCGCCGTGGTGAAGTACAAGCAGCAAAAGCGGCAGAGAAAAAAGGCATTCCTTTTACCATGTCGACTGTGTCGGTTTGTCCGATTGAAGAAGTGGCACCAGCCATTGAGCGTCCAATGTGGTTCCAGCTATACGTGCTAAAAGACCGCGGCTTTATGAAAAACGTTCTTGAGCGTGCAAAAGCAGCAGGCGTTACTACATTGGTGTTCACGGTAGACATGCCAGTTCCAGGTGCGCGTTACCGTGACATGCACTCTGGTATGAGTGGCCCTAACGCAGCAATGCGCCGCGTATTCCAATCCATGCGTCACCCAAGCTGGGCGCTGGATGTTGGCTTGCTAGGTAAGCCACACGATCTTGGTAACATCTCAACGTATCGTGGTGAACCAACGAAACTAGAAGACTACATCGGCTGGTTGGGCGCGAACTTCGACCCATCGATCTCTTGGAAAGATCTTGAGTGGATTCGTGATTTTTGGGATGGCCCAATGGTCATCAAAGGTATTCTGGATGAAGAAGACGCGAAAGATGCGGTACGTTTCGGCGCAGATGGCATTGTGGTATCAAACCACGGTGGTCGTCAGCTCGATGGCGTGCTATCAACAGCGAAAGCTCTGCCAAGCATTGCGGACGCCGTAAAAGGCGATTTGAAGATCTTCGTAGACTCTGGTATTCGTACTGGTTTGGATGTTGTTCGTATGCTTGCACTTGGCGCAGACTGTACGCTGCTTGGTCGTTCATTCGTTTACGCGCTTGCTGCACAAGGTGGCGCTGGCGTAGAAAACCTACTCGACCTATACGACAAAGAAATGCGCGTGGCTATGACGCTGACTGGCGCAAAAACCATTGCTGACCTATCTCGCGATTCGTTGGTGAAAATCCCATAATCTTTACGAATAAGCAGAAACGAAAAAACGAGCCTCAATTGGCTCGTTTTTTATTGCTCTTCAACCCGATAATTTGACGAGCAAGCTAGCTAACTTGGTGAACGTACTCAATGACGACTTGGTTGCCTTCAATGAACACATTGCGGATGTCACCATCCACTGTCACTCGGTTTTGCAAATGAACCGATCCCGCCGCCGACAGTTCTCTCTCAGTCAATGATGGAATCACTTGCCCAGGACGCACATGCAGCTGTTCACAAAGTTGTTTGATAAAACCTAGCGTCAGTGGCGAATTACCACGTAACAAGCCAGAAAACTCATGTAGGCTCAAACCTAGGCGCTTTGCCATTTCCATTTGAGTGATGTGCATTTTGGCTTTTTGTGACATCCAGATGTCGTAGAGCGCGTTTCTATCCAGCTCTGTAAATTCCATATCTGCCTCCGATAATTCAAGTGCCAATACACTCTCACACTTGCTTGAGATAAATGTTAGCGATAAGTCAGAGAACTTATAATTGATCGTTCGAATATTTGCGCTCAGCAAAGGTATGGTAAGGCTTGCACGCGTCCGCTTTCGATTCAAAATTCATCAGATAATAGTGATAAATGGATGAAATCCCGGAAATTACTGGGGTGATACTTCAATATCTGCTACCTTTCCCACCATGGTTCATCAGAAATAAAAGTTACTTATGTCACAGTGGTTTACCGATTTACAAAACTATGTACAAGCGCATAGTCAGGATTGGAGCGGAAGTGTTCTTTTTATCACGTTAGCCAGTTTTATCGCATGGATCGCTTGGCGAGTCATCCGTTCCCGTCTTGCAATTCTTGTCGAGAAAACCCCTTTTCATTGGGATAACATGTTGCTTGATGCGCTCAAAGCGCCAGTGAGCACACTCATTTGGTGTTGGCCTGCTACGGTGTCACTCGGCATCATTTTAGAAAGCGAACTGAATGACAAGATCAATTGGCTGAGCACGCTCAAGCTGATTCTTATAATCAGCGTCTTCGTATGGACCGTCATGCGACTGATCACCAATATCGAAGATTTCGTTCTGGAACAGAAAAACCGAGACGAAACCACCGTTCAAGCCATCGCGAAAGTCGGGCGATTATTCATCATCACTATCGGCGTATTAACCATCATGCAGGCATTTGGCTTGTCTCTGTCTGGTCTGCTGACGTTTGGTGGTGTGGGTGGCTTAATCGTAGGTCTTGCTGCAAAAGATTTGTTGTCGAACTTCTTCGGTGGTTTGATGATTTACTTCGATCGTCCATTCAAAGTAGGCGATTGGATTCGCTCTCCAGATCGTCAAATCGAAGGCACCGTAGAGCGCATTGGTTGGCGCATGACCAGCATCCGCACGTTTGATAAACGCCCACTTTATGTGCCGAACTCCGTGTTTAGCAACATCGTGGTTGAAAACCCTTCCCGAATGCTAAACCGTCGAATCTACGAAGTGGTGGGCTTACGTTACGATGATGCCGACAAAGTGCCAGAAATCATCACCGCAGTGCGCGAAATGTTAAAGAATCACAAAGACATCGATACGCGCCAAACCTTGATTGTGAACTTTGATACCTTTGGCCCATCATCGTTGAACTTCTTTATCTACACCTTCACGAAAACCGTGAACTGGGTGAGATACCACGAAGTGAAACAAGACGTCTTATTGAAAGTCGTCGGCATCATTAAAGAGCACAACGCAGATATCGCGTTCCCAACTCAAACACTGAAGCTCGACCCGATTCAAATGGCGAAAAACCAAGAAGACAGCGGTTTTTAATTCGCTCTTAAACACACAAAGCCCACTCAACATTGAGTGGGCTTTGTTTTATTTCGGGCTGACAAAATCTCAAAAAACATCGGTTATTTGGTAAGAACCATACGCGCATTGAGCGGTTGAACTGGACGATTGTTTTCCCCCATGACGTGTTCAAATTGCGCAATTTGCTCTGCCGAAATGCTTTGTGGATCTTTGATCACAAGCCAACGCACGCCTTCTGAACATGGTGGCGTGGTCAATGAGCCGTTAAATCGGTAGTAGTCTTTGTCGCTAGGAATCAAAGCGTTTGCATCGAAAGGAGCGCGAATCGCTACGTTTTGATCTCTTTCCGGCACATTTTCTAGCAGATTCGCCAACGCCGGATTGGCTTTGCCTTGTTCAAAAAATACCGCCACTACTGCGAGATTGCCTTGTTCATCGGCATGAACGTAATGCGCTTCCAATGGGTAAGATTTGCCGTCGACATGGTTTTCAGATGGTGTGTGGAAATGAAACTGCTTTAAAGCAAACGCTTTGCCATCAATGGTCAGAACATTCTCTCCCTCAATGCTGGTTTGCAATGTGTGGCCATTGTTTGTTAGCGCAACCACTTTGCCTTGGTAATCCAATTGCAGTTTTGCTAATTCAGCTTGCGTCGCCGAATGAATATCAATCGGGCTTTGGTTTTTACCTTGCGCACATTCAGAAGCAAACTCGCCCCAATGCTCTGGTCCGTGACTTCCTTCGTAACCCCAGTTTGCTGCGTTGGCCGAACCAACGAATACCAAAGACAATCCAATCGCTGTAAGTGACTTTTTCATGATTTTCCTTATCCCTTCAAGTGAAGTGTTGTAAAAGCAAAGCCATACTAATCTCACAGGATTCGGTCGTTACAGAGTGGAAACTATGATTGCAAACAAACTTTGGAATCAACTCCTCTAGTCATGCAATTGATATGATGCTCAAAATTGAACATCAACGATTATTGAGTCGGTATAAGTGCCCGCTGGAGGGGTATTTTGGCTTGTCATTATCTGCGCGCGATAATTGTAGTTCTGTGGAGTAATACCATCTGGAATGGCATCGCCAGTATCGACATCGCTCTGTTCGCGGCGCTCAGCACCAGCCGAGCCCCAGCGCTCCGTCGATGAAGACTTATAGATTTCATAATCCAAATAGTTACCATCAGATGCCATCCTTCGTTGGCCTCCTGAAGCATTTACGCCATCGTTTAAACCAATGGTGAAGGAACGGTTCTTGGTACAAGTTAACGATATAACCTGACTAACGGGATCGAAGCCCGCCACCAATGGGGATGAACCAAAATCAATATCCGGCGCGGTGATCATACAGTCGGGAGTCACTTCCAACTCGACCGTAATAGTACTTTGAGCACTCCCCTCAGTCCGCATAATACATACTCCTGGTAGACCTACGCCCTTGCAGTAATTCCAATTCCAAGACGCCATAATTTGGTCTGTATAAATTCCGGCCGAAAGGTTACTTCCAGCTCCCGTCCGAGCATAAAGAGGGAACTCAACTTGGTCTCCAAACAGCCCCAACAAATCTAACAAGTCGGTGTCTGTGAAGGTGTGCAATTGGCCAAAAACATACTCTTGTGAAAGGCTTGAATCGCCAAAGATCTGATAGTTAATTACCGAACTGGCATCTCCTTGGGTGGTCATCTGCCCACCATTGAGGCTGGTAAATGTGACGGACACATAGTCGCCACTCAACAACGACACAAGTGTCGAAAAGTCACACGTTATCCCGGCATGAGGCTGAGCTGAACTTTGTTGCTGAGTGCTCGACACCGTAAATGAAGAAACATTGCCAAACTGGATTGAAGGTGTTAGCGCAGTGAGCTGACAAGCTATTGTCGAGCACGAGAAAAAGAGAAGTAGACTAGCCAGCCAGCGATGCAAAATCATAGTGCCGCCTCATCTTCTGTTTTGAGGCAAACCTGACTATTCAGTGTTTGTATTTTTTGACTCTCGCGCTCATACAACCCTTCAATTGAAACTTTACATGGTGACTGCCCTTGAGGATAAAACAGAATGTAACTGCCCGGATCAATGCCTTCAAAGTAGGTAAACCCATCCCACCCAATTTGACTGACTAATCCTGTCTCTGAACGCCCAAACGTGCCAAGCGGCAGGACTAGGTGATTTTCATCCACAACGGTCATACTCAATGCAATTTGCAGCTCAATGGGAAACTCTAATAAATAACCGTAACCTGCATGTATCGAAGCGAACTGCTCTGTCGTCGAAAATGCCGCATTCGCTGGTAAAGTGAGTGGGTCAATTTCATATTTGGCGGTGTAATACGCGGTAGCCCAAGGCACTAGCAAATAGCCATCCTCGTCAGTCACGCCAACAATTTGGTTTTCATATTTAACCGGAATACCGTCAAAACCGCTGGTGCTGACCACGGCAAAGCTGTCATACACTTCATTAGCAGGGAAGATTTTGCCATCCAATGTCGAGACTGAACCCGCTATTTCCGCAAAATAATCATAATTCCCACTGGTGCCATTGAGCCCTCCTCGAAACTGAGCCCACGAGGCACGATGGGGCAGGCATGGTTTCTCTATGAATTAAGCAACAAAGCCCATATAAAGCTCCATTTTCTAACATTCCACTGTATATCGATGATTGTTTTATTAGTTATAGCTCAAGCATTACAAACTAAGTGCATATAAAATAAGAAACATATAAAAGAAGTAAGTTAGGTATAAAAACAGGCACACTTTAAAAACAAATAACCACAAAAGACAACTTTTACGAGATATAAAACCACAAAATGCCCTTAAAAATAAAAAAGTAATTTGGTTATTCTAAATACGGAAAGTGAAGCTTTGCTGAAGTTTCAGAAGAAAATAAAGTCGATTTGAACAGAGTCGAGCAGGAAATTGGTTATTAAACGGCAGTAAAATTCTAGGCTGAAATTAAGAAAATGGACGAAAAAGATAGAGCTAAAATAAGTAAATTACCACCTTCTAAAGAAGGTGGCTTTGTGTGAGCCCCCTAAAAGGGGGCCTAGACCAGAACCTCGATGTGGCACCGCAGTCTCTCTTCACTCTCCAACACTAAATTTATGGCATCACTT
>JABXIW010000182.1 GCA_013372875.1 Gammaproteobacteria bacterium | reverse complement strand
TGCTGGTAGTCGATAGGACTGTTACGGTATTCATGAGGCTCAGGGCCATTTAGGGTAATCAAATACTCTATGCGCCCACGATTTTGATACTGTAAAGGTCGGCCAAGCTTGGCATTAATGTCGTCGGCCAAACGTGCTGCACGCACTTGAGGTGGAATGTTTTTTTGGTACTCATGCAGCTTTCGGCGTAGTCTCTTTTGATAAACCAATTGGTCATCAAACTCCCCATTATTGGTTTTTTCTACTACTTCACGCACATAGTCACTCGGGTCTTCGCCGTGAAATACCATTCGATAGAGCGTGTTTTGGAATTTTTGCGCTAATGGCGTCCAGTCGGTACGCGCACTTTCTAGCCCTTTGAATACAATGCGCTCTTGCTCTCCTTCACCAATTAAACCCGCATAACGTTTTTTCGAGCCCGTTTCCGCGCCACGAATAGTTGGCATCAGAAACTTGCGGTAGTGAGTTTCATATTCAATTTCAAGCATTGAAGTGAGGTTGTACTCAGCGCGAAGATGCTCTTGCCACCAAGAGTTTATGTATTCAACCAAGTGATTGCCGACTTCATCCGCTTCCGCTTGGCTGTATGAACCATTCAAAGAGACAAATGTTGAGTCTGTGTCTCCATAAATCACTTGATAGCCTTTGTTTTCAATCAACACTTTAGTTTGCTTCATGATTTCATGCCCACGCATGGTAATACTGGAAGCTAATCGAGTATCAAAGAAACGACATCCCGATGAGCCCAATACGCCATAAAACGAGTTCATGATGATTTTGATAGCTTGAGAAAAGGCTTTCTCGTTGTTTTTCTTCGCAACATCTCGTGCCGCCCAAAGCTTTTCGATCATCTCTGGCAAAAAGTGTTTCGAACGATGAAACTGACCACCACGAAAGCCCGGCACGGCTTGATCGTCATCCTTACCAATGTCCAGTAATAAACCTTCGACCAAACCCATTGGGTCGATCAAGAAAGAGCGAATAATAGAGGGATATAGACTCTTAAAATCCAGCACTAAAACTGAGTCATAAAGGTTAGGGATAGAGTCCATTACGTAACCTCCGGGACTCGCAATCCAGTTTTCAGGGTGCAAATTGGGTGCGACGTAACCTGCTCGATGAATTTGTGGCAAATAAAGATTGGTGAACGCCGCGACTGAGCCTCCGACGCGATCCAACTCAACCCCCGTCAACCTCGACCGTTCAATAGCAAACGCAAGGAGATGAGTGTGCTCGAAGATTTTGTTTACCAGCACGCAGTCTTGCAGGTTGTATTTGGCAAGTGAAGGCTTATCGGAGCGATACATGCGATTGATTTCGTCCATACGGTCATGCACGTTATGGATCTCTTTACCTTCACCGAGTAGTTCTTGTGACACCGATTCTAACGACCAAGACCGAAAGTGATAAGTTGCGGTTTTTAGTGTATCGATGCCATCGAGTACTACACGTCCAGGTATTGAGATAAACCCCTGTTGGCTTTGGGATGAGCTACGAAAGAAGCTTGGCTGATCGGCGCGACCCAACATCAACTTCATGTTGTGCCATTCCGCACGTTTATGAAGGAGACGAAAATCGAAGTCGATAACGTTCCAACCAACAATAACATCAGGATCGAACGACTTAAACCAAGCAATCAATGCTTCGAGTAGTGCTTTTTCATTTTGAACCCATTGAATATTTGTTTCAGCTGGTTCTGGTTCTCCAATCATAATGACTCGAGAGTCATGAGGGCTATCCAAACCGATGGAGTATAGAATGCCTTTTTCTGAACACTCCAAGTCTAGCGAAACGACATGCAACTTAGGCTCATAGTCACCACTTCGACACTTTGCATTCTGGATACGATGAAAGCCATTTCGCGATTGCTGATGACCTGTAAACTCCACACTCCCTTTAATAAAGCGCTCCATTAGATAGCGGTCAGCGAGTCGTATATCGCCTTCGTAAGTCACGATATCTTGCTGTGAGAGCAGATCTTGTAATACGAGTGCTTCTTTGGTTACTTTCGTATAGCAAGCTGCGAGAGGGGTATGCTCGAACGTTTTCAGTTCAAGAGTTCGAATTTCAACTTGAATACTTTTCGATAGCGCCAGGTTTTGGGTTTGCTCAATGTGCTCTTGAGCGATGAAGAACACGGGTTTCTCACCATTGATCAATAGTTGAGTCGGACCTGCTTCTGTCGCGAGCCACAACTCTATCTGAGTTTGGCCTTTGATGTCTCGTGCTTGGCGAGTAAGTAGGAAACCTTGTTGGATGTTCAAAAGAGAGAAACCTTATAAATTTTTCAAGTCGCCATTCTAACATTATGGACTGTAAAAATAACCAGTAATAGAAAATGGAATTAGATACTTCAGCATAGTTACTTCTGGCTTGTTTAATCGGAGGTTTTTAGCAATTACAAATGGCTTAAAAAAGGATTTCTAGTTAACGATCTCTGTATATTAAACCACCAGATCTGCCAGTTGTTTTCTCGTTTGCAAGTTAAGTGATTCTCATATATCGAGGTTATATGGATATAGATACTTGATTTGTTGGGGGTAATGTTGTTAATTAGTTTTTCCTAGATTTCGGCTCTGCACATCACGCTCTGAAATAATAGAGTGGTTTATG
>JABXIW010000428.1 GCA_013372875.1 Gammaproteobacteria bacterium | reverse complement strand
TTTTACCGTGGTCAACGTGGGCAATAATGGCGATATTGCGTAATTTTTCGATCATGGGAATCTCGTTAATCTAGTTGGAGCTATAAAAAGTGGCGCAATTCTACACTAGTTACCGGCATTAGCACAGAAAATAGTCACCTTAATTCAATTTACTCTATGGCCGCTGATCCCTTATAATTCGGCTGTTTTCTAAATAATCAGAGTCAATCATGAGCAAAATCAGCGAGCAAGAGTTTCAACAACTAGAGTCAGAGTTAACCGTTACGGAAACTCTTAATTGCAGCCGATTACTCTGCCCAATGCCTGTGATCAAGACTCAGAATAAGCTCAAAGAGCTGGCTGAAGGCGATATTTTAAAGGTTATCTGCACCGATCCAGGCACTATGGCTGATATTCCTACTTGGTCACGGATCAATGAAATTGAAGTGCTAGGTTATTCTGAACTTTCAGATCACAGCATTGAGTTTCTGCTCAGAAAGTAGTTTTTAGTCTGAATTTTTTAAAACTTACCTAAACTCAATAGTTTACAACTGCGACCAGCTGCTCATTTTTTGAGCGACATTATGCTAATATGAAGTCTCATGGATCGATTTGGGGAATCGTTATGCGTTTATTGAATAGCTTTCTTATTGCCTTAGTATTAGTCATCTTTATTCATCCAATAGCTGCTTCAGAACAAAATACTAAAATTCATCGGCTAGAATTCTCGTTACCTTCCGATCAAAATCAACCGCCACAAATTTCTCGAGGTGCGGCCACCATTTTTGTTGATGCTGGTGATGAAGTTGAGCTATCCGTCAGTGGTGATAAAAACACCATCATGTTGATCATCGAGTCTGAACAAACGCCTTTTGCCTCAGGCAAATATCGTGTAACCATCAATTCAGGCAATGGTAATAGTAAAAAGTTAATCATTGCTGATCGCCCAGGTGCCTATAAATACTCGATTGTGGATATATCCGAGCGCCGAGGTAGTGCGGAAAGACCAGTATTGGATCCAGTGATTATTATTAAAAACTAAGGTTTATTTAAGTTATCGACCCTCTTCTGAAAAGCTGGGATTGACTTGAAGTAATGACGGTATGCTGGGAAAGTAACAAGGTGCCAATCATTAATCAAAACACTTTCGTCATCCAATATGGTCTCAAGCACTCTCCAAGCTGAGTCAAGCCTTCCACACTCCGCCTCTGCGAAGCTAAAGGTTAACTTTGCAGCAACCAATGCGTCTTTTGAAGTACTCGCAGTTGATTCCATTTTCTCACTGAATCTAACAAACAAAGCCTTTTGCTCAGCGATACACGAGAAATAGCTTAGCCAGGCGTAGCTTATTTTTTCATTATTGCCAACCATTGGCTTGCCGCTCTCTAACCACTCAACCACAAAGTTTAGTACCTTTTTTGCTATCTCCTTCGCTTCCTGTTGCTGACCAGAAACTAATCTCAGTATGGCGACTTCTCCATCAAATAAATTCTCCTGCCAAGGCTCATTATTTCGAAGGCTGTCAATTTGTCGAATAATCGCCTCTAAGTTATTTTCATCCAACGCTAATTGAAAATAATTAACATAATTATGCCTGCTCAACAGCGGCATCTTATCGAGCACAGCAAGTGCTGCTGCTCTATCTCCACTATAGGAAATGTATAGCATTGCCAAATAAGCCTTTGTTGCGTCATCATTTGGAAACTTATCGATATGCTTTTCAGCAAATTCTATCGCTTGTTGCAGCTCGCCACTTCTTGCCAAATAAATAGCTAACTCGCTCGAGATTGCTGTATTGGCAGGGTCAACCTCTAAGATTTTTTTTGTGAGTTCAACTCCTTCGCTTAGCCTTCCTAGCCTTTTATAGCAAAATGAAATATAAGACATAATGTCTAAACTTTTGGGGTTTTGCTCTAATGCTTTTTTAAAGTAAGTCAGAGCCTGTGCATAGTTTCTCTCAATGGTGTAATCATATATTCCTTTAGCCTGATAGGCCGCACCAGTATCAGGATGCTGAGTTTCGATTTTCATCAATAACTCAGCAGCCTTCTTTTTATAATCACCGGTTAAATCCATTGCCGTCCAGACTAACCGTCCATATACTTCTAGCAACATTATTTCAGCATCGATAAACCCAGGCTCAATATCTACCGCTTCTTGCAGCAAGGGAAGCATCTCACGGAAGCCTTCCCCACCACGCCAAGTTCTATTTAACTCTCTTGCTTGGTTATAAAGATCATAGGCTTTAGTATTACTGATTGCATTGTTGCTGATACTTGCTAGCTGCTCAACCGTTAGTTTTGCCTTCAACTGCTCAGCAATACTAATAGCTATTTCCGATTGAATTGAGAATATATCTTCTAGTTTACGATCATAATTATCCGCCCACACATGATTGTCATTAGCCGCATCAATTAGCTGGACTGTTACTCTGACTTTGTCACCATCGCGTCTAACGCTGCCTTCCAGCACATGACTCACATTCAGCATCTGGCCTAGCTCATCAATCGTGTAACCTCTCTTTGCAATATTGATCATCGAGGTTCGCGAAATAATTTTCAACGCATCGATTTTGGATAACTGTGTCAAGATGTCTTCATGCACACCATTGGCAAAATACTGATTTTCCTGGTTTGCAGATAAATTGGTAAAGGGCAAAACCGCAACCCCTTTAGCTAAAGCCAGCTGACTAGGCGACTCAGTTTCACTTTTAATAGCATCTACTAGGGACAAATTCTCTGAGCTACTCTTTTCATCTCCTTTGACTTGGTTTGGCGCTAGCTGCTGCCAAAGAGTTAATCCTGCTACAATGATCAGCGCACCCAAAGTAATATAATCCAGCTTCTTTGCGGTAAGGTGAGTGAGGGATTTATCGCGCTCAATATCCTTTTCGCGCTTAATGCCATCGGGAGTTAACTCAAAGGCCCATGAGAACAACACGGTCGGCACAAAACCTATGACCAGGCCATAGAACAGATATTTGTTAAATAGCTCGGAAATACCGAGTAATGGACCAAGCGTATCGGCGACCTGCAATAAGAGCCATGCCACCACTAAGTAAGCGACCGCAACTCGAAATACATTACGCCTTTTTAATTCATTGAATATGCCCACTCAAACACCTCTCCATGTGCGATTGAACAACAGCTGTAAATTTAGCATTAAGCTTAACTAATCATACACTTATTGGTCAAAAAATCACCTGCTCCAAAACAAAGTTATGTTTTTAACTGAGCAATATTAACAGCAAAACTTTGCTTGTTTTGATTAGCTTAGCTATAATCGCTGTCCATTTTTTGAGCATCAATTTGCTCGTAACTTATTGATTTACTGTAGTATGACCGACTCTATTTCTTCGCAACAACCACAAAGAAAAGCCGTAGCCTTAATTTCTGGCGGCCTAGACTCACTTTTAGCCGCCAAAGTGGTACAAGAACAAGGTGTGCATGTGGAAGGCATCAATTTCTACACTGGCTTTTGCGTAGAAGGTCATACCCACGCGATTCGCAAAAAAGATAAAGAAAAACAAAAGCGTAACAATGCCCTTTGGAGCGCAGAACAACTCGGTATCAAGCTGCACATCATTGATATTTCTGAAGAATATAAAGATATCGTCTACAACCCAAAACATGGTTATGGCGCTAATTTAAATCCGTGCCTTGATTGCAAAATCTATATGGTTAACCAAGCTCAAGACTGGGCGGATGAAAATGGTTTTGACTTTATTATTACTGGTGAAGTGATAGGTCAGCGTCCAAAATCTCAGCGTAAAGAAACCATGCCAATTATTGCTCGCGAATCTGGCGCCGAAGATCGACTATTACGCCCTTTGTGCGCAAAAAACTTAATGCCAAGTTTACCCGAACGCGAAGGTTGGGTGAATCGTGAAGAATTATATGATTTTTCAGGTCGCTCAAGAAAACCTCAGTTTGAGTTAGCAAAACAATTTGGATTTGAAGATTACGCACAACCCGCTGGTGGCTGCTGCTTCTTAACCGATGCTAATTATTCTAAAAAGCTTGCCGACTTATGGGCTGCACGTGGTGAAAAACGTTATGAACTGGACGATATTATGCTATTAAAAGTTGGCCGTCATATTCGTCCGAAACCTAATTTTAAGCTCATCGTTAGCCGTGAAGAAGGTGAAAATAACTTCCTACGGGGCTATAAGAAAGAATTTACCTCGATTCATACCGTCAGTCATGGCGGCCCTTTGACTTTGCTAGAAGGTACTTTCGATAAGGAAGATATCAAGTTAGCGGCACAAATCGTGGCACGCTATTCAGGCGGAAAAACAGCAGAGAAAGTGACGGTTGAAGTGGAAAATTTTGAAGGAACGTCTTATGTTATGGACGTGGTCCCGATGCAGCCGCATGAGGTACAAGAAAAGTGGCACATATAGTGCCACTTTCTATTAGCCAGTTCGCTCTAATGAAAGGCCCCAAGCTACTATTTGGTTATTGCTAGACATTTCCTTTATTTCATTGCTGTTCGGAAAATGATCAGCGAACTTATTCACAACCTCCTCTAGTTCCGCTTTTGATAGCGCGGCATCAAGTAACTCAATAGAACGGCCATAAGAATCTTTAAACTGTTGCTTCAAGTGCTTTATGAACTCAAGCGCGACTTTTTTATTCTCGTTTCTCGCTAAATTCAAGCTTGTCCCAGCAGAGTTTAAAATATCATGCAAAAGATCCGGATGATTTGATTTGCTTGCGGCGAGCTTAATATCATTAAGTGCTTGATTGAATAAGTTTCTTATCTGCAATGCCTTCGGATCTTTATCAAGTTTTGCTTTATTTGCTGGATTTTTTAAAAGTGCAAAATAAGGAACAAGCTGTTCTAATATTCCAAACAAATCTATTTCTTCGTTTATAAATTTGTAGTGTGCCGCCTCTTCATTTGCAACGCGGTATAAAATAGAGTTGCTATGATGCATTACAAAATTAACTTTGCCACTCACTTTTAATAGTCGCGCAACCTCGCTATAAAAATCATCGCTTAAAGCATATTCGACCCCGAATTGGCTAACTAATAAATCCACCGATTGGTCTGATAAAGGAATTTTCTCTATTGAGGTATTATTAAAAAGCTCAAGATTAGCTATTCCGATCCGTTGCTTATATTCAACCTCTTGATTAGGGTAAGAAGATAACTCAACGCCGTAAAATTTTGTACTTTGGACTTCATTATCGCCTAACATCTGAGTTAGTTCTTTTATTACCGCTCCAGCTCCAGTGCAGAGATCAACTATAGTTTGATTTGCTTGAATAGATTCTGCGACGTTCTTCCAGTATTGAGTAATCTCAGAATCAGCCGATTCTATAGTTCTCGCACAAGAATCCAAAAGACCTTGCTTCCAATAATTAGACCAATTTTCTTTTCTACTATTCACACTTTCTATCTCTTTCATTCAAAAAAAAAGGGCGAGAAACTCGCCCTTTTTAACTCTAACAACTTATTAGAAAGTTTGAGTGTAACGTACGTAAGTAGTACGACCGAAACCATCATATAAGCCGAAATCGTAGTCACGAGAACCTGGAGCACCTAAACCGATTGGTGGGAATTTCTCACCAATGTTACGAGCACCAACAGTGATACGACCATCCCATGGAGTGTTGTAGTTCACTTGGATGTCATGAGTAACCCAAGTAGGAGCACGGTTAGCTAGAGAGTCTTTACCGTTCTCACCGATAAGGTTCAAGTTATAACCAAATACGAAATCGTTGATGCTAAATGTATTCCAGATAGCCATACGATCTTTTGGTAAACCCGCGTTACGAACGATGCTGTTGCCACCGTCGAAAGCATAACCTAGTACGCGAGACCATTGAGTTTGAGACATGAATTGGCCGCCCCATAAATCAAAGTTCAAACGTAAGTTAACGTCCATTTGATCAACTTCAAGTACACCTTGGTTACCGAAACCAGTGAAACACTGAGTAATAGCACCAGATGGAGCACGTTGACAGCTCAAGCCTGGAGGTACTGGAACACCAGTAATTTGAGCGTTGATGATCTCTTGTGCAGTGATTTGGTCGATTTGGTTGTTGATTTCGATATTGCTGTAATCAACAGTCACGTTCATCCAATCAAATGGCTGCCATGCAGCACCAACTGAGTATTGATCTGACTCTTCCGCACCTAAACCTGGGTTAGCTTGGATAGTGTCGTTGATCTGTACTGAACAGTTAGCTGGTTGGCCTTGAGCCAAACAAGTTTGCGGATCGTTTACAGAAGTCGCACTGAACGAAGGCTTCTGAGTTAACTCAGGTAATGATGGAGCGCGGAAACCTTGGCCATAAGAAGCACGTAAAGTTAACTCGTCCATTGGTTGGTAACGGAAAGATACTTTTGGAGAAGTATTGTCACCGAAATCTGAGTAATCATCGTAACGAACAGCAACGCTCATTTCGAAGTTGTCAGCGAATGGGAATGCAGCTTCAGCAGCTAGTACACGAACGTCACGTGAACCGCCAGCAGAGTTACCTGCAGAACCACCTACTTGACCAGCTTCTGATTGAGGATCGTATTGGTCAGAGTAGATTTCTTTACGGTATTCAACGCCTACTAACATCGCAGCAGTACCGCCAGCCATGTCGAACAAGTCGAATTGACCAGTAGCAAACGCTTCTTCGAAATCGAAGTTAGACTCACGGTATACAGTAATACGCATAGAGTTTAATACGTTTTCAGGGTTGTTGTATGGGTTAGCTAAGTTGTAAGCACCAGACTCAATCAAAGCTGCTGCTGCAGAACGTAATAAGTAGTTACGACCTACATCGTCAGTTTTGTTGTCTGTACGACGGTAACCAAAGTCCCAATCTACACCACCCCAGAAACCTGTAGCACCAATAAGAACGTCGTTCATATTGTTAGTAACAGTGCTATCACGATTACCTAGAGCGTCAAAACGGTGCCACCAGTTAACCGGTTGAGGAGTTAGACCTAAGTTAGGGTCGTAAACGTTACCGTTAGGATTGGTTGGGTTGTTTGGACTAGTAGCTGTTAAAGGCACAGAGAAGTAACTTGAATCAGGTACTGGAGCGTAACGACCGAAAGATTCAGTACGAGTTACACGAGCATCCATGTAAACTTCCCAATCGTCGTTCACTTGATGAGATGCTTTAACAAATAAACCTTTGTTTTTGATAGAAGCTTCATCAGCACTTACTAATGTGAAGTCATAACCACAACGGCTGCCGATAGTATAGAAGCCTGTGCCAGCGAAATCACACGCTGTACCGCCTTGACCGTCAGGAATAGAAGTCCAGTCAAAGTTATCGAAACCACCAGTAATAGTAGTGAAACTGTTACCGTAGATAGAACCGCCTGGAGTGTTCCATGGGAAAGAGCGTGCAAAGATGATGTCACGATCGTTCCAAGACAAACCAGCGATGATGCTAGAGCTATCACCAGCAGCACCAAATACGATAGAGCCTTCTTCACGGTCACCGCCTTCAGTTGGAATGCTTACACCAGCACGACCCAACATGATTTCAGCACCTTCGTAATCAGAACGTAAGATAACGTTGATTACACCACCAATAGCGTCAGAACCGTATACCGCAGAAGCACCATCAGTTAATACTTCGATACGCTCGATTGCGCCCATTGGGATTGTGTTCAAATCTTGAGTTGAACCTGTAGAACCAGATTTTGGTAAACGACGACCGTCGATTAATACCAAAGTACGGTCAGAACCGATACCACGTAAGCTGATAGAAGCTGTACCTTGAGCAGAGCTACCAGATTGTGGACGGAAAGAACCAGCACTGTTGAAAGTCAAGCTACGCAAGAAGTCTGCAGCGTTGCTCTCACCAGATAATTCGATTTGTTCACGGTCAATAATTGTTACTGGAAGTGCACCTTCAACGTCAGAACGCTTAAGACGAGAACCAGTAGTTACAACTACATTCTCTTCACCTTCGTCTTCATCAGCAGCAAAAGTTGCTGGAGAAGCGATAGCGATAGAAGCAGCTAAACCGCCAAATAAAGCTGCTTTAACAGCTTTAGCTATCATTGTCTTGTTAGTCATAAAATCCTACCTATAGTAGTTAGTAAATTTACTTTTTTAATAATCCTGAGCTTCTTCATTTGCTATTTACATAAGCAACGGCAAGGTCCAAAGCCCCTGGAAAGTAGATAAGTATCACAGAAAAAGATAAAAGGTCAACAAATATTACGTATTTGTTAAATTTTGTTAATGAACTTTTTATATTTTCACCTGTCTACGCTTCGATTCACTTGCATTTGACGGATCTCAAGCTGATTCGCACCATAATGGTGCAATTAGCTCTTCTCTTTTGTGCTTTATCTTTACAAATTTTCTAAACAAGCCCGTATAATGCGCTCATCAAAATTCAAATCCAACCTTTTGGAGATTCGCATGTCAGTTGAAGCTGTTTTAGAAATGATTAAAGAGTACGAAGTGAAATTCGTAGATTTACGCTTTACCGATACTAAAGGTAAAGAGCAACACGTTACCATTCCTTCACATCAAGTAGATGAAGACTTTCTAACAGACGGCAAAATGTTTGACGGTTCTTCCATCGCGGGCTGGAAAGGCATTAATGAATCAGACATGGTGTTAATGCCTGATACTTCGACTGCAGTGATGGATCCTTTCTTTGAAGATCCGACTTTGAACTTGCGCTGTGACATTTTGGAACCAGCCACAATGACTGGTTATGATCGCGATCCTCGTTCTGTTGCGAAGCGTGCTGAAGAGTATTTAAAGTCTACTGGCATTGCTGATACCGCTTTCTTTGGTCCTGAGCCAGAGTTCTTTATGTTTGAAGATGTTAAGTTTAAAACTGACATGAGCGGCTCTATGGTTAAAATTGACGACCCAGAAGCTGCTTGGAACTCAGATAAAAGCTACGAAGATGGCAACACTGGCCACCGTCCACGCGTTAAAGGCGGCTATTTCCCAGTTCCACCGGTTGATTCTTCGCAAGACATTCGTTCGCAAATGTGTTTGGTGATGGAAGAGATGGGCTTGGTTGTTGAAGCGCATCACCACGAAGTGGCAACGGCTGGTCAAAACGAAATCGCCACTAAGTTCAACACTTTGGTAAAGAAAGCTGACGAAGTTCAGATCCTAAAGTATGTAACTCACAATGTAGCGCACGCTTATGGCAAAACGGCTACTTTCATGCCTAAGCCAATCG
>JABXIW010000286.1 GCA_013372875.1 Gammaproteobacteria bacterium | reverse complement strand
TGTTCGCTCAGTTGCTCCATGATGTCGAGTAACTCCGAAGTACTCTTTGCGTCTAAGTTGGCGGTCGGTTCATCTGCCATGACAAAGCGAGGCTTAGGTGCAAGTGCCCGTGCGACAGCGACTCTTTGCTGCTGGCCACCCGACATTTTGCTCGGACGTTTGTGCATCTGCTGAGCTAAACCAACTTGCTCAAGGAGAGACATGGCACGCTCTCGGCATTCTCGTTCCGTTTTGCCTTGTAACTGCATCACAAACTCGACGTTTTCCAACGCGGTCAAAACAGGAAGAAGACTGTAGTCTTGGAAGATAAAACCAATATTGTCTCGTCTATAGGCGATCAGCTCTTTCTCCGACATCTCTGAAATTAAACACCCATCGATTTCAACACTGCCTGAAGTTGGAGCATCAATACCGCCAAGCATATTGAGCAATGTCGTTTTACCCGAGCCAGAAGGCCCCATGATGGCGACAAATTCTCCTTGTTTTATTTCTAAATCAACGTGTTGTACCGCATGCACAGGGAAATCGCTGTCTGGATTATAAGTTTTCGTCAGTCGCTCAAGTTTAATTGTCATCAGGTCTTCTCCCCCATGGCATCAGCCGGTCGATGCTTGAGAATTTGTCGTGCGGGATACAGAGCCGCAAACAGACTGGCCATAAAAATCGCTACAATGATCATTTGATATTCGTAAAACGAAACGCGAGGATAAAGCAGAGTATCGACGCCGTATGCACCTAAACCATCGGCCAGCCCTCCAAGCGACAATCCCGTCACACTGAGCAGCTTTATCATGGCTGCGCTGCCAAATAACCCTAAAGCACATCCCGTCAAACCAAGGAACATGGTTTCTAACGTGATCAAAATACGAATTTTGTGTTGCTGCATGCCCACTGCCATCAGCACGCCGAATTCTCTGGTTCGTTCAAACACCGACATAAGCATGATATTGACGATGCCAAGCGTCATAGCCAACACGAACACCACCAGCATGACTTGGTTGGAGATATCCATCGAGCTCATCATTGTCGAAAGCAGGGGTTGAATTTCTAGCCATGTTCTTACCGTTAACGGCTTTCCTGAACCATCGTCGGTCAAGGTTCGGGTAAACGACACGATATTTTGCAACACGTCGTCATCATTGGCGTTGAGCAAAATGGCGATTTCATGCGCCCCTGCTATCCCTGCAATTTTCTCTAGGTCAGCTTTACGGACGTACACGTTGCCGTCATCAAAGGTCGTGGACGGTGTTTTGAAGATGCCTTTCACTCTAAACGCAGCGCCAGAGACATCCCCATTGATATCTGAAAGCGTCAGAATGACTTTTGAACCAACTCGTAGCTTTAATCTTTTCGCCGTCTTTTGCGATACAAGAATGGGATTCCTGCCCTCTTCATCCAACCAATAACCATCGATGATATGCTCAGAAAGCGGCGTTATCTTCTGCTCTTGTTCAAGATGAATACCATTAATACGAATACCGCGAGAACTGCGAGCAGAAGCTATCATGCCATCGGCGAGAAACCGCTCCGATACGGCTTTCACGCTTTGATGCTTTTCTAACGTTGTCACGATGCTTTGCGAGTCAGGTATGGCGTCTTTCAATTCAGGATTAACGAGATACGCACTTTGATGAATCTGCAAATGGCTGGTTTGCCAAGCAATCGCATTTTTGATCATGCTGTCCACTAAACCATTCATAAATCCGATCATGGCGACAACGCCCATCAAACCAAACACCATCGCGCCAAGCATGATGGACGTTCTTAATTTGTTCCGCCAAAGATTACGCCAAGCCAATTTAATCAACATGCGCGCCCCCTTTCAGCCCACTGGCGATAGGTAAACGAAGAAGACGAATCATCGGGTAGACAAGGCACAAGGATAAAATGATGAGAACCACGATAATTTGGTTAAGCAGCAAGTGAGGATCGAGAGAAACAGGCACAATGGGCTCAAAACCACTTTCCAACATGACTTGAGCAGCTTCGCCAGTAATTTCAATGGGATTAAAATAGAAGTAGCCAAGCACAGGTGCACTGACAATCAAACCCAAAACAATGCCAATAATGGCGATGAAAAGCGATTCAATTGAAATTAAACCAATCAGCTTGCTCCTGAGCATCCCAGTGGCCAACATCACGGCAAATTCACGCTGGCGTTCTAACGTCGTCATCAAAATGGTCGCGAATAGACCAAAACCAACGATGCCATACAGAATGTAGATGAGGAAGATCCCGCCAGCTTTGTCTAATGCGATTTGTTGAGAAAGCTCCGGCGATAACTCCTGCCAGCCTTTTACGGCGACGCTATTGCCGTAATCTCGCTTTAATTGCTCAATCACACTGGGCAATACACGTAAATTTGAAGTATTGAGCACCCATGCCGTCACTTGTTTATCAAGTGAATACAATGTCTGAGCAGTATCGAGAGGCATATAAACCAATTGGGAATCCAACTGCTGTAACGGAAAATGCAAAATTCCAGCGACACGATACAACCCCGCAGCCGTCTGACCACGATACCCAGCCCCATACAACACCAACTCATCGCCAACCTTCAAACGAAGATACTGCGCTAAACCGCCACCGACCAAAACCGCATTTTTCCCAGAGGCGATAAACTCACCTTGAACCAATTTGTCACTAATGTGGGAGTACGCATTTTCTGATTCAGGATCAACGCCTAGAACCATGACACCTTTCGAACGCTCCCCTTTCGCCGCCAAGGCAAAAGATTCAACACGCGGAAGAATGACATCGATATTCGAGTTTGCTTTAGATGCAGAAATAAAGGCATCGGTTTGAGGAAGCACATCATCAATGCTAGATGAGTCGCCAAACTCAGGGTTTTGCAATTGAATAAGCCCAGTATAAAACTTTGCTGCGTTTTTGATGTTGGAACTGTAGCTACCTTCTTGGAAGGCTCTGGTGAGTAAGGAGAGAAAAAGCACTAGCGCGAGAGCAGCGGCCGTCAGTAACGTCCGCCTTTTTTGCCGCCATAAATTGCGCCATGCAAGTTTGATGAGCATCCGCTTCTCACCCCTCTCTTTTGTTCGTCTCTACCGCAAGTTAATCACGCAGGGATTTCATTTGCTGCTGCGAGAAAAAGTCATCATTTATATCGAAGTCAAACTGTGCCTGATGCGTGGTAAAAATGGTTTTATTCCCCGGTTTATCGACGGGTTTCATCTCCATTCGCGTCGCTATCTTTCTACCGCCTAGCTCTTTAACGTCGTAAGTCGTCAACACATTCACTCGTTCATCGAATTCATCATAAAATTCCACTTTGCGTTGCAAATACGTCGACTGAGAAATCCATAACGTAACTTTGTTCCAAACAACAGGCGCATCAGGTTTAGCCGTCGCTTCAATGACCCAGACTTTATCCCCCTCAAAGCTGTCATTGCCGAGTAAAGCGTGTTGATAATCCACAACGATTGATGATTGGTTGATCAGATCATCATTAGTAAAATCTGACCCCATCCAAGATTGGCTCAACATAGAAGGCGCGATTTTAATTACGCGCTCAATACTCGGCACCCAATTCCACATTTCTCTATGACGCTTTAGCGATGCGCTGCCTTTATCTTTGGCTGGCGCGGTTACCAACACGAGCGACAACTCCGTGCCTTTTGTCCAACTTTTCATCGTCATAGAGCGTGTCCAATCAGGACGAACGATCTCCATGGTTGCCTCGCTATAACTGGATTTCCCCCTCATTGCTTGGTCTGATTTTTGGACAATATCGAAAGCACTTTCGGCATACGAAAGTGAAGTGAAGAGCAGGAAAAACAGAGCGGCGACAATTTTTGGCATAACTTTCCTCTAAGTCTTTGAGCTAATCTCAGAAACGAAAAGCGGCAATAAAAACTTGAAATTCAATTGAGTATAGCAAGAGGAAAAATCGAAATAGCGATTCACTACGCAAAAACTTAAGGCACCTGACGAAGAAGAGGCTCAACTTTGCTTTTATCGATCACTTTGAACATCGCGCAGTTTTTACCATTCATTTTGCCGCAGTACATGAGTTGGTCGGCTTCGTGCAAGTTTATGATGCCTTTGAACTCGCGATAATAGGCGCAACCCAAACTCACGCTGACATGGATCGCTTGCCCATTGAGTAAAACAGGTCGATCGTAAACACAGCTGCAAATCGCCTTTGCAAGCGTTTCAGCTTCTTTTTCAGATAGAGAGGCAGTCACCAACGCAAATTCCTCACCACCGATTCGCGCTAAGGTTATTCGTTCGTCAGTCAGCGATTTTGCCGTGTCGGCAACAGCGACAATCGCTTGGTCACCGATTAAATGGCCGTATTTGTCGTTTATCGATTTAAAGTCATCAATATCAAACACCATCACGGTTACGTTTTTTTGCAATGAACTCAGCGTTGCCAATCGCTCGATCAAATGCCTGCGATTATAAAGTTTGGTGAGCGGATCCGTCAGCGTCAGTTCAAGCAGTTGCTGATTTGCTAAGGTGAGCTGCTTTGTTCGTAGAGTCACCATTCGCTTAAGGGCGAAGATATGGTAAAGCGTGGCAATAACCATGATGAAAATGGCAATTGGCAACAGGTAAATGGGATATACCGTTTTGACTAAACTCCAACGATTGAGGATCCGTTCTTTGTCTGAGTCGATGATTTTTTCAAAGTCGTGGGAGATTTTCGTTACTGGAATCGAACTGTGCTCGCCTGTCGCAATGCGCAGATCTTTGCTGTACAGATTGAGGGTAGGCACAAACATGCCTGCATCTGGTGTTGTCGCCATGTGGAAGTTAGCCACTTGCAAATCGGCGACAAAGTACAAGATATTTTTCTCGACGGCAGCTCGGATCATCGCATCGTTATTTAAATATTCCACTAGCGACGCTCTAGGGTAGTTGGCACGCACAAATTCCGCTTCATAGCTGCCTTTTACCAAGCCAATAGGAAGCTCTACCTCTCCAGTAAGCACGCCCTTAATATCAACGGCCAACATATCTTTATTGACGTACAACTTGGTTTGAATAGGCATGATAACCGCACCAAAATCAAGGTACTTATCGCGAGCCTCAGAGTAAATCAGACCAGCGTGAACATCCGCACGCCCCTCCTTAACTGCACGCAAAGACTCTTCCCAATCGAGCAGCAGGAACTCAACACGAACGTGATTTCTTTCGGCATACTCTCGCCAAAAGTCAATCAGGATGCCTTTGGGTTCACCATCTTGTGAGACATACGAGAACGGCTTCCAAGCCTTAGAATTGGTGACAATCAATGTATCGACTTTAGTTTGGTGAGCGAAACTGTACGAACACATGGCAAGCCATAGTAATAACAACGAAGTACACGCCCTGGTGCACTTGTAACCATAAGTACTAAAACTTGTTGATGCCATACCCACTACTCACCAGTCTTTTTTTGAAAACAATGTCTGCTGTTTGATTCGAATAAAGATATAGCAGACCTATCAATAACGAAATGAGATGCTTATTGACATGAATCTAAATTAGTACTTTTTAATACAAATTTGGTACTTTTTTGTTATTCTTACTTTGAATACGAAGTCACTAATTTGTTTATATGCACTTCATTAATAAGCTCAATTGAACAATTTCTTAAAAAGAAATTTTCTATACATCTTCTGAAGAAGTGACCTTCCACCCCTTTGTTTTGCATACAGTTATTTCCCAAACGCGAATCAAAGCCATCAAACATTCGCCAAAAACGCGACAAAATTGACTCTGCTGCCATTTGCTTTATGCACATGTACGCCTAAATTTACATACTGACAACTTTATTTACAAACACTTACATCGAACAAATAGCGAAAACTAAATTCTTGAAAAGCTCATTTAGAAAAGGAATTCAAAATGTTTGGCTTGCGAACTCGAAACCAAGAAGCAGAAAGTGAATACAACCGCTTCATCAAAGGCTTATCCGATAGTATGGCAATGATTGAGTTTGATACAAGAGGCATCATTCTCAATGCGAATGACTTATTTCTTTCTTGTGTCGGATACACACGAGAAGCGGTTGTTGGAAAACATCATTCGATTTTCTGTGACCGAGACTATGTTCAGTCCCCTCGATACCAACAATTTTGGGATGACTTAAAAATGGGTAAGCATAAACGCGGTACGTTTGAGCGTCTAACCTCGCAACGTGAAAGACTGGTACTTGAAGCCAGTTACTTTCCTATTGAATCTGAACACGGACAAATTGAAAAAGTAGTCAAGATCGCGTCAGACGTGACACAACAGCGGCTAGAATCAGAGCAAAAAGAAGCCATTTTGAACGCGTTAGATCTGTCTCTAGCCACGATTGAGTTCGACCGTGAAGGATACATTCTGACCGCCAACCAAAACTTCTTAAAAACCTTGGGATACGAGTTGAGCGATGTTCAAGGAAAACATCACAAACTATTTTGCTTTGACGATTTTTACCAAGAAAATCCCGGCTTTTGGAAAGATCTCGCCGCCGGCCAGTTTAAGTCCGGACAATTTTTAAGGCGTTCAGCCTCAGGTGACAAAGTGTACATTGAAGCCACTTACAACCCCATCTACGATCCGTTGGGCAACGTCATCAAAGTCGTCAAATTTGCATCTGACATCACTGATAAAGTTCAAAGGGATTTAAACATCTCTCAAGCGATAGCCGACTCTTCTTTTATCGCGAGAAATGCCAGCGAAGAAGCCACATCAAACGT
>JABXIW010000164.1 GCA_013372875.1 Gammaproteobacteria bacterium | reverse complement strand
CATTTCATTTGGTGGTGGGAGAGCGCAACCAGCAGTGCTATTTATTTTCGGCTGATTCATGTTTGGTGACTCCATGTATTCTCGTTGTATTTATAATTGTTAATGTATTGTTAACTTTAGCATGTTGAATTACGACACGGGAACGCATTTTGATGAATTCTGTGGGAAAGTTAGCGTTAGATCGGCAAAAAACGCTGTGATTTGAGCTTAAAACTGTTGGCGATAATTCGCCGGAGAAAGCCCCGTTTTCTTTTTAAAGATACGAGAAAAGTACGAGACATCGCGATAACCACATTGGTAAGCGATATACGCGATTTTCATGGATTCGTTCTCGATCAGCATTTTTTTGGCTAATGAAATGCGTTTCGCAGTCACATAGTCACGAAAACACATACCAACTTTGCGGTGAAACACCTTTGAGAAGTAAGTCGGAGAGTAATGGCACAGTGCCGCGGCTTCTTCTTCTCTTAGGTCTTTATGAACATTGTTGGCGATATAATTGACGACATCTGAGAAATTGGACTTACCATTGCGGGAAAAAATATTGTCCGCAGAAATTTGAGCGTCATCGACTTTGGCGCGCAAAAAGTATTTGAGCTTAGCTTGAGAAAGCCACACTGGTAGCGTGTTTTCATTGAGCTCATAACACTCAGCGGTGATGTGACTTGGCGGTAAGCAACACTCGGTGTTTTCTTTTGTGACAACAATCAGTTTCTTATCAAGGTTTTCACAAAGGGTAGCAATGCCTTTGGCATGGTCGGTTGGGTCATGGGTGATGTAGTAAAAGAAGTAGCAAAACTCTTTATCACTCAATACTGATATGTCGTTGCTGCAATCTAGCAAATCAAAATGCTGCTCAAACTCTGCCTTAAATTCTTCAGGCAGAGTGTGTAACGGCTCTCCAATCCAATAAGCTTTTGTCACTCTTTCCATATGACATCCTTTCAGCTTGAGTCGAAACAACGTTGTCCATGCGGTGTAAGTCGAGTCTCATTCCTTGAAATCAATAACTCACCCTTTCGTTTAAGCTTAGGTCTATTAATTCATACTGCAAGTGTGAGATATGTCGCATATGGTGTGGTTTTGTGTCTCATCTTTGATACATTTTAACGCTAAACACAAGGTGGGCAAAAAAGTACTAGTCGTTGGCAAAAAAGTCCTAACTCCCCATTTTTTCGGTGACTAAGGTTTAATCATGATTCAGGTGGATATGCACTTGCATCATTAACAAGCGAGAAAATGTTAAACAAGGGGATAAACTTATGGACAACTTTCGCAACCTAATCAAGGACTTCATGGAAGATGAAGAAGGTCTAACACTGCTTGAATACATCTTGGGCGCCGCTCTGATTGTAACTGCTTTCCTAACGTCTGGTTTCTGGACTACGTTGTCAGGCAAGTTCACATCAGTAGCATCTCAAATCAATGGCTCATAATGCTTAGCGAGTTGGTGATTTGGTCACTGCTAATTGCGATAGGTGTATCAGACGCCCAGAAGCACAGAATTCCTAATAAAGCCGTTTTGTTGCTTCTGGTCGCTGTTACTGCAAACGTATTGTACAGCCCGAGCGTGAGTCTTTTGGATCATGCGTATGGTGGACTGGTTGCGTTTGCAGTGTGCTTTGCGCTTTATCTCTTAAAAGCAATGGCTGGAGGAGACGTCAAATTACTCGCCGTCATAGGGGCATGGCTGGGACTGAGTAATCTGTGGGAAGCGTCTATCGGAATTATTCTCGCAGGGGGAATTGTTGGCATCTTTTATTTGATGCTGCACATTGCTTCAACGAGCGTTGCTCTAACTCATCAGGTCAAGGGCTACTGCATTGAAAAAGTTACACCAGGCTTTAGGTCTAATAAGCCACTAGTGATTCCTTTCGCGCCTGTAATCGTAATCGGATTAGCTTATTTCTCCTACACGCACTAATACTTATAAATAGAAAAACATACGACATCAGTTGACTAGGCAACTTCAAGAGGGGAAGTATGATGGGCTCTGCGTATTGGGAAAAACTA
Organism: Gammaproteobacteria bacterium; assembly: GCA_013372875.1. The sequence goes on along the minus strand of JABXIW010000164.1, from coordinate 16,701 downwards.
GTGCCACAAATCAATCCACCAAAGGTGCCTTCCGCAGTGGAAGGTCTTGGGATCCCAGCTTCAGTCGTTGAAAACCTAGTTCTGAAACATCTGGCTGCTTATCCCAAATGTGATTTAGTTGAACTGACTCAACGTTTGTGTGTGGTTTCAAACATCGTTGAGCTTGCACTCGCGCAGTTGAGAAAACGCAGCTGGGTTGAGGTGTATCAGCCTGCGTCAGACAAACTAAGTCATTCGTATTCTAATGTTCGATATAGCCTTACCGAATTTGGTTTGGCTGAGGCGGATATTGCTTATCGAAAAGATCCCTACATTGGCCCAGTTCCTGTGTCGTTGGAAGATTATTGGACGGTTGTGGAAGGGCAAGATCTGCGTAAAAATCCGATCATGCGCGCTGATGTAGAGCGTGCGTTGTCCGATGTATTTGGCTCCGAGCATTTAATTCCAGTGCTTGGCCCGGCGATTAACTCAGGTCGAGCAATGCTGCTATACGGGCATGCTGGTACTGGTAAGAGTTACGTGGCTGCGCGTGTTTTGAATGCGATGAGTACGTCGGTTTTCATTCCTTACGCTATTTATGCTGATGGCAACATCATCAAAGTATTTTCTGAGCACCATCACCGTCGTTTAGACAACTCCCATTCTCAAGTATTCGTTAAGTTGGAAACGCATTACGACAAACGCTGGGTTCTGTGTGAAAGACCAAATATCCAAGTCGGTGGCGAACTTACGATGGATATGTTGGAAGTTAACCATAGCGAGCACAATAGAGTTTGGATTGCGCCGCTGCAAATGATGGCAAACAACGGCATTTTGGTTATTGACGATTTAGGACGTCAAGCCATGCCCGTTGATGCGTTGTTGAACCGCTGGATTGTGCCGATGGAGTATTTGTTCGACCATCTAGCACTGCCTAACGGCCAACAAGTTACCGTGCCATTTATGCTGACATTGGCTTTCTCATCCAACTTTGCACCGAGCAAAATTGCAGACCCTGCTTTTTTACGTCGTCTTGGTTACAAAATCGAGTTTAAACCACTGAGTTTGACTGACTATCAAGCCTTGTGGATGTCTCTCGCCAAAGACTATCAGATGACGTTAGTGCCAGAGTTTTTCGAAACGTTAAGCCAACTACACCGTGACAATGATGTCGCTTACTTCCCTTGCTTACCAAAAGATTTATTGGGCATTAGCCGAGATATTTTGGTGTTCGAAGGGAAAGAGAAGATCGTCTCGTCAGACATATTAACTCGTGCCTGGGGACTGTACTTCACAGTGGATGAATAGGGAGATTTAAATTATGAGTCGGACTCAAGTCATCATGTTATTGCTGCTCTCCATTGTTTTTGGCCTTGCTGCCGTATTAATTGCCAAACAATGGATGGACGGCAGAAACCAGCCAACAGTAGAACTCGAAGAGGTGGAACGTCACCCTGTTGTAGTTGCTACGATGGAGCTGGAGCCAGGCACCATTTTGGATGAAAAGCATTTAACCACCAAGTTAATGGAAGTGGACTGGATAGACGACGAAACACTCAAAGTGCCTGAGCAAGCTTTGGGACGTATCGTTGCAAACACCATTTACGCGGGCGAGTTGGTCAATCCCAATCGTCTTGCTCAACCTGGAGAGGGCGCAACGCTTGCGGCCTTAATTCCTGAGAACAAGCGAGCAGTCACCATTCGTGTAAATGACGTTATCGGCGTAGCAGGTTTCCTACTGCCGGGTAACAAAGTGGATGTGTTGAGCACGGTGAGCTATGGCAAAGGCAAGCAAGCGACCACACTCACGGTGTTAAAAAATATCAATGTATTAGCAGTCGACCAAACAGCAAAAACTAACGACAACAAACCCGTGATCGTTCGTGCAGTCACCTTGGAAGTTACCCCGAAAGAAGCGGAAAAACTGCTTTCTGCTAACAGCAAGGGTGAGATCCAACTGGCTTTGCGTAACCCTCATGAAGTCGATAAACCTGTTGTTGCAAAAAAATATACCCCTCGACCTAGTGTGACCATCATTAAGGGATCTCAGGCATCCAGTGTCCGAGTCAGTAATTAGGTGAATTATGAAAACAATAATATTACTCGTTAGCCAGTTACTTTTTGTTAGCTTGTCTGTTCATGCGGCAACCGCTCAGTCTGGAAGAGTTGTTTCTGTTGCGCATCATCAATCTACACAATTGGTGATTTCAGGTAAGGCCAAAAAGGTGACGTTAGGGGATCCAGAAGTCTTGGATATCGTGGTTCTAAGATCGAATGAACTATTCTTGATTGGTAAAAAACTAGGAACGACCAATGTGTCGGTTTGGGATAGTCGTGGCCGATTGATCGAACAGTTTAATGTCGAAGTTACTCACGATTTAAATACGCTTAAATCTAAGTTGTTCCAGTTCTTGCCGGACGAAAGCATCGAAGTGCATAGCGCTCAAGAGAAAGTCGTTCTCAGAGGTTTGGTCAGCAGTCAGCAAAACATGGATATCGCCGTCAAAATTGCTGAAACCTTTGCTTTAGGTGATGCCGCTGATGAAGAAGATGACAACGCGAAAGATGATGAAAGCTCAGTCATTAACTTGCTTTCTATTGGTGGCGCGCAGCAGGTGACATTAGAAGTGACGGTCGCGGAAGTGCAGCGTTCATTAGTAAGACGTTTTGACTCGAACTTCCATTTCTTCCAAAAAAGCGGTGACTTCACTTGGGGTGCGACAACCGCTGGTGGCGGTATCGACAACATTGGCCCGATTTTAAATGTGCCAACGGTGGAAGATTTCGGCTTCTTGGGATCGTTCATTGATAGCAATACTTTGTTTACGTTTGCTCTGGATGTCGCGAAGCAAAACGGTGTGGCTAAAGTGTTGGCAGAGCCAAGTCTTACTGCACTAAGTGGTACTCAAGCGGAATTTGTTGCGGGTGGTGAATTCCCAATTCCTGTACCGAATGAAGATGGCATTACCATCGACTACAAAGAGTACGGTGTTCAACTGGACTTTGTACCTTTCATTCTCAGTGATAAGAGAATCAACCTGAAACTCAATGTCAACGTGAGTGAAATTTCTAACTCTGGTGTGCTGACGTTTAATCCGAACGAAGTCAACGCAACGTTCTTTATTCCGCCAATCACTAAGCGTAGCGCGGGAACCACAATCGAATTAGCGGACGGACAAACGATCGGTATCGCAGGTTTGTTGAGTGAAAACGCGCGTAACGTTGCGGATGGTATTCCGGGAGCCAGTGACCTTCCAGTACTTGGACGCTTGTTTAAGAGTGAAGAGTTTACATCTGGTGAAACCGAGCTGGTGATTTTGGTAACACCACGATTAGCGACGCCAATCGATAGACGCAGAGTAACTCTGCCGACCGATGGGTTCGTAGCTCCAAACGATGTGGAGTTCTATCTGTTGGGTAAAGGCGCGAAACTCGATTTCGACCGCTATCAACTCAATGACATCAGAGAAGAAGATACAAACAATAATTTTAATCAGTACGGTTCGTCAGAAGGTGGCTCTGAGGGCAAGTTTGGGCACAGTCTATAAATGGAGAGCAAGATGAAAAGCATAATGATCATGACCATTTGTTTCACATCATTCGGCTTGTTTGGCTGTGCGAATGACCCTGATCTTGGAATCTCGGTAAGCCAATTGCGCGCAGAACAAACGCTAAATCCGGAAGCATGGTATGAAAACCTAGGTTATCTACCAGAAGGAAGCGGTGAGCGCACGCAGGTCAGCTTAGAGGTATACAACAATAACGGGGTAGCCAAAGAAAAATAAGTGATTCGTTCACTTATAGGAGGGGCTATGCGAAGGAAAATGCAGACAGCAACAAGGCGAACCCAGAAAGGGATCACCTTGGTGCTCATCAGTATGGTTCTGCTGATTCTGTTAGGCGTTGCTGCGTTCGGTATTGATTTAAACCATCAAGTACTCAACAAAACACGCCTACAGAATGCAGTTGATACGGCGGCACTCGCCGGAGCTGTGGTTGCAGATAAAACGGAAGATGTTGATCAAGCTGAAGCTGCGGTTATCGCAACGCTAAGCAGCATCGCATCGGAATCAGGTAATACGGAACTGTCGTTTACTGACGGCAACACATCCGTGACGTTCTCGCACGACATGCAAACATTTGTAAATGCGGCGAGCTTTACGCCACCGACAGGCGAGTACGATATTTATGTTCGCGTCGCGGTAACTGACATGGGGATTTCTCAGTATCTGAGTGCTGTATTTGGGATTGTTAAGAACGTTTCGGCCAGTGCTGTTGCGGGACGAAGTGCGGCGATTGCTTACACATGTAACTTAACGCCGATTGCGATGTGTGGCGATCCAAATGGTACGGTTGAAGACGCATGGGGGTATCGTCCACCGGGTTATGATCCGAATGTGGATATGGATCCGTCGCTTGTGCACGAGTTAAAAGTTGGCGATCAGAATAATACCGATATGGGGCCGGGTAACTTTCAATTGCTCGATTTTGGGCAAGCGACTGGCAATAGCGGTGCGGCTTTGGTTCGTGATGCATTGTCTGGTGCTTACAACGGTTGCGCAGCCGTTGGGAATACCGTGACAACCAAACCAGGTAATAGCGCCGGTCCCGTTGCGCAAGGGTTGAATGTAAGACTTAACGACTTCTCTGGCCCGATTAAAAACGACGGTACGGTTCTACCAGATAAGTATGTAAGAGAGCCTGACATTTTGGCTGAAACCGACGCTGAATATGCGGGTGACTTGTATTACGCCAACTATCGTCAGGAGCTGAGTTCTTGTGAAAGTGGCGGTTCTTGTGATTACGACAGCTACACTGGTGATGGTGGTTCGAACGGACGCCGAATCTTACGTATCCCAATCGTTAATTGTACAGAATCTACAGGTAAGTCCGACTTCGATGTGTTGGGATTTGGTTGCTTCTTTTTGCTACAAAAAGTCAGTAATTCTGGTCAAGCATCTGTCTTTGGGCAGTTTCTTTACGATTGCTTGATCAATAACGGTTCAACAGGAACAGACCCAACCGACAAAGGTTTCTACCGGATCCAGCTATACAAAGATCCATTCAGCGGAGCCTCCTAATATGTTGTATTTGAAATTCAAAACTCAAATGAGAAGAGGTCGGCACCAAGAAGGGCTTGCGATTATTGAATTTATTCTCGCATTGCCAGTGTTGTTGATGCTTACGGTTCTGGTTATCGATGTTTGTCGTGCTTTTATTCAGTACACCGAGGTCAATAAAGCGCTGCAAAATGGCGCTCGCTATGCGGTGGTGGACACGTACGGCACGTTGGATTTTGAAGGTATTGCCGATGAAACCAAAATCAAAAACGTGGTGGTATACGGCTCACCAACCGCATCGACCACTCCAGTAATCGACTATATTGGCGTGGATGACATTGTGATTACTCAACCAACCGACACAAATAAAGTGGTCACATTGTCAGCAACTTACAATTACGTGCCAATCTTTTCGACCTTACCTTTTTCGAGCACTTCATTGCAATTTAGCATTGGAGCGACCACGTCTATGAGGACAGGTCCATGAAACGATTAATAGCGAAACAGAAAGGGGTAACTCAAATTGAGTTCTCGTTGATAGCGCTGGCGGTGATATTGGTGTTGTTCTTGATCATGGAGTTTGCGGTGTACTTTTTTTCCGTGCAAATGGTCAATGAGGTCACCAGAAGAGCTGCAAGGCTTGCGACCGTGTGTTACATCGCCGATAGGGATGACATTCCGAGCTTGCCGTCGGTGTCTAACCTTTACCCATCAGGGTTCACCGCCAGTAATTTGCAGATTGATTATCTCGATGAAGCTGGTGCAAGCGTTGATGTTTCTGGATTTTTATCCACACCACCTGCGTCGAGTGACGTGTTAAACGCGCAATTTGCACAAATCAAATACGTTAGAGCAAGGGCGGTTAATTATACTTTTCAGTTTTTTGTTTTAGCTGCTTTAATTAATGCAGTAGGGAGTACTCCAGCTTTTGAAACCATATTGCCTGCCGAGAGTTTAGGAATACTAAGGCCTGAAGGTGCCAATGTTATTACGGATTGCTAATGGAGTAGCTTTATGTTGAAACCAGTAAAAATAAATGACGAAACATATAAAAGTTTAAAAACAAACTTGATTGTTTGGGTAGTCTATTCTACGTCCAATTTTAAACTTCATATAGCAGATGAATTATCTGGTTGCGTCAATGTCAATGTCGATTGGATAGAGCTGGATTTATTTAATATTGATTTGGTTAAGAGCAAATCAATACCTGATCTAATTTATATTGAAACCGGGGAAAACTGGGCGCAAAAAGTGGCTCATGTTTATTCCAGTGACAGTAGTTTACAGCACAGCCATACGGCATTAATTGTTTTCGGTGATGAAAGCGATACCGCTTCACTCAAAATGGCGTTGCGACTGGGCGCGACAGATTATTTCTCGCGTTCAGTTGAACTCGGCGAGCTATACCCATTGTTGAAATCGACGGCTGAGGAAAAAGTTTCCAATAAGCAAATGGGTGATTTGACCTTATTTATTAATACTAAAGGCGGTTCTGGGGCGACAACCTTAGCAACTAATACGGCTATTGAACTTTCAAGTTACGCCAAAAGTAAAGTATTGCTGATTGATCTCGATATGCAGTTCAGTGATGCTGCGGATTATTTAAACTGTAAGCCGAAATATAACATCAACGATGTGATTGATTCCGTAAACGATTTAGATGAATTGTCACTAGAAGGTCTCGTTTATCAACATCCTTCAGGGTTGAATTATCTTTGTTTTAATCAAAATGATCCAAGAAATAATCATAAGCATGCGGCTCAAGTGAGTAAGCTTTTGCCTATTCTTCGTCAGTTTTATTCGCATATTATTGTCGATTTGTCTCATGGCGTGGATCATGTTTATCAACAGATTGTTTCCCCTGCTACGCATATATTTTTGATCATGCAGCAGAATGTGACCTCAGTAAAACATGCGGTCAGTTATATACGTTCATTAGAATTAGACTATGGTTTAAGTAATCATCAAGTTGAACTCATAGTTAATCGTTTTGAAAAGAAATCAACAATATCCTTAAAAGATATTGAAAACGCAGTTGGTGGCCATGCGATACATTTAGTTCCAAATAATTTTGCTATTGCGATAGAGAGCGCCAATTTAGGTAACCCAATTGTTCAATCTAAGAAAAATAGTGCTTTAAAAGCTTCGTTAGCGGAAATATCGCACTTATTAGAAAGCCCAACACAAGAGCACCAAAGTTGGATTAAGAAATTCTTTTCTTAGTAAGGGGGAGTTATGTTTTTCAAACGGAAAGGCGTCGGGAGTTCATTCAATTCCGTAGATGAAGAAAAAGAATCAAAAGTCGTCCAAGTGGATCTGTCTGAGAGAGCAGAAGACGAAGATTACGTCAGTGAAAACAAACCACTAACGCCGGTTGAAGCAAAACTGAAAGCGATTGAAGAGCAGAAAAAACAGCTTGAGCAAGATCTGGCTATTAAGCACTACTACCATAAGAAATTGCTGGATACTTTAGACCTTGGCTTGTTATCACATCTGCAAGAAGATCGCGCGAAAGAAGAGTTAAGGGAAGCGGTGATTCAGTTGATCGCCGAAGACCAAACGCATCCTTTAAGTTCAGAAGCGCGCAACCGCGTTATCCACCAAATCGAAGACGAAGTGTTTGGTCTTGGGCCGCTTGAGCCACTGCTTGAAGATCCAACCATTTCAGATATTTTGGTCAATGGCCCTAAAAACATTTATGTCGAGCGCTTTGGTAAGCTAGAAAAAACGCCGCATACATTTTTGGATGAGCGCCATCTTCGCAACATTATTGACCGCATTGTAAGCCAAGTAGGTCGACGTATTGATGAGGCGTCGCCTATGGTGGATGCGCGTCTAAAAGACGGCTCTCGTTTCAATGCCATCATCCCTCCACTTGCCATTGATGGGCCATCGGTATCCATTCGTCGTTTTGCGGTCGAACGTTTGAATATGGACAACTTATTAGGGCTTGGTTCGCTCTCGCCAGAAATGGGCAAATTCTTGAATGCAGCCGTTGTCGGGGAACTGAACATTCTTATCTCGGGCGGTACAGGCTCAGGTAAAACAACCACGCTTAACATCCTGTCTGGTTTCATTCCGAGTGACCAACGTATCGTTACTATCGAAGATTCGGCCGAGTTGCAGTTACAACAACCGCACATTATTCGTTTGGAAACACGCCCATCCAACATTGAAGGAAAGGGTGAAATATCCCAGCGTGATCTGGTGAAAAACTCACTGCGTATGCGTCCTGACCGAATTGTGATTGGTGAGGTGCGTGGCTCGGAAGCGGTCGATATGTTGTCTGCGATGAACACCGGTCACGACGGTTCACTTGCGACCATTCACGCCAATACACCAAGGGATGCACTCAGCCGTATTGAAAACATGTTCTCTATGGCGGGTTGGAACGTTTCGACCAAAAACTTAAGGGCGCAGATCGCGTCGGCCATCAATATCGTGGTGCAAATGGAGCGTCAGGAAGACGGTAAGCGCCGCATGGTCAGTTTGCAGGAAATAAACGGCATGGAAGGGGAAGTCATCACCATGTCCGAGATCTTTACCTTCCAGAGAAGAGGGGTGGATCAAGATGGCAATGTGTTAGGGGATTACATAGCAACAGGCATCGTGCCAAGTTGCCATGATCAATTGATTAAACGAGGCTTAGACGTTCCATTTGAAATATTTAACGAAAAAGTCCGTTAGGAGGGTGTGCTATGGAAAGTCAATTCCCCCTATTTCTTCTTTTGCTGTTTTTGTCGGTGTTCTTTATTAGCCAAGCTTTGATCCTGCCTTCGGCGGGTAAAAAGGTGAAACACAAACAGCTCATTAAGAGAATTCACGAAAGCCACAAGCATATCGATCAAGAGAGTATTTCGCTGCTAAGAGAAAACTCATTGAAGAATCTCTCGCCACTAGAGCGATGGTTAGTACGCTTTAGCTTGTTTGAAAGCTTTAAGAAAAAGCTCGAACTCGCGGGTATTTCGATGGGGTTCAGCCGCGTTATCTTCTTCACCTTTTTATCTGGGGTTGCGGTCGGTTTACTGCTCTATTTGTGGGGGCAAGTCTGGTACTTGTGCGCTGGGGTTGCGGTTGCTTGTTGGGTCTCTGCGTACTTTTATCTGCAAAAGAAAATTGCCGACCGTTTGATGAAATTTGAGGAGCAATTACCAGAGGCCTTAGACATCATCAAACGTGTATTGCAAGCCGGTCAGCCCATTACTCAAGCGTTTGGCGAAGTGGGCAGGGAAGTCAGCGCGCCACTTGGCCCTGAGTTCTTGAATACCTTCAACTTGCTCAATTATGGTTACGATCTGCGTTTAGCCATCATGCAAATGTCTGAGCGCACACCAACGGTTTCCATGCTTGCGTTTTCCAGTGCCGTGCTATTGCAAAAAGAGACGGGCGGTAACCTGGTGGAGAACATTGAAAAGCTATCTCATATCTTGCGTGCTCGCTTCAAACTGGCTCGAAAAATCAAAACCATTTCAGCGGAATCTCGCATGTCAGCTTGGGTGCTGGTGTTAGCGCCCTTCGCGTTATACGTGATCATTTCTCTGGTTCGGCCCGAATACATCGAGCTGCTGCACACTCATCCAATGGGGATAAAAATGGTCATTGGTGGGATGGTCGCTCTGTTTATCGGGACGTTGTGGATTCGCAAAATCGTTAATATTGAGGTGTAGCCATGGAAAGTATTCAAGGATGGTTGAACGGTTTTGCCATTAATCAAGAAACCTTACTGATGGGTCTTATCTTGGTCACGACGGTACTCGTGGTGATGACGTTGGGCTCCATCATCGTCGGGGTCAATTCGCCTATCAAGCGCAAGCTGGCAGAGTTGTCAGGTGATAAGAAACCGCTTCCAACGCACAACAAAAAAATGGCCGATACGTTGGAGTCTCTTGCGCCTTTAACCTCGCCAACCAGTGAAAAAGAACGCCAAACCACACGCAACAAACTGATGCATGCGGGTTTCCATCAAAGTAACTCGTTGTCGATGTTCTACGCCATTAAGTCGATCACCACTATTTTGGGCATCATGATTGCCGTTTTGGTCTACTTGACGGTGCCAGAGTCGAAATACCTCTACACTTACATGGCCTTGTCCGCATTTGTTGGTTTGTTGATCCCAGATTTTATGCTGCGCCGTATGGTGAACAAGCGCCAACAAGCGATTCGTGCTGGTGTGCCAGATATGCTTGATTTGCTGGTGGTCTGTACGGAATCAGGGCTTGGGTTTAATGCCGCGTTACGTCGTGTTGCCGACGAGATAGTCATTTCTCACCCTGAACTTGCGGATGAAGTAGACACGGTATGTAACAAGATTCAAGCAGGTAAACCGATGCCTGAATCATTACGAGAACTGGTAGTAAGAACCGGTTTAGAAGAGTTGATGGGGCTGGTGAGTATGCTTAGCCACGCATCTCGAATTGGGGGGAGCTTAGTCAACTCCTTACGTGAATACACAGAAGATTACAGGGATAAGCGTCAACAAGCAGCGGAAGAAATTGCTGCAAAAATCCCAGTCAAGATGATGTTTCCAATGGTGATATTTATTTGGCCATGCTTTTTCATTGTGGCTATCGGACCTGCGTTAATTTCATTGGCTGAGGCATTTTCTAATTAGATAAAAATAGGGATAGTTATGTTGTGGATTAAGAAATACGTCATCATCTCGTTGTTGGTGCTCACTGCATGTGCAACAAATGAACAAGCATCCGATTTTGATTCCAGCTTGTATTCTGGCAAACCCGTTGAGTCGCTCACCAATGATGAGCCGCCCAAAACTGAGGAAGAGGCTATCTCGCGCGGTGATATTGCGCTTACCAACAAAAATGTCGATTTGGCATTGTATGAATACATTCGCTCCCTTTCTTTCCCTAACGCGGTGCATAAAGACAAAACGCTATACACCGTCGGGCGTATTCACTTAGCTCGCGAGAACTACGAACTGGCGGATAAAGCCTTTCGTGCATCGCTTGCAGAAAATCCTGACAACATTGGTTCCTTACAAGAACTTGGCACACTGTACACCAAGCGCGGAGCAAAAGACGTCGGTAAGAGTTATTACATTCGCGCACTTAATGCCGACCAAATCCGTATGAAAGGCAATCCAAACATCACCAACGACAACATCACGGCAGAGTCTGTAGCCACTTATCGTTACGACGATAAATCGCCAGTGGCTGCGTATTCTGGTTTAGGCGTATTGTATGACGTCCGTGGCGATCACGGCGTAGCACAAGCGCTGATCAGAAAAGGGTTGGATATTGACCCGAGAAACGTTAACGCATTAGTCAGTTTGGGATACTCGTACTACATGGAAAAAGAGTACTCAAAAGCGGCGCACTTTACTCAAGCGGCTTTGAGCATCAAACCGAGTGATGAAAGGGCAATTAACAACTTAGGATTGATTGCGCTTGCGAAAGACCAACCAAGACAAGCGCTGAGCATTTTCAGCCGTCATATGACCGAGCCTGAAGCGTTAAATAACGTGGGGTACTTTTTGATTCTGCAAGGCAAGCCGGACGAAGCGATTCCTTACTTGCAGCAAGCGATTGATAAGAACCCGGCCTACTATGAGTTAGCCAACAAAAACCTAGAGCGCGCTCTTGCGATAGTTCGCGAGCGACAAGATACATCGAAAGTGTTCTTACAATAGGCGTAACGAAACCAGAGGCGATTTCTTCAATTACAGCCGTTATCTGACAGAGTAAATATTCAATGAAAAAGCCACTCCGCTACTAAGGCGAAAGTGGCTTTTTATTTTGGGTTTTGATGGAGAGTTCGTAGCGTTAGGTAACTTTTGGTTAAGTAACTTTTGTTTGGGGAGTATGGCTCGTTAGCGCCCATCCTACCGCTTTCCAAATCGCCAAGGTTGAAAGCACAGAAAAATAGCCATCAACCGCGTAATGCCATCCCAAATGGACCGAACCTATTTGAATGATGACCGCAAAAGCGCAGGCAAAGTATCCCAATGTTTTATTGAGACGGTAAGTGCATAGCGCCATTAATACCGCAATGGATACGTGCATACTTGGCATGGCTGAGATGCCAGAACCGATGCCATTTACCTGCGTTACATAGCCTTGCCAAAGGTAATCCTGAGTTTGTAAAGCCCATAATGGAAATGCGCCAACGCTTTCTAAAAACGTACTTTGCTCGTTCAATCTCTGCATTAAAGGAGCAAAAAGATCATCACCGTTCAAAAGCTCCAAATAACACGGCCCTACTGATGAAAACGCGGTCGCAAATAGGCTGCCGTTGATCATCCAAGTCAGCAGAAACGTGAGTAAAAATTGTAAGCGTAATACTCGTGCCTTCTTGTTCAGTACAAAGAAAAACAGCGTCACCCACATAAAAAAGAACCAAGCATTGTAGGCGGTATTGATTGCCAGAGATGCCCAAGGGCTTGAGAAAATAGCGTGAGTAATCACCCACGGGTCGTTGCCAAAATGTAGCCAGCGGTCGAGTTCAATCAAGCTCTGATCAACACCGTAAGGGTGTAGCAAGGGGATGATGGATTTTAAGAAGGTGTAATTTGAAAAGACGATGTTGAGCGCCAACAACAAAATCAGAATTGAGCAGGTTCGACTGAGTGGGAAAACGATGGTTTTGAGCTTACACAGAAACTGTTTGGTGGGGTGTTTTTCACGGCGAACGAGCAGATACAAATAGTAGTAGCTGCACCAAACAAGCCCTGCGCTGTAACAAGCTAAATAAAGAGTTTCGAGGTAGGTAGTAAATGAGTATTGAACTGGGAGTTTTAAGTACACTGCTAAGGCATAAAGCAGGATGGTTGTGATAAGGCAATACAGGTAAACACTTTTGTCTGCAGCTATTTCCTCTCGCAACTGATTGAAGAAAGCGACGCTCTTTTTCTGCCAGCTCAGGTTGAGCTCGTAATTGTTGTCTTGTTCCATCGACGATCCATCATCTCTATCCTTCCAATGTCATTAAGCTTAGTTGAGAAAACGGGCACTTGTATTTAAGTGCCCGCTAAGAGTTTGTCGTTTAAGATTTTTACATCATGCCCGTGACAAGGCCTGCTGCCACAAAAAACACGATCATCCACAGCACCGATAGGTTGACCTTTTTGTGTAGATAGAAACCCGCAATCACTAACGCCATGTCGATGGGAGCAACAACTGCGCTGCTAAATACTGGCTGGTAAAGTGCCGCGAGTAGCAATCCTACTACTGAGGCATTTACACCGTTGATGGCGCCTGAGACCAGCGGTTTGCCTGCCAGTGCTTGCCAGTTTTTAAGAACGCCAAGCAGTAAAAGAAACCCTGGGAGGAATACGCCAAGCGTTGCGATCAGAGCACCTAAAATTGGCGTATCCGAAAGCTCATAACCGATAAAAGTCGCAAAGGTGAACATTGGCCCCGGTACAGCTTGTGCAGCGGCGTAGCCTGTTAAAAATGCATCTTGGTTGAGCTGGTCGCCAACAATGTTTTGCAGAAGCGGCAGAACCACATGACCACCACCAAACACTAAGCTACCAGCTTGGAAAAAATCACTAAACAGCCCAAGCATAGGCAACGTATGAGCCACTAACGGTAAGCCGAGTAAAAGCACCGCAAATAGAGCCAATGGCGCGATAGACGGTTTAAACGGCTCGGTTGATGGCGCGGAGTCTTTCTTCAGATATCGCATGCCGACAAAACCTGCTGCGAGCAACACGAACATTTGCGTCATGATGCTTGGTGCCACCAGCAACGCAATCGCAGTCGCGACGCACAAACCCGCGGTCAGTTTGCTTTGGCAGAAGTTTTTGTACATGCCCCAAGCCGCATCCGCCACGACGACGACTGCGAGCAGTTTTAGGCCGTGAACGATGTTTTGGAACACTGCGGTGTCGGTGATTTGGCTGCTCACTATCGCCAGCGCCAACATGATGATCACCGAAGGAAGCGTGAATCCGACAAATGCTGCGCATGCGCCACCTAAACCGCCGCGTTTATAACCTAAAGCAAAGCCGACTTGGCTTGAGCCGGGTCCCGGCAAAAACTGACTGAGCGCGACGATTTGTGCGTACTCGCTGTCATCAAGCCATTTCAGTTTCTCAACAAAGGTTTGGCGAAAATAACCAATATGAGCCGCAGGGCCGCCGAAGCTGAACCAACCCAGCCAGAAAAAAGTTTTGAAGATGGTGAACATGTCGAGCCTGTTTATCTAAAAAGCATTGCTGCTAATTTATCGGATGCTCTAAAATGACTCAAATTGATAGATTTAATTTCATTTATGAATGAAATGGGATGAGGGTGTTGAGGTGAAAGAGGACATTCAGTGGCGCAACATTGACTTGAACTTATTGGTGACGTTTTCCTACTTGTATCGCTATCGAAGCGTTAGCGTCGCGGCAGAGATAAGTTACGTTAGCCAGTCGGCGATGAGTCATAGTTTGTCTCGTTTAAGGTTGTTGTTTGACGACCCGCTTTTTGAGCGAAAAGGACACAAGATGGAGCCCACCGAGCACGCTCACCACATCGCGCCAACCGTGCATCATTTGCTGGACTCTATCGCCAAAGACTTGCTCACTAAGTCTGCCTTCCAACCTGAAAATTACGCGGGTGTATGTCGCATCGGGTTAACGGATTATGCCGAGTTTATTTTTGCTCCTCGGCTTTATGACGAAATACGCCAGCGCGCACCAGAGGCGCAGATCAGTTTTATTAACGTCAATCGTAGCAACTACGTGGCATTAACTGAGCACGAAAAGCTCGATGTCATTATTGGCAGCATGCCGGTGTTGGATGACAACTTTGAGAGCTTGTACTTGTACACGGAAAAACACGTGTGTATGTGTGATAAACAGGTATTGAAAGGGGAAACACAGCTATCTCTGGAAGCGTTCGCGAACATAGAGCAAGCTCTGGTAAGTCCCGATGGGAGCTTAAAGACACAAGTAGACCAAAAGCTCGCAGAACATGGCTTGAGCCGTAAAGTCACCGTGGCGTCGCGCAACTTTCTCACTATTCGGCATTTATTGAAAAAGCGCGATCTCATTGCCATCGTGCCAGAAAAAATGGCGTTGGCGGAGGGCTTTTCGGACGACCTCATTACCGTTAAGCCGCCGATCGTCGTTGCGGATTTTGATATTGCCATGCTGTGGCATTCCAGCCGAAACAATGAAGACAAAGGCATTTGGCTACGCGAGTTGGTTTCTTCGACCATCACCTCTCACATATAACAAAGGGCACCAAAGGGTGCCCAGAATGTTTGTCATTGAGAGTCTGTGTTATACCGCTTGCGAAGCTGGCGCGGCTTCTTTTATACGCTCTTCCTGATTCAATGATTTTTCGTATTGGCTGTACTTCCACCAGGCAAAGCCAAGGAAAATCACGATACCACCAACGTTGTAGAAAATGATGGTCATGATGTCGGCCCCTGTAGGGAAGGTCGATGCTAAGAAACCAACCGTAAAGATAGCGATCAGTACCGATACGGTAGCGATGCCCATTTTGCGTGAGCCCATTTTGAAATCACGCTCGACGTGATCCAGTTTCAAGCGCAGATTCAGGTACGCCAGCATGATGAACAGCGGTGGCAGCATGGATGCCGCTGCGGTCATGTTGATCACGGTGTTCATCAGATCTTGAGCGGTGTTAGAACCT
This sequence comes from Gammaproteobacteria bacterium, assembly GCA_013372875.1. Next base: position 1,058 of record JABXIW010000164.1, on the reverse strand, counting down.
AATGTTGGGATGATCATCAATGGGATAACGATAAGGAACTGATACCAAGCTGCGCGAGCTGGTACTCCGTTTTCGTTCAGCTCTACGGTTTTCTTACCAAAAATGCCTTCTGGAATCTCAGAGAAGAAGATTTTCACTGGCGTTGCTGTCCACATCAGTAGAGAGCCAAACATAGCGGTGAAGGATACCAAGCCTACGAAGCGGTTCATCAATATTTCTGGCAAACCAAAGTACGCAGCCAAACCTTCAAATACTTGAACCGATCCGCCCGTGTATTTTAGGGTTTCGCTAGGAACAAATACGTTAATCAAAACAGACGCAATTGAGTAAAGCACGCCGATAAAGATACCTGCGATGATGATGACTTTAACGAACGATTTCGAGCCGCCTTTTACATCGTTTACGTAAACCGCGACCGATTCCGCACCGCCTGCCGCCATAAAGATCCATGTAGTAATGCCTAAAAATGCCCAGCTGAAATCAGGGATCATCGCTTCTACGGTAATTGGATCAGCCGGTTCTACGCCGCCGATCAACGCAGCGCCAGCCAGTAAAATGTACGACATTGTCAGTAGCAGCATGAGGGAGGAGGTCACCGACGTAATTGGCCCCAACATTTTCGCGCCGTTTGTCGATACGTAGGTCGCAAACGCAAACAAAATCATACTGAGCACGGTAGTGGTGAATGGCGTCAGAATGTATTCATAGCCCAAGAACGCGTAAGACGCATAAGCGATAACACGCGGCAGCAAGGACGTGAAGAAGAATAGGTTAACGAACCAGTAAGTGTAGGCAGAGATAAACGCCCAGCGACCGCCAAGTGAGCTTTTTACCCATGCGTAGACCCCCGCTTCAGAATCTTTATTCAGAGATACGAATTCTGCGATGATCAAACAGAAAGGGATGAAATAAAAAATGGTCGCCAGAAAGAACATTGGCGCAGACGCTAGACCGATCTCGATGTTGTTATTGATTACGTTATTAAAGCTAAATACTGCAGCAAAGGTGAGGGACAACAACCCGAATTTGCCTATCGTATTACGTTTGGATTCAGACAT
>JABXIW010000038.1 GCA_013372875.1 Gammaproteobacteria bacterium | reverse complement strand
TTTTTTACCAGGCATAAAAGCCCAACACTGGTTAGCGCGGTCCATAAATTGAATAAGGCAAAAGTAGAAAAATTAAGCCAATAGTTATGCCGCCAATTATCGACAATCAACGACATCAAAAACGCTAATAGCGCGCAAGCGATTACGGTTAAATATAAAATACTGGCCTGACAAAAATCAGGCAGTTCAGACATTTGTGGCTTTTCAGACTTCATAGGCTCATATTCGCCTATCTAGCGGAAAAATTCCAATGAAATCAACAACCTTGCTTTTGATTTTACACAGCTTAGCTTAATTGCTGAGTGATGTACTGACTAATAGCTTGTATTTCAGGTGGACATACCGCGTGCGGCATCGGGTAATCTTGCCATAACACCTGATAGCCATTTTCGGTTAGAGTCTTGGCGCTAAACTGAGCTCTTTGCATCGGTACCACAGGATCTTGTGAGCCGTGCGCCATAAAAAATGGCGTGGCCAGATTAGCTGAGTTTTTTTCTTCGGCAAGATTTTCCGCCATGGTTAAGTATGTCGAAAGGGCAATCACACCGCCAATTTTAAAGGGCAAACGAGTCGCCAGATGTAATGTCACGGCACCGCCTTGAGAAAAACCGGCCAAGATGATTTTTTCTGCCGCAATGCCTTTATCGAGCTCCGCTTGCAGAATTTCCATTATGAAGTCAGCTGATTGACGCACTCCTTTTTGATCTTCGCGTTGGGATAGATCGGCATTGCGAATATCATACCAAGCGCGCATTGGATAGCCATTATTGATAGTGACTGGAATGATCGGTGCGTGCGGAAATATAAATTTCACACCCAATTCATCGCTTAATCGAAACTCGGTCACGATTGGCTCAAAGTCATGGCCATCGGCACCTAAGCCATGCAACCAGATCACGGTTGCCTTGTGTTGGCCTTTCGGCTCGATGATAACGCTCGGTAATAAATTTGAATCAGACATAAATAAAATTAGGTATTTTAATGGGATTTATGGAGTTAGTAATCGAACTCAAAACCAGCTGCCACGCCCGTTTGCTCGGTAAATACTCGATTAAACAGATCGGTTAATGCCTCTTGATCGCGGTCAGTAAACCATTGGTTTTTATCGGCATCCCAATCCAAATGGTAGCCGCCGCTTTTGGCTGCAAGCCAGAGCTGTTGCACGGGCGCCTGGCGATTGAGGATCAGTTTGCCGCCTTCACCCAAGCTGATGGTCAAAATGCCTGCGCTGGTTTCATAATCCAGATCCATATCGGTAGCTTGGATCAAATCTTCAATGGCGTCTTCGATTGCTAACAGGGTTTGCTCGATTTGTTGGTTAAATTCGCTTGAGTTCATGCTTGGTTTCACAGGGTTACTAATCTTACTGGACAATAGGCGTTATGGCCTATTTTTAATCCAACTGATTGTAAACTTATCTTGCAGATAATGCCAAGCTCATGCAAGATATTGCCAAGTTTATGCCCTTGATTGCGGAATTTTAATGAAGACGATTTCACGCAAATCACTATTGCTAATTGGCTTATTGAGTTTAAGCACTTTGCTGAGCGCCTGCGGACAAAAAGGCCCGTTGCGCCATCCTGATCCTGAAAATCAGCAAATACAAGGATCTGCAGCATAATGTTATTACATTTCAGTAAGATGCACGGCATCGGTAACGATTTTATGGTGATTGATGGGATCAATCAGCCAGTTTATTTGAATAAGACGCAAATCAGCCGTCTGAGTCATCGAAATTTTGGTATTGGCTTTGATCAATTATTGATTATAGAACCGCCTCAGCATCCCGATACGGATTTTCACTTTAAAATTTTCAATGCCGATGGCACAGAGTCGGGGCATTGTGGCAATGGCGCACGCTGCGTGGCTAAATACGTTAGACAGCGCGGTTTAAGCTGGAAAAAAGAGATCCGTTTATCAACGAGTACCAGCACCATTGAAGCCAAACTTGAAGATAATGGCCTTGTGACCATTAATATGGGGACGCCTCGCTTTGAGCCTGAGCAAATCCCATTGCGTTATGCACAGAAATTGGTCACTTACAGTCTTGAGGCTGAAGGGATCCGTTATCAGGTCGGTGCCTTATCTATGGGCAATCCGCATTGTGTGATTAAAGTGGATGATGTGGAAGCGGCTAAAGTGCGAAAGATTGGTGCCGCCATGAGTCAGCACAGTTATTTTCCCGAGCAAGCGAACGTAGGTTTTATGCAGATAATTGATAGGGAAAACATCAAGTTACGAGTGTTCGAGCGTGGCGTTGGTGAAACTTTGGCTTGTGGCACGGGCGCTTGTGCAGCCTTAGTGGTGAGCCGCCTGCAAAATTTAACCGAAAAGCGAGTGAAAGTCGCGCTGCCAGGTGGTAGCCTATGGATTGAATGGGGAGGAGCCAGTGTCAATGATAAGGACGTGGTCTCGATGACTGGCCCAGCAAAGTGGGTGTATGAAGGGCAAATAGAACTATGAATACCGATGCAAAAACGCCGAGAAATGGAATTATCGAACAAAAAATCGTGGAGTATTTAGAGCAAAATCCTGATTTTTTTCACCAGCATGATGAATTATTAAACAAGATGCGTTTGAACCATAATGTTTATGGTTCTGTATCATTGGTCGAAAAGCAAATTCTGAATTTGCGTGAGCGTGAACACAAACTAAAAGAACAATTAGGCAGCTTGTTGAAAACTGCCAATGACAATAGCGATTTATTATTAAAAGCGACGGAACTGACAGTAGCGTTAATAAAAGCGCGCTCCGATCAAGAATTGGTGGACTCATTGCAACATACCATGACAGAACAGTTTGGTTTGGATGCTTGTCGTATTTGGCTATTTGATCCCAATGGTACTTTGAATCACGTTAATTACAGCGATCGTTACACCATTCAACAGCTTTCCGATCAAAAGTTCATCACCAATGAGCCTGCTTGCGGTCGTGTTACCGATAGCAGTGTGCAAATTTTTGATGGTGAAAAAACCATTCAGTCTTATGCCCTGATCCCATTAGGTGAAGGTGCTGAGATGGGTGTGATTGCTTTGGGTTCGAAAGATGCCAATCTGTTCACTGCCGATTTAGGAACCTTGTTCTTGCGTTTGATTGGCGACGTGATGCACTCTTGTATGGAAAAGTATCTCGATAAGTTTGAATAAAGCCATTAGCCAAATTGATTGGCAAGCCATTAAAGTCATTAGTTTCGATTTGGACGATACCTTATGGGATAACTCCGGGGTTATCGAGCAATGTCTTGCCAAGTTGTATCAATTCTTATGCCTGCATGAACCGAAAATTCAGAGCCATTTCACGATTGATTCGATGGAGCGGATCAGCCAACAATTGATCCAACTGCAAAAACCTGAATATGAAAATATGACGGTTTTGCGCAAATCGGTGATAAGACAAATGCTGCAAGAAGTCGGTGGCGATTTATCGCTGATTAACCCTGCTTTTGCAGTGTTTTATCACTGGCGCAATCAAATCAACATTCCAAATAAAAGCAAGCGCTTGCTAGAACAGCTGCAAAAAAAATATAACCTTGTTGCTACCAGCAATGGCAATTCCAATTTGCATAAAATTGGCTTAGCTCAATATTTTGATAAACACATGATTGCGGGCATTCATGGCCGCGCCAAACCCTCACCAGAAATGATCAATAAACTGTTAGCTCATTATCAGCTCGAGCCACATCAGCTGCTCCACATTGGCGATAGTCACGCCACCGATATTCTCAGTGCCAAGGCAGCAAATGTACAAAGCATTATTTTAGATCATAATAATATAGAGCGGTTGTTTAATGTTTAGGCTCTATAAGGTGAGCTTAATTACAATTTTATTTTTAATAGGTTGTGAGCCTAAACTAGATAACGATACTGCACCGACGAAAGCCACCAAGGTTCTAAAATCAAATTTCAAAGAGAATAAGGCGAGTTTCGACGAAATTGCAAAAATACTTACCGAGAATCCATCAATTTCTATAGATGAAGCTAAGTGCTTGGATTATCAGGAGAAAACACCAATAGTAGAAAAGTTTTGTCAGCTCCAAGAAAGAGCTAAGGTTATTCTATGGTCAAAAGATGATCATCAAATAGTGTTTTATACTTTTGAGAGTAGAAACTCTGAATATTGGAATGGATACCGCTATATTTTGATTAATGATATAAATCAGGCGTTATTTCCTTTATGTAAGAATGACGTTTTAAAAAACCAAAGGGAAAAAGACGGCTGCTTACACCAGTTAGGTGACAATTGGTATTTAGAGCATCATTATTTTAGTCTTCAAGCGCTTAATAATGAATCTAAAGTAGACTGATTTGATTTTTTTGTAATTTAGCAACCATCCCAGCAATCAAGCGCTGCTTTGCCTCGGCGCTGGCCCAGGCGATATGTGGCGTGATGACTAGGTTATCCAAAGGCTCGCTTAATAATGGATTAGTTTTCTCAGGTGGTTCTTGGCTTAGCACATCCAAAGCGGCGCCTGCGATAATACGATGCTTTAGCGCACTGTGTAGCGCTTCTTCATCAATAATTGGACCGCGAGCGGTGTTAATCAAATAAGCGCTCGGCTTCATTAAATCTAAAAAAGTATGATCCACTAAGTGATGTGTATCAGCGGATAAGGGGCAATGCAGGCTAATAAAATCGGCCTTTTGAACCGCTTCCATTAGTGGGCTTTGATTATCTCTTTGTGGGCGATTCGGTAGTTGCGCAAAGATCACCTGCATCTCAAAGGCTTCAGCCATTGCGGCGACGCGTTTTCCGATATTGCCTTGGCCAATAATCAACAAGGTTTTGCCCGCTACTTCGATGGTCGGATAATTAGTTAAAGTAAAAATTCGGCTTTGCTGCCAAGCGCCTGATTTGACCAAGGCATTATGCTCAATAGTACGAGTGGCGAAATTTAAGATAAATTGAAAAGCCAATTGAGCGACGGTAAAGGTCGAGTAGTCTTCGACATTGAGTGCTTTAATCCCAAACTCTTGGCAAGCATCTAAATCTACATTATTCATGCCAGTGGCGGTCAGTTGAATAATTTTTAAATTGGATAATTGCGCCAACAGTTCACGATCAAGAATGACTTTGTTGGTAATAATCACTTGCGCGTTTTGGCAGCGCTCTAAACGCTGATGCGGTTCGGTTAAGGGATAAATCTCAAATTCATCGAATAAGTTGCTTATAGAACTTAAATCAATAAAACCTGGATGATTTTCTTGTCCTTGCCAATTGCCAAGGGTGTCGGCGTCGAGTAAAACCGCTTTCATGCTAATTCCTAAATTATTCTTATCGAATGGAAAAACTTAAATGACCAAGCTCACCAAAATCGGCATCGTATTGGCCGCGCTCGGCGGGGATCATTTTGCCTAGAGCGCCAGTGATTAAAAGATCGCCTTTTTTAAGCTGGTAGCCCGCGCTTTGTAAGCGCATCATTAGCCAGCGCAGTGCTATAAGCTGATCGCTCATCGCATCGGTGGCTTTGCCTTGAATGACCATTTGACCATTTTTTGTTAACCGAGTCTGAATTTTATTCAGCTGAATTTCCTGTAAAGGTTTACCATCACCAATTAAAACTTGATTGGCAGCTACATTGGATTCAATTAAAGTCAGTCCAGTAACCTTGCTCATATCTGGATAAGCTAAATCAGGCAGCTCAATTACTGGAACCACTTGCTCAATAAATCCACTAACATCTTTCGGAAAAACGGCAAAATTAGGGATATCACTGTTCAGCACAAAACCAATTTCAGTTTCTAACATCAGGCGTTGGTAGTCTTCTAATAAATAAACCTGACGATTAAGGGATAAACCGTCCTTAAATAGTACGCCTGCCACGGGTTCGGTAACGCCGAACTTGGCTTGACCTGCGCTTGAGGTGAGCCCTGCTTTATAGCCGATAATGTTCTTATTGAGTTGTTGGATAAATAGCTGCTGAGTCTGGTAAGCCTTATCAATTTCGTTCAGCTCAGTAGGCGCAAGCATTTGCTGTTTGCAGCTAGCTAGCAAAATAAAAGGTAAAAAAAGTAAAAATAGCCACGCTTTTTTCATACAATGGTCGCCAATTGAATTTTAAGCAAGCATAACCTAAATGGATGCCACAAGCATACTCGAATCCCTAAATGACCCACAAAAAGAAGCGGTTACCGCGCCTAATCAAGCCCTTTTGGTGCTGGCTGGTGCTGGTTCGGGTAAGACGCGAGTGCTGGTACATCGGATCGCTTGGTTGGTGCAGGTGGAGCGTGTTTCTGCTCATGCGATTTTAGCGGTGACTTTTACTAATAAAGCTGCGCACGAGATGCGTGGCCGAGTTGAGGATATGCTGGCGATGCCAGCGCGTGGTATGTGGATTGGTACTTTCCACTCAATCGCCCACCGCTTATTAAGAGCCCATTATAAAGATGCTGGTTTGCCCGAAGGTTTCCAGATTTTAGACTCGCAAGATCAGCTTAGAGTTATCAAGCGGGTGATGAAAGAGCTGAATCTGGATGATAACGAGTGGCCGCCTAAGCAAGCCCAATGGTATATCAACGCCAAAAAAGATGAAGGTTTACGTCCAGGCGATATCCACCATCATGGCGATTTTTTTGTTAGCACCATGATCAAGGTTTATTACGCCTACGAGGAAGCCTGTAAAACCGCTGGCTTGGTGGATTTTAATGAATTGTTGCTGCGTGCTTATGAGCTGTGGGCGAAAAATCCGCATTTATTAAAACACTATCAAGAGCGCTTTGCGCATATTTTGGTGGATGAGTTTCAAGATACCAACCATATTCAATACGCTTGGATCCGAATGCTAACCAATGATAAGAATCGCATCACCATTGTAGGCGATGATGATCAGTCGATTTATGGTTGGCGCGGTGCCAAGATTGAAAACATTCGCCAGTTTGAAAATGACTTTCCTGACTGCAAGGTTTCACGACTAGAGCAAAATTACCGCTCCACTTCAACCATTCTCAAAGCTGCCAACGCGGTGATCGCCAATAACAGCGATCGAATGGGCAAGAATTTGTGGACCGAAGGCAACGAAGGCGAGCCCATTGCTTTGTATGCCGCTTTTAATGAGCAAGAAGAAGCGCGTTTTATTGCGGCGCGGATCGAAGATTGGATTGGTCAAGGTCATAGTTACAATGATGTGGCGATTTTATACCGTTCCAACGCCCAGTCGCGGATCTTAGAAGAAGCCATGCTGTATAAAGGCATTCCCTATCGTATTTATGGCGGCTTGCGTTTCTTCGAGCGAGCAGAGGTTAAAGACACCTTAGCTTATTTACGCCTGATGACCAATCGTAATGATGATGCATCGTTTGAGCGAGTGGTTAACCAGCCTGCGCGCGGTTTAGGGCAAAAGTCAGTGGATGCGATTCGTGAAATAGCGCGAGCCGAGCAAATTTCCTTATGGCAGGCCTCAGAAAAAATGGTCAGTGAGCAGTTGCTAACGCCGAGAGCAAGAAATGCTTTGGCAGGCTTTGTGCAGCTGGTTAATGAATTAGATACTGATACCAAAGAATTAGAACTGGCGGAGCAAACCGAAATTGTCATTGAGCACTCTGGCTTGATGGAGATGTATTCCAAAGAAAAGGGCGAAAAGGGCCAAGCGCGTAAAGAGAACTTACAAGAATTAGTCAATGCGGCGCGCGAATTTGATCCTGACGAAGCAGTACCAGAAGAGTTGCCCGATATGGACGAGTTGACCGCCTTTTTATCCCATGCCTCTTTGGAAGCTGGAGAAACTCAAGCGGAAGAATACCAAGAGTCGGTGCAAATGATGACCTTGCACTCGGCTAAAGGCTTGGAGTTTCCCTTGGTCTTTATCGCAGGGGTGGAAGAAAAATTGTTCCCGCACCAAATGTCGGTGGATGAGCCTGGCGGACTTGAAGAAGAGCGCCGTTTGGCTTATGTGGGGATTACCCGCGCCATGCAGCAGCTTTATTTAACTTATGCCGAAAAGCGCCGCTTGTTTGGTCGCGAAACTTATCCACAAGTCTCACGCTTTGTTCGTGAAATCCCCTCCGAGCTATTAAGTGAAGTTCGTCTTAATACCCAAGTTCAGCGCCCTGTTTTTACTAAATCCTCGCCTATCCGCAAAAAAGGCCCTGAAGGCTTTTATTTGGGTCAATTAGTTCAGCACCCAAAATTTGGCAAAGGCATCATCATCAATTATGAAGGTGATGGCCCACAAGCCTCGGTTCAGATCAATTTTGAAAGTGAAGGATTGAAGAAATTAATGCTTGCTTACGCCAAGTTAGAGCCAATTAATTAATGACCAAGAGTCATTAATATTTCTTGGTTATTTATGTAAAGAGTCTTTTAGCATTTTTGCTACAAATTGATACATTTTGCTCTGACCAGTTATAAGTTGTTTATGTAAGTCATTGATTTTATTGAACCTCTAATCATTAAAAAAACTAATTTATAAAATTATTAAAAATAATGATTGACGGTATTCTTTACAGTTGCTCTAATGCAAATGTGATTTAAATCACTGGTCAGACCTCATTGCTATGGAAAAGCACATTGGTTCATAGCAATGGGGTTTTTTATTGTGTTTATTTGTTAACAATTTCAGTAAATGGGGTAGTTTATGAAATTTAAAATGAAATTAGCATGTGCCGCTTCTTTATTAGCACTAGGTACTGCTGCTCACGCTGAGCGTATGATCGTAACTCACGACGGCTCAAACGGTAACGGCTTGAAAAAAGGCCACAAAGTATTAGTTGACGGTCAAAACTGGTTTGCAGTTGACTTAGATGAAAATGGCAAAAGCGCTATGCGTGGTAAGAAAGGCTTCAAAAACATGGAAGCTGACGTTAAGCGTTTCCCATTAGGTCTTTACAATGACGACGCGGGTGACCCATCTGCTATGCAGTTGACTCCTTATGCTGTTTACCAATCTCAAGCAGATCAATTATCACTTCAAGCTGGTCAAAAAGTTTGTGTAATCGATTCTGGTATCGCGCGTGAAACTGGTGAGACTGGCGGCGGTAACGCTGACTTCGATTGGTCAGTAATTACTGGTGACAGCAACTCAGGTACTGGCGATTGGTTCCGCGATGGTGGTCCACACGGTACTCACGTAGCGGGTACAGTTGGTGCAGCTGACAATGGTATCGGTGTAGTTGGTTTAGCTCCTGGCGTACCAATGCACATCATTAAAGTATTCAACGCTTCAGGTTGGGGTTACTCTTCAGATTTAGCACACGCTGCTGACAAGTGTACTCAAGCTGGCGCAAACATCATCACTATGTCTTTAGGTGGTGGTAACGCAAACTCTACTGAAGAGAACGCATTCAAAGCATTCACTGCTAACGGTGGTTTAGTATTAGCAGCTGCTGGTAACGACGGTAACTCTGTACGTTCATTCCCAGCAGGTTATGAGTCAGTAATGATGATTGGTGCAAACGACGCTAACAACAACATTGCAGATTTCTCTCAATTCCCATCAAATACTAAGACTTCTGGTCGCGGTAAGAATCAATCTACTGAAACTAACGACGGTTTCGGCGTAGAAGTTACTGCTGGTGGTGTTGACACCCTTTCTACTTACCCAGCTGGTGGCGCGACTATCGCTTCATTGACAGTTGATGGTGTAGGCGTTCCAACTGCAGCTTCAGATAATATTGGTAACGTTTCAGGTGCTACTTATCACATGGGTACTGCTGAAGCAGTAGATTCAGGTGCTAACGGCAAAATCTGTACGATTGACCGTGGTAACATTTCTTTTGCTGACAAAATCAACAACTGTGCTAACTCTGGTGGTATCGGCGCAGTAGTTATCAACAACGTTGCTGGCGAAGGCGTGATTTATATGGACGTTACTGGTGTAACGACTTCTATCCCAGCAGTTGGCGCAGCATTTGAAGATCGCGGTGCTATCGTTGGCGCAGCAAACGCTTCTATCGCTTCTGGTGCTTCTGACTACGGTTACATGTCAGGTACTTCTATGGCGACTCCAGCAGCAGCAGGTGCAGCAGCCTTGATTTGGTCTAATCACCCAACTTGTACTGGTACTGAAATCCGTAACGCTATGAAAGCTACGGCTGAAGATCAAGGTTCAGCAGGTCGTGATGACTACTTCGGTTACGGTATCGTTAAAGCAAAAGCAGCTAGCGACTACCTAACGGCTAACGGCTGTGAAGGTTCTGGCGGTCCAATCGACCCACCACCATCAGGTGATGCTGAGTTGTCAGGTTCTCGTGGTAAAGGCGGTCGTCAAGTTACTTTGAACTGGTCTGGTCTAAACGGCTCAAACGTTGATGTACTAGTGAACGGTAGCTTCAATAATTCTACTGCTAACGATGGTTCAGTTTCATACGACGTGAACAAGAACACTACTTATACTTTCCAAGTGTGTGAGTCTGGTTCAACTGAAACTTGTACAAACGAAATCACTTTATAATATTTATAATATATAAGTGTTAGTTAAGCCCCGCTTTGCGGGGCTTTTTTTATGGTAATTAGCAAAATCGATACAAACTGATACAGTTTGGTTTGACCTGTCTAACTATTTTACAAAGCACTCTTGTAGAACCCATTATCTACTGTTATAACGCTTGCTGGCTTTGATAAGTTATTTTAATTTAAGCCAGCATTACAAATATTATTCACACATTAATTAGTTAGGGGTAGAACTAATGAAACTGAACATGAAGTTGGCATGCGCTGCCACTTTGCTAGCTATGGGTGTTTCTGCTCATGCAGCACAAGAACGAGTTATTGTTAAATTTAAGGACGGCAAGGGTCCTTCGGTTAAAGCTGCTGCCGCAAAAGCTGGCGGTGAGTTGAAAGTTGATCTTGCTAGCTTAAATGCTTTCGCAGTTGAGATGCCAGCATCAGCATTAAATGGCTTACGTAATAATCCAAACGTTGAATACGTTGAGACTGATGCTAAGCGTTATCCTTTGGTAACAAACTTAAACAATACAGAAGTCACTCCATACGGTTTGTCAAAGGTACAAGCAGATATGGTTTCAGATGCGCTTGCAGCTAACCGTAAAGTTTGTATTATCGATTCTGGTTATGATATTTCTAACAGCGATTTAGCAAACAATGTAGTGTCTGGTACTAATAACAGTGGTACTGGTAACTGGTATGAAGCAGGTGGTTCTCACGGTACTCACGTAGCAGGAACTATTGCTGCAATCGCCAATGGCTCTGGTGTAGTAGGTGTTATGCCAAATGGCAAAATTGGCTTGCACATTATCAAAGTATTTAACGAGTCTGGTTGGGGTTACTCTTCAAGCCTGATCGCTGCTGCTAACGAATGTGCTAATCAAGGTTCAAATGTTATTAGCATGAGTTTAGGTGGTGGTTCATCAAGTAATACTGAAAGAAATGGCTTTGCAACTTTGTTATCAAATGGCGTATTGAACATTGCGGCTGCTGGTAACGACGGTAACACGGCTCACTCTTACCCAGCTTCTTATGACTCAGTTATGTCTGTCGCGGCTGTAGATAGCAGCAACCAACACGCGAACTTCTCTCAGCGTACCAGCCAAGTAGAAATCTCAGGTCCTGGTGAAGCGGTATTATCCTCTGTTGCTGGTGATGGCCGTTTAGCGCAATTAGACGTAGGTGGTACAGACTACTTCGCTAACGGTGTAGTTCCTCATATTTATTACAACAGCTCACTATCTTATGCTCCAGCTGATACAGATGGTTCAGCTTCGGGTACTTTAGGTGCTTGTACGACTTCTGGTACTTCTTACAGCTGTCCAAGCATGGCAGGTAAAATTTGTTTAGTTGAGCGTGGCGAAAACCAAGGCGATAACACAAGTTCTACAGCAAACAACTATCCTGAAAATCGCGCAGCAGATGCTTGTGCTGACGCTGGCGCAGAAGGTATCATCGTATACTCAAATGCCGCTCGCCCAGGTCTGCAAGCTCCGTTCATGGTTGACTTCAACGGGAAAATCAGTGGTATTCCAACAGCTTCTGTAGACCGTGCAACAGGTCAAGCGTTGCTAGCTAAGGTAGGTCAATCAGCTTCTATGTCTAAAACAGCTGGCCACGATTGGGAATACTATAACGGTACTTCTATGGCCACTCCTCACGTGAGCGCAGTAGCAGCACTAGTATGGAGTCACCATACAGGTTGTTCTGCAACAGAAGTACGTGATGCGTTAAATGCTTCTGCATTAGATTTAGATACAGCAGGTCGTGATGTTAAAACTGGTTATGGTTTAGTACAAGCTAAAGCTGCAGTTGATTATCTTGCAACTCAATCTTGTGGCGGCGGTAATCCTCCATCAAATATTGCGCCTAATGCTTCATTTACTTTTAGTTGTACTGACTTAGCTTGTAGCTTCGACGGTTCTGGCTCATCTGACAGTGACGGTAGCATAGCTTCATACGCATGGTCATTCGGTGGCGCTGGTGTAACAGCTAACAATACATTTGCTTCGGCGGGTACTTATTCAGTGACCCTTACTGTAACTGATAATGAAGGTGCAACAGACACTTCAACTCAAAACGTAACAGTAACTGACGGCTCTGAGCCACCTGCAGCTGATATTACTTTAACGGGCTTCCGCTCAAAAGGTAATCGCCAAGCTACAATCAACTGGACTGGCGCTACAGGCACAAGCGTTGATGTTTATGTTAATGGATCATTTAATAACAGCACAGCTAATGATGGTTCTATAACTTACAATGTGAATAAGCGTTCTACTTATACATTCCAAGTATGTGAAACGGGTTCAATAACAGCTTGTTCCAATGAAATAACACTTTAATAGTCTGACTATTATTAGCGTTATCTAGAGCCCCGCTTTGCGGGGCTTTTTTTATGCCAACTAGAAAACTGATACAAACCGATACATTTTGGTATGACCATTAACCTCCTTTACGAAATCATCTTGTAAATCATTAGTTTAATTGATATAAAACTGTTGCTTTATTAAAAAAGCTAATAACAATTCTTTTTGTAAGGGGTAGGAAAAATGAAGAAAACACTAATAGCTGGTGCGGTTTCTATGGCTGTAGCCAATGTTGCGATGGCTGATAAACCTGAGTTCGGTGGTGACACTGAGTTATATAACGTACAAAATCGTTGTATTATCCAATTCCAAGACGGCGTTGATGCTCAAGACGTAAAAGGCCTAGCTAATGCGTTAGCTAAACGTGGCGGCGCTACGGTAAACAACGTTTATAAGCATGCCATCAAAGGCTTTACTGCAAATATGCCATGTTCTGCGGCAGAAAAAGCTTTCGGTCAAGATGCAAGCATCAAGAAAATGTCTCCAGACGGCATCGTTACCGCTTCTTATAAAGGTAAGCCAGGTGGCGGCGGTTCTGGCGGTCAGCAAGTTTCTTATGGTACTACTCGTGTTAATGGCCCAGTAAACGGTACTGGTAAAACAGCTTGGGTTGTGGATTCAGGTATTGATTTAGATCACCCAGATTTGAACGTTGATGCGAGCCGTGGTTTCGTTGCTAACGGCATCAATGGTGGTATGGATGACCAAAACGGTCACGGTACTCACGTTGCAGGTACTATCGCAGCATTAGATAACAGCATTGGCGCTTTAGGTGTTGCTCCTGGTGCGACAGTAATTCCAGTGCGTGTATTAGATCGTCGTGGTTCTGGTTCTTACTCTGGCGTAATCGCAGGTATTGACCATGTTGCTGCAAATGCTGGCAATGGCGACTGCGTAAACATGAGTTTAGGTGGTCCAGCTGACGGCGCGGTTGATGATGCAGTTCGTGGTGCGGCGCAAGCATCTGGCGCTTATTTTGTGATCGCTGCGGGTAATGACTCGAGCAACGCAAGCAACTATTCTCCAGCGCGTGTTAATGGCAACAACATCTACACCATCGCTGCTATGTCGAATGGTGATAATTGGGCTTCATACTCAAACTATGGCTCAGCAGTAGATTACATCTCGCCAGGCTCAAGTATCTTCTCATTATGGAAGAACGGTGGTACTAACACTATCTCTGGTACTTCAATGGCGTCACCACACGCTTGCGCAGTATTGATGATGGGTGGTCGCAGCACTGACGGATCTGTTTCAGACGGTCGTGGCGGTTCATACCCAATCTTAGTGCTTTAATTAGCCACTGAAGATAAAGCGATATAAAAGCACCCCATAGGGGTGCTTTTTTTATGCCTATAACCTTAACGAATATTAATGCTACAAATTGATACAATTGACTAAGGCTATGTTTTCATTGGGGTTTATATGGGGTTGTATAAAAAATCGACAATTGAAACTTAAAAATATCCCTGCTATAAAAAATGCTGACGTCAGGGGGACGTCGGTCTTAACCATATAGGGGTAGGTATTTATGAGAATTTCTAAAATAGCTTTAGCTGTTGGTTTGAGTGTTGCCAGTTCGGGTCTAATGGCGGAAAGCAGTGATCAATTAATCATCAAATATAAAGTTGGAGTCGATGCAAAATCTAAGGCTGGTGCAGCCGCAATGGTGCAGCTTAATGCTCGTACTGCGGAAAACATGAGCCACAAGCGTTTCATTTTTAATAGCTCGCAGGTGATCAAATTAAAAGGAAAGCGCAGCGAGAAGCAGTTAGCAACTCTAATGGCGCGAATAGCCAAGGATCCGGATGTTGAGTTAGTGCAAGTTGACCGAATTAAACAAGCACTGGCGACAGCCAATGATCAGTTTTATAACTTACAGTGGCATTATCATGAAGCGACGGGCGGTATTAATTTAGAAGCGGCTTGGGATAGCGCAACCGGTGCAGGTGTTAATGTGGCAGTGCTAGATACCGGCTATCGCCCACACGTTGATTTAGCAGCTAATATTATCGGCGGTTATGACATGATCGAAGATACTTTCGTGGCTAATGATGGCGATGGTCGCGATTCGGACGCGAGTGATCCAGGCGATTGGTATGGGATCTTTGAGTGCGGAGCCAACTTTAACTCTTCCGATTCCAGCTGGCACGGAACCCATGTTGCAGGAACCATTGCTGCGGTGACAAATAATAATATTGGTGTTGCGGGCGTTGCCTATAATTCAAAAGTGGTTCCCGTTCGGGTACTGGGTAAATGCGGGGGTTACACTTCTGATATCGTTGACGGCATTGTATGGGCGTCGGGCGGAAGCGTTAGTGGTGTACCCGCTAATCCGAATCCTGCCAAAGTAATCAATATGAGTTTAGGTGGCTCTGGTGCTTGTACTAGCGCGGAAATTAGTGCGATTAATACCGCAAGAGCTAATGGTACTGTAGTGGTGGTTGCCGCGGGTAATAGCAACGCCGATTCAACCAACTATAGCCCGGGTAACTGCCCAGGTGTAATTAATGTGGCAGCAACAGGCCGTCAAGGTGAGAGAGCGACTTATTCAAATTATGGCTCAAACATTGACGTAGCAGCGCCAGGTGGCAGCGGTCAAGAAGGGATTGCTTCAACACTAAATGACGGTACAACCACGCCAGGTGGTGATATTTATGTTTATTATCAAGGTACTTCAATGGCGGCACCTCATGTAGCAGCAACTGCAGCCTTGATGTTTGAAGCCAATCCAAGCGCAACTCCTGATGAGATTGAACAAGCCTTAAAAGATTCAGCGCGTGCTTTCCCTGGTGGCTCAAGCTGTAATACCAGTATCTGTGGCGCAGGCATTATTGATGCCGCGGCGGCAATTGCAGAAATTGGAGGTGGCACACCACCAACTAACCAAGCACCCAATGCGAGCTTTACCTATAGTTGCTCAGATTTGGATTGTAGCTTCGATGGCACTGGCTCAAGCGATCCTGATGGTTCTGTGACAGGCTACAGCTGGTCATTCGGTGGTTCTAGTTCAATCGAGAATTATACTTTTGCAAGTGCAGGCACTTACTCAGTTACTCTAACGGTCACTGATAACGAAGGTGCGACTGATGCTACAACACAATCCGTAACGGTGACTGATAGTTCTCAGCCAACCGCACCTGCCGCGCCAACTAACTTAACTGGTAATGCAGTTAAGCAAGGTAAAGGCAAGAATGCGACCATTGTTTCGGTTGATTTGAACTGGATGGATAATTCGAACAATGAAGATGGCTTTGTGGTAGAGCGCTGTGTGGAAACGGGCAAGGGGCGCAATAAAACTTGTAACTTTGCGCAAATCGCAACTACTACTACGGCTGCTTATAGCGATACCTCAGTACCAGATGGTACAGTGAAATATCGTGTTAAAGCCTATAACGGTGTTGGAGATTCGGCTTACTCGAATGAGGCAAAATTTTAATTATTAAGCCCAAAATAAAAGCCCTGCAATTGCAGGGCTTTTTTATGGTTTATAACGAATTTAAGATTTGTTTTCAGGCTCTGGTGGTGCGCCATACATATCTTGCGCGCGGTTATAAAGCACCCAGCTGGTGAAGATGTATTTGTCGTCGGAAACCGGCTTTTGTCCGCGATGGGTGTGGGTAAAACCGCCAGGAAAAATGACTAAAGAGCCTTGTTTGGGCTTACTTTTTACCCCTTGGTAGAAAAACTCGGTTTCACCACCTTCTTCTACGTCATTCAAATAAAACATCCAGACTAAAGTGCGGTGCAGTGAATCTTGATGCGGATCGGTTGGGTGTGGGTAGTGCTCTGAGTGCCAATGGAAATAGCCGCCTTGACCTTTTTCATATTTTTGCAAATTAACCGAACCTAAACGATAAATAGCACTGAGGAAATTGCCCAAAGAAGCGTCGTCCATCTTTTCCACATCAACATAACTCAGCTGTTCCATTTCGCCATCTTGGTTTTGGTATTGTAACGAGACAGCTCCTGCCAATAAAAAAGGATACTGGCGTACATAATGAATCAGGCCGTTAAGTACCACTTGCTTGAGGTGATTCATTTCTTCAGTCCATTCATCGGGGAAGTTAGTGCAAGTGAGATCAATACTATTTTTCTTAATTTTATCAACGCCTTGCCCAGTTTGCCCTTGATGTTTGTTTGGGCTTTGCTCGAACTTATCAATGCAATGCTGACAAAATTCAGGCGACAGAGCGCTTTCATAAATATTAATAAAACTGGACATATCACTACCCCTAATGATGAATATGGTGTTTGAGTTGCCATAGCCTATTATAGTAGGTACATTGTTGCCAGTAGTTTTTAGATGGGATTTTTAGATCCATGAAAAGAAGAAAATTTATCGGTGGATTAGGCGCATCCGCAGCGGCGGTTGGTTTAACTGCCTGTGGCCAGAAAACTGAAAAACAACAACCACAAGTTAAAGCCAGCTTTGATGGCAAGCCGATAGAATGGACCATGGTCACCACTTGGCCGAAGAACTTTGCAGGGCTTGGTGAAGGTGCCGAATATTTGGCTGACTTGATCAATCAAATGAGTGGCGGTCGCCTGCAGGTAAAAGTTTATGGCGCAGGCGAATTAGTGCCAGCTTTGCAAGCATTTGAATCAGTGGCGATTGGCGCGGCACAAATGGGCCATGGTGCAGCCTATTATTGGCGTGGCAAACTCAATATGGCTCCTTTCTTTGCTTCAGTGCCGTTTGGTTTAAACGCGCAAGAAATGAATGGCTGGTTATTACATGGTGGCGGCTTAGAATTGTGGCGCGAATTGTACGAGCCAGTGGGCTTGATTCCAGAGCCAGCGGGCAATACCGGGGTGCAAATGGCGGGTTGGTTTAATAAAGAAATCACCTCGATGGTGGATGTGCAGGGATTAAAAATGCGTATTCCAGGTCTGGGTGGTGAAGTTTGGAAGCGCGCTGGCGGCATTCCAGTTTTGATGCCAGGCTCGGAAGTATTTACTTCGCTCGAAACCGGTGCGATTGATGCGGCAGAGTGGGTTGGGCCTTATAACGATTTGGCCTTTGGTTTGTTTAAAGCCGCTAAATATTATTATTACCCAGGCTGGCATGAGCCTGGTACCACGCTAGAAGCCATTATCAATAAAGATGCCTATGAGGCTTTACCAGAAGATCTGCAGCAAGTGGTGACTAATGCTTGTCGTACTGCCAATGCGGATATGTTATCGCAGTTTACCGCGCGCAATAATGAAGCCTTAAAAACTTTAGTGGAAAAGCATGGCGTTGAGCTGAAAGAATTGCCGCAAGATGTGTTGCAAGCCTTAGCCAAAATTTCTGATGAAATGTTAGTAGAGCAAGCAGAAACTGATTTGGATAAACGTATACTTAATTCCTTTATCAAGTTCCGTGATGAAGCACGCCAATGGCATAAAATTTCTGAGCAAAGTTATTATCAAGCAAGAGGCGATGGCTAAGACAATGGCATTATTTTGGCTAACCTTGGTGTTATTTATTTTGGTGATCTTTATTGGCAATTACTTATTGTTCAATAGAGTTTTGCCGAAAATTGATGAGACGGCAGCTACCATGCCGTCCGCTCAAGCCAAGCAAGTAGATAAATATTTGTCGATGTTAGCAGCGGAAGAGCGCAAAGGCTTTGCTTATTACTTTTTAAAATACTTCAATAAGATTCAAGCGCTGATGGGCTTATTGCTGATCTGCAACATACTCTACTTCAGTTTCTTCTAACATCAATTGGCTCATAACCTGATGTAGTTGCTGGGCATCACTGCTGGAAAAATAACGATTGGCAGTATGATCTTGTAAATTGAGCAGATTATTTTCGGCTAAAATTCTGGTTAGTTGCAAAGAAACGGCATCTGCATTATCGACAATAGTTAGTGCTTGACTGGCAGCGACTATTTTTATCGCTTTACTTAAAAAAGGATAATGAGTACAGCCTAACACCAGCGTATCAATTTGTTGATCCAGCATCGGTAATAAATTCTGCTCAATCAAGCTGATAGTCTCTAACGTATCCAATTCACCTTTTTCCACTTGCTCCACAAAACCCTGACAAGCTGACTCAAACACTTGTACCTTTTGCGCAAATCGATCTTTGAGTGATTGGTAACGTTCACTGTTGAGCGTATGCTCGGTTGCAAAAACCCCAATTTTGCGGGTTTTGCTGATCGTTGCGGCAGGTTTGATTGCAGGCTCTATGGCAATGATCGGTATATCGTATTCGGCTCTAAGCCATTCAGCCATAAGCGCGGTGGCAGTATTACAAGCAATGACCATAGCTTTAGCATCTTGCTTAGCAAAAAAATCAGCAATAAATAGGCAACGCTGTTTAAGAATGGCTTCGTCTAAGGTGCCATAAGGTGCATAGCGCGAATCGGCAAAATACAGCAGGTTTTCGTTCGGCAAGTGCTCTTGAATGGCTTTCAGAATCGAAAGTCCGCCAACACCTGAGTCAAAAATACCAATGGGGCGCTCTGACATACCTTATCCTGTTACCGAAGGTAGCCAAGTGGCGAGCGATGGCCAAGCGGCAATCAAAGCCAATACTAGCACTTGGATAATAATAAAAGGAATCACGCCACGATAAATCTGCTGAGTTTTGACTTCCGCTGGCGCAACGCCGCGCAGATAAAATAGTGCAAAGCCAAAAGGCGGTGTTAAAAAAGAAGTCTGTAAATTAATCGCGATTAAAATACCCAGCCAGACTGGATCGGCGCCCATCAGCAATAACACAGGCCCGACAATCGGCACTATGACGAAAGTGATTTCAATAAAGTCGAGGATAAAGCCGAGTAAGAACATGGCTATCATGACAATCAAAAGCGCAGTAAATAAGCCGCCTGGCAATTGGTTAAAGAAGTGATGGATCATCTCATCACCACCTAGTAAGCGGAATACTAGGGAAAAGATTGAAGCACCGATCAAGATCAGAAACACCATGCTGGTGGTCTTGACCGTTGAGCGCATCACATCTTGCAAGCGCGCTAAGGTAAATTGTTTGCGTCCCAGCGCTAATAAAATAGAACCTAAAGCACCGATTGCCGCCGCTTCCGTGGGCGTGGCATAACCGCCAAGAATCGAGCCTAATACCGCAATGATCAGCGCTAATGGCATACTCAAGTTTTTCAAAGCCGTTATATAAAGTTGGCTACGACTTTGCGAATTATCCTGTGGAATGGCTGGCGCTCTTTCTGGATGACGCCAGGCAACAAAGGCCACGTACAGCATATAAGAGATTACTAAAATCATGCCAGGGATAATGGCGCCCATAAAGAGATCGCCAATCGAAGCCACTTGATCGGTTTTCAGGCCTTGGCCTTTGGCTTCGGTCATGGCATTGGCTAATACATCACCTAATAACACTAGAACAATCGATGGTGGAATGATTTGTCCCAGCGTTCCCGAAGCACAAATGACGCCCGTGGAAAGCTCAGATTGATAGCCGCGTTTAAGCATGGCTGGTAAGGATAACAAGCCCATGGTTACAACCGTCGCACCAACAATGCCAGTACTGGCCGCTAGAAGCATTCCAACTAGGGTAACGGCTATGCCCATGCCACCGCGCAGTTTGCCGAACAGTGTCGCCATCGATTCGAGCAAGTCTTCTGCGATTTTAGCGCGCTCGAGCATTAAGCCCATAAAGATAAACAAGGGCACGGCAATTAAGGTGCCGCGCTCCATAATTTTAAACAGGCGTCCGCCGAGAAAATGAAAACGAGTTGGCTCAATAATACCGAGCCAAACGCCAATCCCTGCAAATAGTAAGGAAACGCCCGCCAGGGTGATGGCGACAGGGTAGCCAAATAACAATACTAAACAAACGGTGGTGAATAATAATAGCGGCAATATATCGATAAATATCTCAAGCATGAGGCAGCTCCTCATGGAAATCGCTGTGATTGGGGTTTTCACCTTGTCCCATTAAAAACAACACATTTTTCAGACTGCTGGCTAATCCTTGCATAAATAAACTGACGGGCAGCACTAATAACAAACCCATTAAGATGTATAAATAAGGAATGCCGCCTGGATCATTCGAGCCCGTTTCCAGCGCCCAATTCAGCGCCACCGTATTAATTGAGTAGTGATAAATAAACCAGCAAACAGGGATCAGCAAAAAGACAAAACCTAGAATTTCGACCCAGGCTTTTTTACGCGGACTGAATTTCTGATAAAACACATCAACGCGTACATGTTCATTGTGTTTAAAGGTGTAAGCTGCGCCAATCATAAACACCAGCGCGTGCATATAGGTCACCGATTCTTTGAGTGGGATAGCGCTCAGACCGAATCCATGGCGCAAAATTAGCACCAAAACCACTGCCAACACCATAAATAGCGTGAGCCATGAAACCAGTTTTCCAGACCATTCGATGATGGTCTCCAAAAAACGCACCAACCCCTGTAAAATTGTCGTTATCATTAGAATTATTTATCTTGTTTATCTATTGAGCAATATTGCTTTTCCACAACTCAGAATAAAATGTGAACAAATCGAATCTTTATAAGCAACTTTTAATTGTTATTTTAAGTCATTGATAAATAAAGTAATAATTTTTGTGTTTATGATTGGGTTAGAACTCAATAACACAAAAAAGATCCTCGAAATCAGAATTATTAAATTTTTATCACAGACTTATCCACAGAAATTGTGGCTTTGTGGATAACGCATATCTGTTTGCCTTCCAAGATACTGAAATATGTAAAAAGAATCCAATAATTAATATGGCTCGATAAACTTTTGATACAAATAAATGCATCGGTTTGGGAATATTTACTACTCTTATCAGTTAATATGAAGACAACTAATTATATGGAAGGATAAAGATGAGAATTAAAAAGCTAGCTTGCATGGTTTCTATCGCTGTATTGATGGCCTGCTCAAACGAACCAAAAGCTGAAGTCGCCAAAGCTGAGTCTCCAACTAAGGTTGCAACTACAGATCAGGTTGATCAGTCTTACCAGCAACTTGATGATTTTTTTAATGCGCTTGCTGCAGAAGATAGAGTGCTAGGTTCTTTTGCCATTTATCAAGATGGAAAAGAAGCCTTCGATAAGGCTTATATTATTGAAGACGATAAAGTGACAGAAACCAAAGATAGCTATCGTTATAAGATAGGCTCGATTTCTAAAACTTTTACCTCGACTCTAGTTTTTCAAGTTATTGAAGAGGGTAAATTAAGTCTCGATACCAAGCTATCCGAATATTTTCCTGAAATTCAAAATGCGGAAAAAATTACCATCAAGATGATGCTGAATCATCACTCAGGGATATTTAATTATACTAATCACGATGAATTCCAAACTTACTACCAGGAGCCGCAAACTAATGCACAGATGGTAGCGCGAATCAAAACCTATGAACCAGCATTTGAGCCTGGCGAAAAAGGTGAATACAGCAATAGTAACTATTTACTGCTGGGTTATATTCTTGAAGCCATTTCTGGAAAAGATTATGGGCAGTTAATTGCTGAGAAAATCGTTCAGCCTTTAGGCTTAAAAGAAACCTATTTAGAGTCGGTAACTGAGCCTGAAAAAAATGAAGTCTTTTCTTATATGAATCGTAAAGGTTGGGAGAAGATACCGCAATGGGAAATGTCATCTGCTGATGCGGCGGGAGCAATTGTTTCTAGTACTCATGATTTGAATGTGTTCTATAAAGGCTTGTTCGATGGCAAGCTAATATCGGAGTCATCATTAAAAACCATGATAACGGAAGAAGATAATATGGGGCATGGTATTTTCAAGCGTGAGGTTGATTTGGGAGATAAAGAAGCCATTGGCTATTGGCATAATGGGCGGATTGAAAACTTTAGTTCTGGCATGATGTATTTCCCCGAACAAAAAATTGGAATTGCGGCATTAATGAATGGAGTTGGCTACGATGGGGCGAAAATATTTAGAACCTTGATTCGAGCAGCATTCGGTAAGTCGGTTGAGATCCCTGAGTTCAAAACCATCGAAGTATCTGAAGATCAGCTCAAAGCATATGTTGGTGAATACGCCAGTGATACCCACCCTTTAGGCATTAAGGTTATGATTCAAGACGGCGCCTTATATGCACAAGCCGATGGTCAGGGCGCTTTTCCTTTAACGCCGATCGATGATCATGTTTTTGAATTTTCAGCGGCAAGTATTGAGATGACATTCGACCCTGAGAATAAGCAATTCGTGATCAAGCAAGGCGGTCGAGCGGATATTTTCATCGATAAAAAAGTAAAAAAAGAACCACCAAAAGTCAGCGTGGACAGTAAAACTCTAGAGTCTTATGTGGGCTTGTATAAAGCCGATGACTTTCCACTGGATATTGAAGTGATGGTCAAGGATGGTGAATTAAAGGCGCAAGCTACTGGCCAGCCTGCGTTTCCATTAACTCCAGTGTCGGATACTGAATTTAAATTTTCACTGGCTGATATTGTGATTAAATTTGATGCGGAGAAAAAGCAACTAGCCATTACACAGCGCGGTAAAACCAACATAATGATTAAAGAGTAGTTTGGTTGAGTTTTTAAAGTAGTTAAGAACTACAACTAAGCATTGAACAACCCGCTTTATGACGCGCCCATTCTGGGCGCTTTTTATAGTAGTCATTATATTCTGGTTGCTCATCATAGGGCTTACGCATGATTTCAAGCAGTTTATTAATTTCTGCATAATCATTATTATGTGCCTTATCAATCGCTACTTGCGATAAGTAATTGCGCAAAATATATTTTGGATTGGTACGATTCATCAGTTTAGCTTTTTCTTCATTGCTAATGGCGTTTTGTTGCAAGCGCTGGCTATAAGCTAAAAACCACTGGCTACGAATCTGTAGATACTCTTGAGGCGAATCCTCTGTGTAATAAGCCGCTCTGAGTAAATCATTAACTGAGCCCAATTGACCATCAAACTTAGCCAACTCACGATAAAATATGGTCATATCGGTTTCGACCATAGCTAGCAATTTTTCTAAATCGCTAAAGATTTTTTTATCATCAGCGTTAACCTGTGCAAGTCCTAATTTATTGGCCATCATTTGTTGCCACTGAGACTCATAATATTTTGGGAATTGATTGAGAATATCTTCTAACGGTTTGGCATCTTCTATTAACGGATATATCGCTTCGGCCAGCTTGACCAGATTCCAATGTGCAATATAAGGCTGATTAGCATAGCGATAACGCTTACCTTGCGCATCGGTGGTGTTCGGGGTCCAATCGGGATCGAAATTATCCAAAAAGCCGTAAGGGCCGTAGTCAATCGTCAGGCCATGAATCGACATATTGTCGGTATTCATCACGCCATGTACAAAGCCAACCCGTTGCCAGTGTACAATCATATCGGCGGTAGATTCACAGACCTCTTTAAACCAAGCTAGATAGGTTTCTTTATCAATCTGCTTCTCGATTAAATGTGGGAAATAGTTGCTAATGTTAAAGTCAGCCAGCTGTTTTAATATATCAAGCTCTTGATAGGCCGCGTGAATTTGAAAATTACCAAAGCGTATAAAAGAGGGGGCAACGCGACAAACAATGGCGCCAGGCTCTTTTTCTGGATGACCATCATAAAACATATCGCGAGTGATCCAATCGCCCGTGGTCATTAGCGATAAAGCTCGGGTAGTCGGAATCCCTAAATGATGCATGGCTTCAGAACATAAATATTCACGAATCGAAGATCGTAAAACGGCAAAACCATCACCAGCTCGGGAATAAGGCGTAGGGCCTGCGCCTTTGAGCTGTAACTCCAGCGACTGATTATTGTGAACTATGTTGCCCAAATTAATCGCGCGACCATCTCCGAGCTGCCCAGCCCAGTTGCCAAATTGATGTCCCGCATAGCGCATGGCAAAAGGATTTGAGCCCTTTGCCAATTTTGAGCCTGATAGAATCGCTTGCCATTCTTTAGATAGGCCATTAGCTGTGTCGATATTTAATTTCTCAGCCACTTCTTTTGAGTAACTTAATAATAGAGGCGAACTTGGCTTAACTGGCTCACAAAAAGAATAGCAGGCATCAGAAACTTGGCGAGTAAAATTATTAGTTTCAGGATCGTTAACTAATTTTTTAGTAAAATTGGTTTGTAGAATCGGCAAAGGATAAAAATATTGATTGATAATTTAATATTAAATAATTTATGAAGCAATAAAGTCAATTTATTGGTTATAAGAATACCCCAGTAAAGACTGGGGTAACCAGACACTTAATTATTCACAAATTAATCTTATCCCTGTCAAGCTATCAGAGCGGCTACCAGAGCCGTTCATAAAATATGCTTTAACGCCAATGGCTCTTGTATCGGTTGGACAGTTAACTCGAGTCTGCCAATCGTTACAATTAGCTCTTTCGTAAGAGTCTGAAAGCGTAAATGGTGAGCCAAAGGCTCTTCCATATAGAGTATATCCTTTTACTCGGTTGCTATTAGAATGACACACTTTAATGCCAGTGACATAAGAGCTACCACCAGATATAAAAGTTTGCGCACTATATGGTCCAGTTGTTGGTCCTGAGCCATTACACTCCTCAATACGCCCCTCATAGTTAGATTGTCCAACTAGCGTTCCGTATAGTTGTACAACACAAGGGCGATCAAATTTCTCAAGCACCATAAAACCTCTTAGGAAAGAAGAGTTTACTCTTGCTTCTCTACTATAATCACCGACATTCCCTGATCGAGGTGATAATACTTCAGCTATTGTTGATGTTGAGATGAAAAGACTGATGAGAGAAATTACAGGTACAGCTAATTTATATGATAGGTTTTTCATATTTATATCCTTATATGTTTAAAATTTATCCAATGCCGATTTGCTATCAGCGGTTTTAAAGTAACCAAAAAAATTAATAGAATCAATAGCTTTAATGAAATAAGTTGCTATCTAGCATTTCTATGAAAGGAAAGGTGAAAGTTTGCTAGAATGCTGAAACTAAAAACTTGAAACCTTAGATTAATGCCTGAACAAAAATCTCCCTTTATCCTCGTCGATGGTTCTTCTTACCTGTTTCGTGCTTTCCATGTGCCGCAATTACAGCGGATGACTAACTCTCAAGGCATGATGACCGGCGCGGTGTTTGGCGTGATTAATATGCTGAAAAGCCTGATTAATGAATACCAACCGAGCCACATGGCGGTGGTGTTTGATGCGAAGGGCAAGACGTTTCGTAATGACCTTTACTCTGAATACAAGGCCAATCGTCCACCCATGCCCGAAGAATTGCGTGATCAGATCCAGCCTATTCATGAAATTGTTAAGGCGATGGGCTTACCATTGTTAGTGATTGATGGGGTGGAAGCGGACGATGTGATTGGCACCTTGGCCGATCAGGCCTCTAAAGCTGGCATTGAAACCATTATTTCCACTGGTGATAAGGATATGGCGCAGTTGGTGACTGAACATGTGACCCTGATTAACACCATGGATAAGAATAATCCTATCACCGATCGCGCGCGAGTGATTGAGAAGTTTGGGGTAAAGCCTGAGCAGATCATCGACTATTTGGCTTTGGTGGGCGACAAGGTGGATAACATTCCTGGGGTTGAAAAGTGTGGCCCAAAAACCGCGGTCAAATGGTTGGATGAATATGGTTCGATGCAAGGCGTTATAGATAACGCCGATAAAGTGGGCGGCAAAATTGGTGAGAATTTGCGCGCTGCTTTGGAGCAATTACCATTATCTTATGAGTTAGCGACCATTAAGCTCGATTGTGATTTAGAGCAAGGCCCACAGGAGTTAACCATTAATTCACCTGATTTGGGCAAACTTAAAGATCTTTATGGTGAGATGGAATTCCGTCGTTGGCTCACCGAAATATTAAAAGAGACTGGCGAAGAGGGAACTGATGAGAGCGAAAGCGCAGACTCGATAACTATCGATCGCTCGAAATACGAAACTATTTTAGAACAGTCGCAACTTGATAAGTGGTTGAAAAAGTTGGAAAAGGCTGAGCTTTTTGCGCTTGATACGGAAACCACCAGTTTGGATTATATCGAGGCTGAATTGGTGGGTTTATCTTTTGCACTGGACAATGGTGAAGCCGCTTATTTGCCCGTGGCGCATAATTATATGGGGGCGCCTGAGCAGTTGTCTCGCGAGCAGGTTTTGGCGCAAATGAAATCATTGCTGGAAAGCGATGCGCATAAAAAGGTTGGTCAAAACCTTAAATACGATAAAAGTGTTTTAGCCAAATACGATATTGAACTGGGCGGGATTGAATTTGACACCATGCTCGAGTCTTATTGTTTGAACAGTGTAGCCAGTCGTCACGATATGGATACCCTGGCGCTGCATCACTTGAATCATGCCAATATCAAGTTTGAGGAAATTGCAGGCAAAGGAAAGTCGCAATTAACTTTTGATCAGATTGAATTAGACAAGGCCTCACCTTATGCCGCCGAAGATGCGGATATCACCATGAAGTTGCATCAAAAGCTGTGGCCGCAACTAGAATCAGAGCAAGGCCCAAAACAAGTGTTCCAAGAAATCGAAATGCCCTTGCTAAGCGTATTATCAGCCATTGAGCGCAATGGGGTTTTGGTGAATGGGAATTTGCTAGGTGAGAAGAGTCACCAGTTTGGCGAACGTTTGGTTGAGCTTGAGCGCGAAGCTTATGAAATTGCAGGCGAAGAATTTAACTTAGGCTCACCTAAACAGCTACAAGCCATATTTTTTGAAAAGTTAGGGCTGCCCATCATCAAGAAAACGCCCAAAGGTCAGCCTTCAACTGCGGAAGAAGTGTTGCAAGAACTGGCACTGGATTATCCCTTACCAAAATTAATTTTAGAGCATCGCAGCTTGTCGAAGTTGAAATCGACCTATACTGACAAGTTGCCACAAATGATTAACGCCACCACTGGTCGCGTGCATACCTCTTACCATCAAGCAGTAGCAGCGACGGGACGATTGTCCTCAAAAGATCCAAATTTACAAAATATCCCTATTAAAACTGCAGAAGGTCGCTCGATACGTACTGCTTTTATAGCACCAAAAGGTTATAAAATTTTAGCAGCGGATTACTCGCAAATTGAATTGCGGATTATGGCGCATCTATCGCAAGACAAAGGTTTGCTTGATGCTTTTGCTCATGGGCTTGATGTGCACTCGGCAACCGCCGCGGAAGTTTTTGATGTGGATATTGATGAGGTTTCAACTAATCAAAGACGTAATGCCAAAGCGATTAACTTTGGTTTGATCTATGGTATGTCCGCTTTTGGCTTGGCCAAACAAATTGATACCGACCGCAATACCGCACAAGACTACATCAATACCTATTTTGCGCGTTATCCAGGTGTCGAACAATATATGGAATCCACTAAAGAAAAAGCTAGCGAGCTTGGTTATGTGGAAACCCTGTTCGGTCGTCGTTTGTATTTACCAGAAATTAATGCAAAAAATGGTCTGCGTCGTAAAGCAGCAGAGCGCACCGCGATCAATGCACCGATGCAAGGTAGTGCCGCAGACATTATCAAACTAGCGATGCTGAAAGTGGATGAATGGTTAAAAGATCAAGATGGTATAAAAATGATTATGCAGGTGCACGATGAATTGGTATTTGAAGTTCGTGAAGATTTATTAGAGCAAGCAAAGCAAGAGATCCCAGCTATCATGGGATCAGTCGTTCAACTATCGGTTCCATTGATCGCTGACGTTGGGGTAGGAGATAACTGGGATCAAGCTCATTAAAACCCATATAAATGCAAGAAAGTGAGACTAAGGTCTTGATATTACAATGGTGATACAAGTCTTTACAAAAGTCTTACAAAAAAGCTGCAACAATTTACAGCCTTGGGAGTCATTATATATAAGCGCAAGGGTTATGCGCTTCCCGCGACTCCCTCCTTCTTGCGGGTATTACAGTTTGACCTCCCCAAGTCGACTGTGTTTTTTTGGGGCTCTTTTGAGCCCCTTTTTTATTTCTAGCGGCTAAATTATTCTTATAACTTTGTTATTTTAAGTTTGAATCTCGGTCATTACCTACAGGTAACTCCGCTCACTTCAAATCCAAAATGCCTCGTTCTAAGAAAATTTATCAAGCTAGAAAGTTTGAAATGAGATAAATAGAACTTTTAATTTTGATAAAGCTGTTCTTTGGGATAATGCAGCTCTAGTAGTTCGCGTTCGAATTTTTTCAGGCCTTTGACCACCAACGAGTAGGATTGGTCGATCATGGCTTCTATTTCGGAAGACGGAATTGAGCCATCAAGGATAACGGTGTTCCAGTGTTTTC
Organism: Gammaproteobacteria bacterium; assembly: GCA_013372875.1. The sequence goes on along the minus strand of JABXIW010000038.1, from coordinate 12,542 downwards.
GATTCATGTGATAACCAGGAATGACGGCTTCGAAGGTGCTGCGAATGGCGTCGGCTTGGTCGGGGTTGCACTTTAAATTCATACACCAGTGACCCTCCATTTTGCCTTGAGTGCCTTTTTCTTTACCGTCACCTAAGGCAAGTGTTGCAAACATCTTGCCCTTGATTTTGAAAACGGCTACATCAGGACCAAAAGGAAAATCTTCAATCGCTTCGGGCTTGCTTAATAAATAGTTTTTAGCTTCCTTGTGATCCATGGTTAATTCCTAAGTTAAACTTTCAAATAAGTATAACTCGAGAGGCAGTCTTCATAAAAGTCGATCCAGCGCACGCCTTCTCTTGGTCCTAAGTGGCCACGTCGAATTTGTTTGTCAATTTGCTTTTTGACCATTTGTGCCATGATTTCTGGATTGTACTGCATGCTAGAAAGTACTTGATTGGCATTTGAGCCGCGCACCACTTCTTCGATATAGAAATCCTTGGGATCATCGTCGTAGCAGAATACATGCACTTCATTGAGTCGACCGAACAAATTGTGCATATCACCCATGACGTCTTGATAAGCGCCTGTAAGGAATAGTCCTAAATAATAATTTTCGTCATTGAGTTGATGCAGTGGAATATTGTTGGCTATGGGATCGCTTTCATCGCCAATAAATTTGTCTATTTTTCCGTCGGAATCACAAGTGATATCTACTAGCGAGCATACTTTGCTGGGTTTTTCATTGAGTCGCGTTAGTGGCACTATCGGCAGCACTTGATCGATCGCCCAAGAGTCAGCTGCCGATTGGAAAACAGAAAAGTTACTTAAATATTGTGAAGACAAGCGCTCAGAAATTTCTTTCAGCTCTTCAGGAACAAAATCCCATTGTTCGGTGAATTGAGAAATACGAGTTAGTAATTGCCAATAAAGAGTTTCAGTTTTTGCCAGCTCATCGAGTTCCAATACACCGAGCTTAAAGCCATTCATGGCTTGTTCTTTAATTTGGTTAGCATCATTCAAAACTTCTTGGCAGTGCTCGCCCCCTTCATCTAACAGCTGATGTAAATCGCGCATATTGGTAACCAATATGTGTTCATTCGCAGCTACTGCGGTGTCATAAGCTACACCGTCACGACGGATTTCGCCAATCACTTTAGTGACTACACAAGAGTGGTGTGCAGTTAAAGCGCGTCCTGACTCGCTGACCAATGCTGGGTGCGGCACTTGTTCCAACTCGCAAGTTTGTTTGAAGCCGTAAACAATGTCAGAAACGTATTCGTCCAACGAATAGTTTTTAGATGAATCATTGGTGGATTGCGAGCCATCATAATCTACCGCAAGACCGCCCCCCACATCCACATATTGCAGCGGCACGCCGAGTTTATAGAGCTTGCTATAAATTAAAGACGCTTCTTGCACCGCTTCTTTAACCGAACGAATGTCCGTTAACTGACTGCCAATGTGGAAGTGAAGCAATTCAGCGGTGTGCAGCATATTCTCTTTTTTCAGTAATTCCACCGCATTTAAAATCTCGGCAATGCTCAAACCAAACTTGGCGCGCTCACCTGAGGATTGTTCCCACTTGCCGCGGCCTTTGACCATCATTTTTGCGCGCAGACCAATAATGGGGTCAACGCCTAATTCTCTAGACAAACGAATTAAGTTAACCAACTCGCTGTACTTTTCAATCACCACTACCAACTTACGATTCATTTGACGGCCAAGCAGCGCTAGGCGCAAATAATCTTCGTCTTTATAGCCATTAAGAATGGTTAAGGAACGACGATTGGTGTTATATGCCAGTGCCGCCATCAGCTCAGGTTTTGAGCCTGCTTCCAAGCCATGCTGATAAGGACGGCCTGCATCGACAATTTCTTCAACCACTTCGCGCATCTGATTAACTTTTACAGGATAGACGCCAAGGTAAGTATTTTGGTATTCGGCTTCTTTAATCACGCGACGAAAAGTTTCGTTTAACAGCTGAACTTGAGACCGCAGGATATCGTGGAAGCGAATCACCGCAGGCAATTGAATGCCCTCAGCCAGCATTTCTTCAATGATTTCTGGCATATCAATCTGTAGTTCTGGTTCGTCAAGTTTTGGCGTGACTTTTAAATGACCATCATTACCAATTTTAAAATAGCCATTGCCCCAACGCTGAACTTTATAGATGTTTTCAGAATCTTGAATATTCCATTTTTTCATAAGACTAGTGACCTTTTAGACAAATTAATAGTTCACGAGCCACTTTGGCTGCAAATACATCGCTATTGCCAGAAGAATCTAACGCTGGCGCCAGTTCAACAATATCGCAACCCACTAGATTTTTTTGCTTGAGCATTTTGCAAAGACTAACAAAAGAATGAAAGTCTTCGCCGCCGGGTTCTGGGGTGCCAGTCCCTGGGAAAAAGCTCGGATCAAAATAATCTAAATCGAGCGTTAAATAAATGGGGCGCTCATCGGGAATAGCCGCGACCGCATCTAAAAATTCACGGCGTGATTGTTTAATGGTGTTATTGGCTTGCATCCATTGATATTCTTCTTTGGTTCCTGAGCGAATGCCATATTGGATCAACTCATGTTTGCTGCCAAAATGATCCAACACGCGGCGGATAATCGAAGCGTGAGATTGGAAATGACCTAAATAACCATCGCGTAAATCGGCGTGAGCATCCAAATGCAATAACACCAAATCGTTAAAGTCATGCAGATACTTTTTGATTGGGGCATAAGAAATTGAATGCTCGCCGCCAAAAGTCATCACTTTGATGTTTTGTTTCTTAAAATCCAGACCGGAAAACAGTTGTAGAAAATCATCAGTGCCTTTTTGCCACTCGGTTTGAATCAATGGTTGCTCTTCGGCGGTAGCTTCCACAGTTAAAGGATAGTTACCAATGACTAAATTCCCAAGATCGTAAAAATCAAAGCTAGTCAATTCTTGATTAAGATAGGGTGAATAATATTCGATGCCATAGGATGCCTCGCGCAAAGCGTCCGGCCCGGCTTTAGCGCCTTTACGGAAACAGGCTGTGCCATCGAAGCCAAAACCAATCAAGTTGATACTGTCTTGATAAATAGTGTCAGTTGTTTTTGCTTGATGATAATTCTCAGAAGCTGGGTTCAGCTTAATATCAATCGTTTTTGCCGCTAGAGTGTTGTTTTCCATTTGCTGAAAAAAGGACAAAGTTAGAGTTCGCCAATTATCGCTCAAAGGATGTACAGGTGCTAGCAAAATTTGAATTGGCGACACTAATATTTAGAGGTAAAATAACGGCTTGTTTTGGGTTGTACATACAACCTTAGCTCATGCCTATGAGAACCAATTAAGAGGGTGGATCTTTGTTTTTTGAAGGCTCAGAAAAAAAAGCGGAAATTATCATTGATGCAGGTCGCTTGTCCTTACTAACTGATTTTGATGATGCCTTCTGGGCGCAAATGGTTGAGCATTGTCAGGCCAAAATTTTATCGTCTATCAGTAACGAGCATTGCAAAGCGTTTTTGTTATCGGAATCAAGTTTGTTTGTATGGCAAGATCATTTGGTGATTTTAACTTGCGGCAACACACGGCTCGTGAATGCGGTAGAGTATTTTTTACAAGCCATCGATCCAAGTTTGGTGTTGCAGGTCATTTACCAGCGTAAAAATGAGCACTTTGCTTATGCCCAGCCGACTAACTTTATTGACGATGTGAAACTGCTCAAGTCGCACACTCCAGGCAAGGCTTATCGCTTTGGTGAAATGTATTCTCATCACAATTATTTGTTTCACTCCAATCAAGCATATCAAGCAGAAGCATCTGACAAAACTTATGAGTTGCTGGCCTACCAAATTAGTAAGGATGCTTCCGAGCATTTGACTGACGAGGGGTTATCAGTAACGGATATCCGTGAGTTTCTACGATTGGATGAATGGCTTGCAGATTTTGAGTTGGATGATTTTGCTTTCGAACCTTTTGGCTATTCATTGAATGCCTTGCGTGGCAGCGATTATTTAACCATTCACATTACGCCGCAAGCCCATTCAAGCTATGTGAGTTTTGAGTCGAATTTAAATTTGATCGAATTGACGCCAACCCTTTTGGATATTTTAAAGCCTGCTTCATTTGATTTGGTGACCTTTAATGCGGAAGACTTTATGAGCCAAGCACAAGCTCATTTGCCAGATTTCTATATTAGTAAAGACTTGGTAGAGTCAGTTTTAGATAATGGTTATTGTGTTAATTTTGCAACTTATTTAAGACCGCAAATTGAATTTGGCCAGCCGCGCCGTTTGGATTTAGCAGGAGATAATTATGAACTCTGATTTATGGGTTGAAGAAAAATTTAAAGATTTTTTAGGCTTACGTCTTAAAGTGGAAAAAGTCTTATTTTCTGGTAAAAGTGAATTCCAAACGGTAGATGTAGTTGAAACCAAAGGTCATGGCAAGATGCTGCTGAATGATGGTTTGATCATGGTTACTGAGCGCGATGAGTTTGCTTATCATGACATGATTACTCATGTGCCTATGTTTACTCATCCAAATCCGAAAAATGTTTTAGTGATTGGTGGCGGCGACGGTGGTACCGCACGAGAAGTGCTACGACATGAGTCGGTTGAGAAGTGCACCATGGTGGAAATTGATGGCATGGTGGTTGAGGCCTGTCGTCAACATATTCCGCAAACCTCAAAAGATCTGGATCACCCTAAAATGAACTTGATCATTGGCGATGGAGTGGAGTTTGTAAAAAATACCCAAGAAAAGTTTGATGTCATTATTGTGGATTCCACCGATCCGATTGGCCCGGCGCAGCCCTTATTCGGCGTCGACTTTTATAAAGACGTCTATAACTGCTTGGCCGATGATGGGATTGTGGTTTCTCAAGGTGAATCCTCGTGGTATGCCATGGATATTCAGCAGTCCTTATTAAAAGTATTGAATCAAGTTTTTCCAGCTTGTTATTTATATAGTTTTTCTAATTTGACCTATCCCGGCGGCCTTTGGAGTTTCACATTTGCCAGCAAACGCTATGATCCCTTAAAGGATTTTGATGGCAAACGAGTTGAGAGCTCGGGTTTGGAGTTCGATTATTACAATGCTTGTTTGCACCAAGCTGCCTTTGCTTTACCGAGTTTTGCTAAAAAAGGGTTGAAAGGACTGATTAAGAACGACTAAAAAAGAAACTGATGCTGGGCTTACTGTCAGTCCAGCATTGGTGGATCGTACCAAAAGTCCAATTTGGCGTAGAGCTGATCCAACCCGACCCGTTTTAACGAAGAAAAGGCTTGTGCACTCGCTTCAGGGTGCAGCTCTTTTAATTGCTTTTTACACTGCATGAGGGCTTTAGACTTAGCGCCTGATTTGAGTTTATCAGCTTTGCTTAAAAGGCAATGTACAGGAAGATCAACACTGGCGGCCCATTGCAACATCTGCACATCGGTATCTTTTAAGAAATGACGAATATCCATCAGCAACACCAGACCGCGTAAGCATTTACGACTTTGTAGGTATTTTCCTAGCTCAGCTTGCCATTGCTCTTTCATGGCTTGTGGTACTTTGGCATAGCCATAGCCTGGCAAGTCAATCAGGCGGCGACCTTCATCCAAGGTAAAAACGTTGATTAATTGGGTTCGACCGGGAGTTTTACTGGTGCGAGCTAGGCTTTTTTGTTGGGTAAGAGTATTCAAAGCACTTGATTTACCAGCATTAGAGCGGCCAGCAAACGCGACTTCAATGCCTTGATCTTCAGGCAATTGGTGCAGTTTGGCGGCTCCGAGTAAGTATTTAGCTTGCTGGTAATTCATATTCGTTGATTTTTGCTTAGGAAAGATGGCATTTTACTGGTTAGTTCCCTATAATTCACCGAACTTTTGTAATTTCCTCAAGATTTTTGGCTAGGAATAGTATTTGGCCTAGCAATTTCTGATTTTTTGAAGGTAGTAAGATGAAAAAAGTAGCTGTATTAGCTCTATTATTAGGCTCTAGTTTAGCGGTTTCTAGTTCTGTTGAAGCTGGCGATGTAACTGCAGGTGCGCAAAAAGCGGCACAATGCGCGGCATGTCATGGTAAAGATGGAAACAGTATTAATGCTCAATGGCCAAAATTAGCTGGTCAAAACGAAAAATACCTATTAAAGCAAATTGAAGATTTCCGTTTAGGCGCGAAAGAAGCCGGCAAAGGTCGTGCGGGTGCGCAAATGGCTGGTCTTTGGGGCAATGTGAGCGAAGAGGATGCGGCGGATATCGCAGCTTTCTTCTCGGCACAGCAAACTCAGTTGGGTGCTGTAAATAAGGATATGTTGGAATTAGGTAAAACTATCTATTTCCAAGGTGATGCAGAGCGCGGTGTGCCAGCTTGTACTGCTTGTCATGGTGCAAACGGTAAAGGTTTAGATGCTGCAGGCTTCCCTTCTGTATCAGGTCAATTCCCTGAATATGCAATTAAGCAATTAAAAGCCTTTGCCTCAGCTGAGCGTAACAATGATGACAATGGCGTGATGCGCGACATCGCAGTGCGTATGTCAGACAAGCAAATTGAAGCGGTTGCAAACTTTATGTTAGGTTTGCACTAGGCTTAGCTTGGTTTAGAGCTTGAATAAAAAGGTAACCATGCGTTACCTTTTTTTATGAGAAAATTTTACGGGTAGCAATAAGTGCCCGCTATTAAGGTATAAGGTATCCCTGTGGTTAAATTAAAACTGTTAGTACTGTTGGCGAGTTTTAGTGGCTTATTTTTGTCAGCGGTTAAAGCAGACACCTATTGGCAGATCCAACATGAGAAACTAGTTGCTAGTGATAACTTGTATTTTAGCTGGCTGGGTTGCCATTCATGCTTGATGATCGAGCAAAAGGTTGATTTAAGTGGCTTTGAACAGTTGCCATTGATTGCACGGCCCGAATGGCGGGCGGCAGCAAAAATTCAAATGGCGATGCAAATGCTGTCGCTTGATGAGGCAACGGTTGATGCATTTAAGCAAGAAATTATTCAGCAAAAAGTCGACGTTAAAGATCTTAACAACATGATTGAGTCTTTGATAAGCCTAGGCGTTGAACAAGAACCGCTAATCGAAACTTTAAATTCTAGGGAGCTGTTTAGTCGCATCCAACAAGCACAAGATAAAGCAAAACAATATCAAGTTCGTTATGTGCCAACGGCGGTAGTCAAAGGGCAATATGCCGTTGATGCAAAAAGTACTGCCAGTGTGGCAGCCTTTGCTGAAACCCTCGAAGAGTTAAAACGTAAATAACTTAGTCAGAGTTTTCTGACAAGGGCTTTTCGTTGTTGTGATGGCTGGCGTTGTAAAGCGCGGCTAAGGTGTTTGATTTAAATTCGCGTCGATAAAGCACCCAAACCACAAAAGAGCTGCAGGCGATAAAGACCCAGGCATTGATAAACCAGCATAGGGCGGCTAAAGCAAAGCTGTAGGCGCGTAAGCCATAATTGAAAGAGTTGGTGGCACGAGTTAGTAACCAATTACAATGTTTAATAAATAAAATTTTATCTTTTTTATTGCTATTAGCTTGCGGCGCCGCACCAAATAAAACGATGCAAAAGTTGTATTGACGCATGGCCCAAGTGAATTTAAAAAAGGCGTAAGAAAAAGAAACTACCAAAAGTAGGACTTTGATTTCCCAAGAGGCGTGAGATTCCACCTCAATCCATGGCAGGGATTTTAACAACTGAATGGCTTTGTTGGATGAGCCTAAAACGGTCAACAAACCTGCAATGATAAAAATGGTGGTAGAAGCAAAGAAAGTAACGTTTCTTTGCAAAATCCCTAAACTAGTGATGTCAGAAATGCGCACATCTCGCTCAATCATTTGTTCAATCCATTCTTTGCGATTGGCAGCTAGTTGGTTGGCGATGGTTGGTTTACTTTTTTGCCAATGACGAGCGATCAAGGTGTAACCAATCCACATGGTTAGGAAGCTGGCTAATGCTAGCCAATCCAATAAGGGTAAAAATGCTAGTGTTTGCATCGGCACTAATAACAAAAATTGATACCGTCAAAGTGCCATGAGCAATAGAAATTATCAATATCTATTAGGAAATATTTTTTGCATACGAGTAAGTTAGCAACTTTAGTACAATTTGCGCTTATTTCTTTGATTTTTAAATAAAATTAACCGAAACTATAAACAAATCAACCCTGATTTTTGTTCAGGACTGGGAGATATCATTGATCGACTTGCAAAGATTAAACCGTAATTTTAAGCGTCTTTTGATAAGCGCTAGTTGCTGTTTGATGACGCTATCTAACCCTGTCCCTCTAATCGCAGAATCATCAGCAGATGCGATAGAAATCGAAAGTGAAATCTCCCATAGTTCGGTGATCGATCTGGTGCAAGATCGACAAGGTTTTATATGGGTTGCCACCGAAGCAGGTCTGAACCGATACGACGGTTATGACATTTCACAGTTTTATAAACAATCTCATGGTTTAAGCTCAGATAGCATTTCTGCATTGGAGCTAGATTCTAATGGTCATATCTGGCTCGGCACCGATGCTGGGCTTAGCGTCTTTTGGCAGGATAAAGGCGTATTCCAGAATTTTTATCATAATGCTGCCGACAATTTATCCATTGCTTCCGATCAAATCTATAGCCTAGCATCAGCAGAAAATGGCAACCTTTGGGTTGGAACTAGTAATGGAATTTCCTATTTCCAATTGGCGACACAAAGTTTTCAACCTTTTACTGTGCTTAATGCCGTTGGCGTGCCTGAGGTTAACCAAGAAATAAGTGCCATTGAGCATACTGCTGAAACAACTTTGCTAGGAACAAAAAGCGGGCTCTTAGCTCAGTTAAATGAGCAAGGTTTTTTTGAGCAAGTTAGCGCCGATATGACTCTAGATTCCATTGTCCAGATCTTACAAATCACCGAGTCGCGCTTTTATGTGCTAACCGAATCGGCTTTGTATGAATGGGATCTTAGTAGTCAACATTTGGAATTAGTGGATTTAAAATCGCTAGGGCTTGATAGTGAATTTATAGAAATCAGTCGCTTACAGCTTGGTCAGGGCAACCGATTATGGATTGGCACTACCAAAGATGGTTTGTTTCGAGTGAATTTAGACTCTAAGCAAAGCGAACAATATTTCTATCGTCGCAAGAAAGAAGGCAATGTAGGCATCAAACAAGTGAAAGCTCTATTGGAAGATAGTACCGGGGTTTTATGGTTGGGCACCGAAGCTAATCTTTATCGTTTAAACCCAAGTCTGATTAAATTTGAACATTACCAACAACAAGCTGAAGCTAATAATGCTATTGCGGGAGATTCCGTATTTGCCTTGATGGTAGATTCGGATGGTTGGTATTGGTTTGGGACAGAATTTGACGGCATCAGCGTGCTCAAACCGCAAGGGCGACAACTAGTCAAAGACGCTGCGTTGCAATTACCGAGTGTGCAAGGCTATTCAGTTAATTCTATTGTCGAAGGTAAAAATGGCATTATCTGGATTCTGGTGGCTGATAGCTTGTGGAGTTATGACAAAAATACTGGTGATTTCAAGCAGCACTCAGAGCTGGATTTTGAAGGCGCTACTCTTTATTCAGCTCAGTATTATCAAGCCGAACTATGGGTCTCGAGCAGCAGTGGTCTTTGGCGACTGACTGAAAATGGTAAGTTACAGCACTACCTTGCCGATCAGCAGCTTTTCAATGATAAAAACCGAGTGCTGAGTTTTGTAATTGAGCCGAATAGCGATTCTATTTGGTTGGCCACTGAACAGGGCATTTTAAAATTTAATATCAGCACAGAAACTTTTACCGAGCTGAGTGAGTTGGTGAATGATCTACCCAATGGCTTATCAGGAACTATTTACGATCTTTATTTGGATATACACGGCCGTTTATGGGTGGGCTCCTACCTCAATGGACTTTATAAGATCGATTTTACGAAACAAGAAATAGAGGTCATCAATAGCAATAATTCCATGCTGAATAATGTGATTTATTCCATTCAGCCCGATAGCGATCACTTACTTTGGCTCGCTACAGCCAGAGGGTTATTTCGATTTGATACCAATGATAACAGCCTGACCCATTTTGATAAGGCCCAAGGGCAGCCAGTCCGCGACTTTAACTTGGGTGCTAAAACTCAGGACTTAAATGGTAAGTTACTTCTGGGTGGGATAAATGGGGTTATTCATTTCGATCCAAAGGATTACCAAGAAGATTTAACTCCAGCAACGCCAGTGATCACCGATATCTTGATTAACAGTCAAACGGCAAAAGTAGGGCCAAACGAAACTGACCACAGTCAATTACCAGTCAATATTACAAAAAAAATCCGACTGTTTCATGGCGATACGTCATTGGCTATTGTATTTTCTGCGATGCATTTTTCTAACCCCAAATATAACCGCTATAGCTATAAACTCGACGGTTATGATAAGGATTGGATTGAGGTAGACGCGAATGGCCGTCGCGCGATATATCCAAAACTCGAATCGGGCAGTTATCGTTTTGAATTATTAGCGGCCAATAAGGATGGTAACTGGTCTCAATTGCCTGTGTCGCTTGAAATTGAAGTATTACCCTCGCCTTATTTTTCCAATATAGCGCTTTTAATATACGCATTACTTTTATCCGCAGCAGTTTTTGTCGCAACTTCTTTATATCGCTCCAGAATTAATGAGCGCAGTGCCGCCCAACAGAGATTGGCCGAAAGTGAAGAACGCTTAAAATTATCGCTGTGGGGCAGTGGTGATGAATTGTGGGATTGGGATTTAAATACTGGAGCGCTGCACTTATCCAACGAGTGGGATCAAGATTTTCCGCGCGACGGTATTCGAAGCGGTTACTCGGAAGCCAATTCAAATATTCACCCGAATGATTTGCCCTATGTTAAACAAGCCTTGAATGCACACATCAATGGTAAATCGAAACACTTTGAAAGCACTTATCGTTTGAGCGATGAAAGAGGTGGCTGGATCTGGGTGCTCGATCAAGGCAAAAGCGTTGAGTTTGATGGCAGTCGTCCGATTCGAATGGCGGGAACTTTAAAGAATGTATCGGAAATTAAAGATGCTGAGCAGCGTTTAAGTGTAATTGCCAAATCTTTTGAAAATATTTCTGACGCGGTTTGGATTTTGGATTCGGACTTGAGATACATCGTTATCAATAAAGCCTTCGAAACCATTACAGGTTATACCGAAGAAGAAGTGATCGGCGCGCCAATGCAGGAAAATGCAATTAAGGATATGACTGAAAATTTCTATCAGAAATTGATGGTTTTGCTGGAAGAAAAAGGCAGTTGGCAGGGTGAGCTGGAAGCGATCCGTAGTGACGGTACTCCATATCCTATTGATATTAATATTGATGTGGTGCGGGATAATGACGGTAATGTCATTAACTATGTGGGGGTTTTCTCCGACATTACGTACCGTAAGATTGCAGAGAAAGAGTTACGTCGCTTGGCAACCACTGACCAGCTGACCAGCTTACCTAATCGAAATACCTTCCGTAGTGAAGTTGAAACCATCATAAGCCGCTCGAAAAATGGTGATCTACACGCTTTATTGTTTATCGATCTGGATAATTTTAAGCGTATTAATGATTCTTTGGGGCATAGTGTCGGTGATGAATTGTTGATGGAAGTTGCAGCAAATCTACAAAATGTAATGGCAACCAATAAAGGTATTGTGGCGCGTTTGGGCGGCGATGAATTTATTATCTTCCTGCAAGATGTTGCGGCTTGGAGTCATCCTGCCAATGTAGCACAAGAGGTGCTGGATGCTTTTTCTAATACCCTCAAGCTCACTGCCAACGAGGTAATGGTTTCTCCGAGTATTGGTATTGTCATGTATCCTGAAAATGGTGATACGGCTGACGAGCTACTGCGTAATGCTGATACCGCCATGTATTACGCCAAAAAGAAAGGCAAAAATACATTCCAATTCTATACTCGTCAGATGAATGAGCAGGCCAAGATGCGCTTGAATTTGGAAAATGATTTACGCACGGCCATTGAAAGAGATGAGTTTGTAGTTTTTTACCAACCGAAAGTGTGTTTGGAGACGGGCGCCATCAGCGGCTTTGAAGCCTTGGTGCGCTGGCGTAATGAAAAGCGCGGTCTGGTAATGCCAAATGAATTTATTCCGTTAGCAGAAGAGTCAGGTTTAATCATTCCAATTAGTCAACAAGTTATCGAAAAAGCCTGTATTCAGGTTAGAGATTGGCAAAAACGTGGTTTGTTTAACGGCAAAATGGCGATCAACCTATCGGCGGTTCAGTTCTATCATGAAGATCTCTGGGAAACGGTAAAGAATGCGTTGCATTTAGCCAACTTAGAAGCTTCCAGTATCGAGTTTGAGATCACCGAGGGTATGGTGATGCAAGATCTGGCGCACTCAATTCAGCAAATGAAAACCCTAAAAGATATGGGCGTTTCATTGGCGTTGGATGATTTTGGAGTGGGCTACTCCTCTTTGGGCAACTTAAAAGATTTTCCGATAGATACCTTAAAAATTGATCGTTCCTTCGTTTGGGATCTGGACGACTCAGTGCGTGATCGCAAGTTAGTGGCTTCGATTATTACTCTTGCTCATAACCTGGATATTAAGGTGGTGGCTGAAGGGGTT
>JABXIW010000059.1 GCA_013372875.1 Gammaproteobacteria bacterium | reverse complement strand
GCATCATCAAAATCTTCTGCAGGTAACAACTCCAAATATTCAGAGCCTTGAGATAAAAACTTAGCATAGTCAGGTAAAACGTAACGCGGTTTAAAAGGCGCATGACCTTCAAACATGTCACAGATTACGCCATCGCTCATCGCTTCACGAAGTGCTTCAGAAATGGGCATGTATGGAAGACATGCTTCGGCTTCTAAAGCGAGGAAGTTAGACTTCTGTTTCGGAGACAAACGGCCGTCAGTTGCGATATTGAGAAAACGCTGTTGGAGTTCAGATAGGCTTGTCATCAAGGATGTTCCTGCAAAAAAGACCACGACATCTGGATCTGGGTAGGTACAGACCATTACCCCTAAAGGGCTAGATTGAATTTTACGCCTAGTTAAGCCTTGCCACTAATGAAAAAAAACAAACCGTTAATTTCCATATTGGAAATAAGCTATCCCTAAATTAGGGGTTACCTCACAATCTAGCTGCGATTCGCCGTGGATAGCATCACACCAGCACTGATAAACACCCCACCCGTTAAACGATTGAACAACTTAGCTCGTCCTGCTTCAAATAACCAATTGGATGTTTTCACCCCTAATAAGGAGTAAAAGGTTAACCAGCTCAATTCGAATACTACGAACGTACCCGCGAAAATCGCATATTGGGTCAGCAGCGAAGCGGTTGGATCAATGAATTGTGGGAATAGTGCCGTAAAGAAAATAATGGCTTTCGGATTACTGGAACCAACGATAAAACCACTGGTATAGGCGCTGACGTGGCTGGTTGACACCAGTGCAGAGTCAGACTTCGAAAAATCGTTTTGTTTTGATCGAAATGCTTGAATGCCTAACCAAATCAAATATGCCGCACCACACCATTTGATGATGTTAAACACGAACTCAGAAGACGCAATCACAACACCTAAACCGGTAAAAGAAAGGGTAAGAATAATGGTAATCGCACTTAAACTGCCTAGAGCTGTCGTCAGTGCAAGACGAAAACCGCTGCTGACGCCTTTACTTAAGCAAAGTAGAGAACTTGGCCCAGGAGAAGCAGTGAGCACGAGTATCGCAAGAGTGTAGTAAATCCAAGTATCGAGTTGCATTGGCGCTCCTTTCCAATCATGGTTTGATGCCACATATTAAGCCTTAAGCTAAGTGATGTAGCATCGACGCTTCTATCCTTGAAACGTATTTTTGAGGCAAATGCGCAATCCTAATTGCGCATTAATTATGCAACCAAAATACTCGCTATATGCAATAGTGTAAAGAAAATAGTCAATAATGATTCAAGCTAAGCACCGACTTAGTCATAGAACGGTTTTGGATCGATTTCTAAAGATGAAGGCGCTATCGCTCTTTCAATTTTGTGTGCACTCGTTTTTAAATCCACCATCGCGACATCAATGTATCGTTTGTACTTACGGGAGTAGAAACATTTCACTTCTGGCTTTAACGCTTGAGATGGATTCGAAGACCACACAATACCCACTCTGCCATCACTGAGTTCCACGATAGAACCTACTGGATACACACCAATGCAGTTGATGAACTTGTAAACCAGATCAGGGTCAAGATGGAAAGGCGTTAGACTGAGCAAAATCTTAAATGCTTCTGCTGAGCTCATGCCTTTTTTGTAGCAACGATCAGCGGTGAGCGCGTCATAAATGTCGACGATACAACTCATGCGACCATGAATCGGAATCTCGTCGCCCGATAGTCCGCGCGGATACCCTGTTCCATCAAGCTTTTCATGATGCATTAAACACACGTCTCGGCTGACATCGCTCAACCCTTTCACTTCAACGATGATCTCGCCCGCGAAGACTTGGTGCAACTTCATGTGCTCAAACTCTTCTGGCGTTAAACGCGCTGGCTTGTGAAGAATTTTATCGTCCACTTTGATTTTACCCACATCGTGAATGATACCACCAATCGCCAATTGCTTGAGGGTGTCTTTGTCTAAGCCTAAGTGTTTGCCGAACGAAACCAGCAGACAAGCGACATTTACTGAGTGCTCGAGTAAATAAGAATCTTTCTGACGCAATGCAGAAACACACTGTAAAGCGTCTGAATCAATGAATACACTTTCGATCATGTCATCCGCCCACGATTCAACCTCGTCGACTTGGATAACTTTGCCTTCAAAAGTTTGGTTGAGAAGTTTCTGCGCTAGGCCTTTTGCTTCCGCAATCAGCTTTTTAGCACGCTTGTGTTGGACTTCTCGCGAGCGATACGCACGTTGTACTTTGCTTGATACGGAAAGCGTTTTATCCCCTACTTCGATATCGATAGGTTCTTCGACGGGTTTGAATACGCACTGCTGAGCAGAAAGTGATTGATCAACCCAAACGAATTTCACGCCACTTGCGCGAAGCTTTTTAATGCCTTCTGCGCTCGAAACTCGACCAGCATTGGCTAAATTGACTCGTTTGTTATGCTCTATTGCGGTAACAAACATGCCGACAGCAACATCTGCGATTGCAATTTTAATTGAGTCTTCTGGGTTGTACTGCATATGGTGACATTTATTAAATACTATTAGGTAACGCGTGCATTATAAAAGATATCGCGCATAGCTGTTATAAGAATCCTCAATTCATTTCAATTAATGAGCATTCAATCAATTAATAGAGCGATTTACTTCATAAAACCATTTTATTTTTATGGACTTAGCTCAAGAAATGACAGCATTATTAACTAATTTTAATAATTTGAGGAATGCATCAATAACTATTTCATATAAACACGATTTACTGTTGACTAAGTTTTATAAATATCGATGATCAGCAAGTTAAACTGAACGAAGTTTTATTCATTTGAAAGCGCAAGAACATGACTGTCTACTATTTTAAATTAGCATTTGTATCTTAATAATGCGCATGATTACTTCATTTCCCTGTTACAGGAACGCCCACTCATCTCTGTTGCCAGTAAGGCACGAGGAGGACATGTCTTGACCACCATATTTGATCAACAGGCCTCAGACAATGATCGCGAGTTTCTCAAGATCGTCGAAGAACGCTTTATTCATATCTTTGATGTGTTCAACGAAGGCCTCTTCTACATGGACGAGTTCGGGACGATGGTTTTCTACAATCAGGGATTTTATGAGCAACTTGGAATCAATGCTGGACGCATCAACCTAGATCGTTGGTTGGATTTGGTGCATCCGTTGGATAGGGAAAGATTGTCCAAGCGCGTCGATGCCCACATTAATACCGACAATAAGCGCGTCACAACCACTTACCGCCTGCGCAAACCCAACGGGCAATACGTTTGGATTGAAGGCGTTGCGATGACCAAAGAAACTGAGCATGGCCATTATATGGTGGGTAGCCATCGCGACATTTCAGAACGTAAATTAATGGAAAGCTACATTCATCAAGTCGCGTTCCATGATAACGCCTCAGGTATGGCAAACCGCGCGCATTTGCTGCTTGATATTGAAGAACACGTCTGTTCGACAGACACGCCAACGTCGATTTGCTACATCCAAATCAATGAGATCAAATCCTATCTGAACCAGTACGGCAATGAACTGGTCAATGGTTTGGTGGAAAAGCTGCTGCAAACTCTCAGTCATCTGCCATCCCCCAACTGCTCAGTGTATCGCGTACATGATGACGATTTCGCAATTTTAATTCAGGACGATTGCTCAATAGACACGCTTCAAGCTTACGCTGAGACGATAAAACAAACCTATCACGAAGCCGTGGTGGAAGAAGGCCAGTATCTTGGCAGTAACATCAGCATTGGCTTGTACCCTTGTATCGACCCTGCGCACTCTGCTGATGAAATTTTGCGTAAAGCTGCAAGAACATGCCAATACGCCAGTGAACAAAACAAAGATAGGATTGCCATTTACAGCCAACGTACCCAACACGCGGTAGATCGTTACTTTTTTATCGAGCAAGGTTTGAAAAGCGCACTAGAAAAGCAAACCTTGAGTGTGAAGTTTCAACCAATCATTAATGCAAAAAGCTCCGAAGTGGTGAGTTTTGAATCTCTCGTTCGTTGGCGTAGCAAAGAGTTTGGCGAAATTTATCCCGATGAGTTTATTCCCGTAGCCGAGAACAAAGGCTTGATCGTCGAGCTAGGCTATCAAGTGTTCGCGAAAGCTTGTCAGTTCATAAAACAATACCGTGAACGCTACCAAAATGAAGTAAGAGTGAACGTAAACGTCTCCGTTCTGCAGCTTATGAATGGTGAGTTTCCCTCAAGAATCAAAGCCATGGCTGACGAAGCTGGCGTCGCACCTCAGTCTGTCGTGCTAGAGCTCACCGAAACATTCATTTTGGATAACAACCAAACGGCTATGGCCCCCTTAAACACGCTTCGTGAATTGGGCTTTGCATTGTCTTTGGATGACTTTGGTTCCGGGTACAGTTCTTTAAACTGCTTCTTTGATTTACCGATGACGCAGATAAAAATCGATAAATCGATGGCTTGGAAAACGCTGACAAACCACTCTTCGCGAGAGTACCTAAAGTTTTTGATTGCAATGTGCCACGAGAACAATATTGAGGTAGTGATTGAAGGCATTGAGGATGCGAAGATGTGCGACTTCTTTACTCAGATGGGCGTCGACTATTTACAAGGTTACTGGTTCTCAAAACCCTTATCTGTCGCAAGTGCTAGCCGATATTCATTGAATTCGTAGTTCGAATTTTGTCATTCTCACCTGTTCCGCACAGCCACCGTTTAGTCACCGATTTTTACATCAAAACAGAACGTGGCTGTGGCGAAAACTCAGGTTAACTTTACCCACCTATCTTAAGCGGTCAAACACAACGTTTTGATCTAAGTGCTCGTGATATTGCGTGTAATCGAGCCCCATATCAAAAATGTATTGTGTAACGAGGTTTCTTACGCACTCAATCAACTGATTGGCTTGCCAAGGCTTTTCGAAATAGCGATCGATGCCCGCAGAGTTAATCGCATTGATCGTATCAGTGTGCGTGGCCTGCCCAGTCAACAAGACTTTGCGAGTGCGAACAAAGCGGCTGTCTTTGGAAATTTCCGTCAGCAGCTCAACACCCGTTTTACCTGGCATCACGTGATCCGAAATAATTAACGCGATCATTTCACCATCTGCATCAAGCTCATCCATCAGCTCAAGCACTTCATCAGCAGACTCACAATCCTCAATATTCAGCCATTTATTCAACGGTTCTAGATCTTGTAGAACCGCGCTTAACACCTC
>JABXIW010000163.1 GCA_013372875.1 Gammaproteobacteria bacterium | reverse complement strand
TCGTCATCCTGAAAAGCGAGCAACACCATGAGATTTCTCACCCAATTCAGCATGCACAAGCGACCTTTGTCGGCCAGCTTTGTACGCCCAAAGATGTGCTGGCACGCAATCAACACGTCGCCCACGTCGATATTGGTGATTACGTTGTGTTTACCTTAGCGGGCGCGTATGCGTGGAACATCTCCCATCAAAACTTCTTGATGCATGAACCGCCGATCTTCCACTATTTTTAAACGGCATACTTCGCTTCATTCAGCCCCAATCATTGGGGCTTTTTTATTCCACTCGGCACAAATTCATTGCCATTAACCGCTTTGCGAAATAGCAATAATGCGTTTTATCAGCTCGTCGGGTTCCATCTTGGGATTGCGGTAAAAACGGAAGATTTCCGAGTTTATCGCTTGCTGAGCAACCGGATTGACCGCCATCGAATCAATCATACTCGGCACAGCGAGGTTGTGTTTAACGCCGTAGTGAAAGTCTTGATATGACTGGACCTGACACGGATTAAAATCGCTGATGTCAATATCGGTGCGTACCGGAATCGAACCTTTTACCTTATTGAACTTGGCTTGAAACTCGACGTCTGCCAGCGCGCTTGCGGTTTGCAGAGCCGCCTCGGCAGAAAACGACTTGCTCGACATAAACACCAAGCTGTCCATGTTGTAGAGGAAGACACCATCGCTGTCAGGCGTTGGGTAACAACCGACCTCTTGCGGAACCGAGACTTGATTGGCGAGCAGCTCACCTAAAATCCAATCTCCACCGATTTGAAACAGCGCTTGACCGTCGGCTAGCGCTTGGGTCGCCGTATCCCACTTACTGTCGGGTAATTGGTTGTCTATCAACAAACTCAGGCGACGAAATTGCGTCAGTGCTTGGCGCAGTGTTTCGCTGTCGATGCTGTTGCGTTCAAGTTTAACCATTGCATTGGTGTAGAACTCAACGCCGCCAGTGGAGATCACTAAGTTCTCGAAAAGTTGGGCGACTTGCCACGGCTGCTCACCGACCGCGATTGGCACGATGCCATTTTGTTTCGCAAGCTCCATGGCGGCGAACATTTCTTGCCAATTTTTCGGCGCGGAAAGATTCAGTTGTTTAAGCAGCTTGTGGTTGACCCACAACCAGTTCAAGCGGTGCAGCGTAAGTGGCAGGGCGATATAGCCGTTTTGTGTTTTATTGATTTCGATAGACAGCGGGTAGAGCACCTCGTCCCAGCGCTGCTCATCCGCTACCGCGTTGACGTTGTGCAAAATACCGATGGCATCCCACGCCTTAATACTTGGCCCTTCGATTTGCGCGAAGCTCGGTGGATTGCCCGCCAGCGCGCGAGCTTGCAGTACCGTCATCGCGCTGTCGCCACCACCGCCTAACACCGGGCTTTGCAGCAGCTCGATATCATGCTGTTTTAGCTGAGCTTTGAGTGTTTGCAGCGCTTGCTGTTCGCCGTCAGAAGTCCACCAATGTAAAAACTCTACCCCTTGTGGCGACTCAGCGTGAGCGACGCAAGGGGCGAGCAACAGTGGGAACAAGAATGCCAGTTTGTTCATAGTCAGTCTCTCGGGAAAGTCAGCGTGGCGCAGAGGCCGCCAAACTGAGAATGGCTCAGCAACAAGTTGCCGCCATGAGCCTTTGCAATGCTCTGTGAAATGGTTAACCCCAGCCCACTGCCTTCTTTATCGTTGCTAGCGCGGAAGTATGGCTGGCAGAGCTTTTCAAGTAATAAATCGTCAACACCGTCACCGTGATCTTCAATTTCAATCTGGATCGACTCTGGGCTTTCACTCAGCGTAATGTCCGCTTGATGGCCGTATTTGAGCGCGTTATCGACCAGATTCTGAATGCAGCGCTTAATAGCTAACGGTTTACCAGCAAAGTGGGTGCGGATTTCACCGTGGATGCGAATTGTGTCCGGCGCATCGGCGATATTGGCGGAAATGTGCTGAATCAGTTGGGTGAAATTGATCGGCTCGATTTCCTCGTGGATATCGGTCTCTTTAATGCATTGCAATGCGCCTTTAACCATCAAGTCTAGGTCGTTACTCAGGCGGATAAAGCGTTCTCGGTCGGCGTCGTCATCCAGCATTTCCGCTCGTAGTTTTAGGCAGGCTATCGGCGTTTTCAGATCGTGGGAGATAGCGCTGAACAGCATCTCTCGGTCTTTAATGTGACTGTCGATGCGTCGGTTCATTTTGTTAAACGCACGTACCGCCGCTTTCAGTTCGTTACTGCCTCGCTCAGAGACTTCGGGCACGTCTAATCGGCTCGACATCAGGGTTGCTGCTTTTGCCAGCTCTCGAATTGGTTGAATTTCTTTGCGAACGACAAACCAGGTACACAGCAACAGCATTAGCGCGGACACCAATAGCGTCAGCCATTGGCGCAGCTCAAAATAGTTAGTCTCTAGGTTGATGTAAGGCGCGGGTAGCACCGCCGCGAGATAAAACCATTCGTTCTGTGCGACTTCGACCTGCATCACCAGAATAGGCGGATTGAGGTCACCAAACGAAAGCGAATAATGCGCCCACAATAGCGGCAGTTCATCGATAGGTAGCTCGTTGTTGAACACTTTGAGTTTGTCGCGCTGGGTGAACTCTACCTCGATATTAGGAATGCCGCTCAGCTCGCTTTCCAATACCTGCCGCACTTGGTTAATGACCAGTGTTTTGCGTTCGCTTTCCGGTAGCGGGTCGACATCAATCTGGTGATTGTTGAGTGAGACGAAAAAGCGTGTGCCGCCCATGTTGCGTAGTTGATTGAGCACCAAGTGGCGATATTCAGAAGGCAGGGTTTGAAAGAAGGCGATGGTGGAAGAGGCGCTTAGCGCGAGGCTTTTGACCGTGGTGCTGAGGCCTTCTTTGTCTCGCTCGCTGGCGTGTTGATACCAGATAAT
>JABXIW010000057.1 GCA_013372875.1 Gammaproteobacteria bacterium | reverse complement strand
GGATTAATGCGCCTATCACGCATCAAACTGCCAAAGATTAATAGCTTGTATGGACGCATCTTTGCCATCTTTTGGTTCACTATGCTATTGGTGTTGATAGCCGTGCTATCACTGCCACATTTGGATCCAAGGAAAGCACGCGACATTCCCGACGAGCATTATCAGCGGATCATTGAAACGCGTGATGCCATTCAAAACAAGTACAGCAAAGAAACCGATCTAGGACGCATTTTATTCCGCGTCGAGGGCAACCGCGCAGGTAAACATGACCCACGACCACGAGTGTTCTTTTCGGATTACAACGGCAACGTCTTAACCACCGATAAGCGCAGCAACTTTCAACTGCGTGCGATGCAAAACTTTGTCACCAGTATTGAAGATTACAACAAGCCAAAACAGAGACTTTATGGCCGCTATATGATTGCCGGCCCTGTGCCAATCGTTCTGGCCGACTCTGAACTGCTGATGTACGTTGGCTTTAAATGGAACGAACCACCACCGCTGCTGCTGCGTCTCTTCGACCACCCATTCCAGTTACTGTTGGCCGTCATGCTGGTGAGCACGCCATTACTGCTGTGGCTTGCTTGGGCACTGAGCCAACCCGCACGACGCCTTGAAGCCGCCGCGCAGCGAGTAGCAAAAGGTGAGTTCGTCATCGATCCGAATCTTGAAAAAGGCACCGCAGAATTTCGTCAAGCGGGCAGCAGCTTCAACCAAATGGTCGAAGCGGTGAATCAGATGATTTCAGGTCAGCAGCGTTTACTGTCGGACATTTCTCACGAATTACGCTCGCCACTCACTCGATTGCGCATGGCCAGTGCATTAGCAACGCGCAAACAGGGTGACAGCCCTGAGTTGGTTCGCATTGATACCGAAGCGCAGCGCCTTGAGCAGATGATCAGCGAATTGCTTGAGCTCTCGCGCATGCAGGTGAACAGCCACATGACACGCGAGACACAGCCAATAGAAAGTTTGTGGGAAGAGATCATTAAAGATGCGCAGTTTGAAGCCGAGCAAATGGGTAAAACACTCCGCTATTCAGAGATCCCGGAGCGACATATCTCAGGCAACCCAAAACTGTTGATGAGCGCGGTAGAAAACATCATCCGCAACGCGATTTATTACGGAAAAGATGAAGTGCAGATCGACATTCAAGACAAGACTGACACACTGACGATTACCGTCGATGACAACGGTGATGGTGTGCCGGATGAAGAGTTAGAAGCGATTTTCCGTCCATTCTATCGTGTGTCTACCGCTCGTGATCGTCACTCTGGCGGCACAGGATTAGGGTTAACCATCACCGAAAGTGCTATTCGTCAGCACAGCGGTACGATAGTCGCGAGCCGCAGCCCACTGGGAGGTTTGCGCGTCTCCATCACACTACCTTTAGTCAAAGTAGGCAAATAACCCTACAAGATTTAATTTGATAATAATTTTCATTAACATTAGAGTAAATCCTCCGATTAAGGAGGATTTACTATGTCGCATACATTTCCCGCTCTGCCTTACCCATACGATGCGTTAGAGCCATACATCGACGCAAAAACCATGGAAGTGCATTACAGCAAACACCACAAGACTTACTTCGATAAATTCGTCACCGCCGTGCAAGGCAGTGATCTTGAAACACAATCGCTAGACGAAATCTTCGCAGCCGTTTCGCAACATAGCCCAGCCATTCGCAACAATGGCGGCGGCTACTACAACCACATCCTTTACTGGAATTGCATGTCGCCAGAAGGCGGCGGTGAACCACAAGGCGCACTAGCGCAAGCCATCAACGACAAGTTTGGTCACTTCGAAAAGTTCAAAGACGAATTCGCTCAAGCAGCCGTTAATACGTTTGGATCTGGCTTTGCATGGTTAGTTGTGAAAGATGGCGACATCCACATCTCCTCCACCAGCAATCAGGATAACCCGTTAATGGACGTGGCCGATGTACGCGGCGAGCCTATCCTTGCATTAGATGTGTGGGAGCACGCGTACTACATCAGTTATCAGAACCGTCGACCAGAATACATCGACGCTTGGTGGAACGTGGTGAACTGGCGCGCCGTCGAAGAAAACTACGCTCGCGCGCTCGTGTAACCGCTAACGATAAAGGGGGAAGGTTGGTAAGCGCCAAGCCCTCTTTTGTACCCAAGTCGCTGCACTTGGGTATATACTGCCCCTCTCTTTGACCAACTCTATTTCAATACCATGTTTGATATCGCTTTATACGAACCAGAAATCGCGCCGAATACCGGCAACATCATTCGACTTTGTGCCAACTGCGGTGCAAACCTGCATTTGATTGAACCGCTGGGTTTCGATCTGGAAGAGAAAAAAGTCCGTCGCGCAGGATTGGATTATCACGATTTGGCTCGCGTAACGCGTCATAAGAACTATCAAGCATTCTTGGAATATCTCGATAAAGAAAAGCAAGGCAATTACCGTCTGTTTGCTTGCACCACCAAAACCACAGGTCACCACGTTGATGCGCAATACCAAGCAGGTGATGTGTTGATGTTTGGCCCTGAAACTCGCGGCCTACCAGCAGAGATCATTGAAGGCTTGCCAATGGAACAGCGTATTCGCATCCCAATGATGCCAGACGCGCGCAGCCTGAACCTTTCGAATGCCGTTGCGATCATTGCTTTTGAAGCCTGGCGTCAAATGGGCTTTGAAGGGGCGTTGTAAGCTCAACGAATTCCAGACACAAAAAAGGGCGCGGAATGCGCCCTTTTGTTTTCTTGATTCACTGATTCAATCAGTTGAGCTTGTTACGATCATCGT
>JABXIW010000358.1 GCA_013372875.1 Gammaproteobacteria bacterium | reverse complement strand
GAAGCCATGATTGAAGAGCTCGACAAGAAAGAGTTACTCAACGTTGAGCCAGTCGTAGATGCATTATCACGAGGTTTAGTGGCGCAACATCCTGCTTTCCGCGGACAATTTGATCTTGTGGTTGCGTCTTCTGTCCTTGCTTTTGTCGATGATGTGGAATCGTCGTTAGACATTGCTCATTCGTTGCTAAATGAAGGTGGTTACTTCGTTCATTTTGATTGGGTTGCAGAATTCGAGCAAGACGGCTTCACCTTAAGCCGCTCCGAGAATGCATTGAGCAACGCTGGTTTTGTCGATGTTGAAGCGAAAAAAGTGTTCGATATCACCTCTGATGGACAAACCATGTCGGTATTAATGGGCGTTGGTCGCCGTTAATTTGCCAAAAAGATTAAAAAAAGCGAGCCAAGGTGCTCGCTTTTTTGTGGGTGGAATCTAAGCCGATATCGCGGCTTGAATCTCTTGTAGTATCTCTGGATTGGCAATTGCGCCTAAGTTTTCAACTTGTCGACCATTGACAACTTGCTTGACGGCAAGTTCTACCAGTTTGCCTGATCGCGTTTTCGGAATATCGCTGATGGCGAAAATGGCACTCGGAACATGGCGTGGTGAACAGGCCGATTTCAGCTGCGCTTTAATGCTACCGATTAACGCATCATCCAACTCATCTTGGCTTTCTAATTGAACAAAAAGCCAGATCTGTTCATTTCGATCCACTTCTTTCCCAACTGCGATGGAGTCAACAATGCCATCAATAGCATTCACCTGTTGGTAAATTTCTGCGGTACCAATTCTGACGCCACCTGGATTAAGAGTGGTGTCACTACGGCCATAAAAGACAAAACCGCCAACCTCACTTTTTTCTACATCGTCGCCATGATGCCAAACATTATCGAACTTATCCCAGTAAGCGCGATGGTAACGCTCGCCTGAATCACGCCAGAACCCAGAAGGAAAATTCGGCAGTGAATTGGTGCAAACCAGCTCACCTCGTTCACCTACGACACTGTGACCTTGTGGATTAAATACTTGTACATCAACGCCTAAGCCTGCGGATTGACACTCGCCTCGATAGACTGGGGATATCGGATTGCCTAATACAAAGCATCCGCAAATATCTGTGCCCCCAGCAATGGACGCTAAATGTACGTCTTCCTTTAAGTGCTCGTAAACGTAATCGAATTGCTCAGGATAAAGTACAGAGCCAGTTGAACAAATCGTCTTGAGTGCGGGGAAAGCATCGGCTCTTTTCGGTGAGAATTGCGCTTTTTCAATCGCTTCCAGATATTTAGCCGACGTGCCAAACAAAGTCACGTCAGCATTTTGAGCAAGGTTCCACAGTACCTTGTGAGAAGGATAAACAGGGCTACCGTCAAAAATGACTAAGCACGCTCCGCTTGCAAGGGCGGAAACGTGCCAATTCCACATCATCCAACCACAGGTCGTGTAGTAAAAAACTCGATCGTTCGGTTGAATATCGCAATGCAGTTGATGCTCTTTGACGTGATTCAGAATGGTGCCACCGACCGAGTGCACGATGCATTTGGGTTTACCTGTCGTACCGGATGAATACAACACAAAGAGTGGGTCATTGAAGTTAACGCGAGTGTAGGTGAGGGGCTCGGGTGAGTATTGATTGAGCACGTTTTGCCAATCTTGGGTACAAACATCACATTCAAAGATGTGAGGCTTGAGATAGCTGATTTGGCACACTTGTTTGAGGCCATCGAGATGATCGGATATATGTTGGTTTTTCTCCGCCATGTCGAAAGTTTTGCCATTGAATGTGTAGCCATCACAAGTGAACAAAATTTTTGGTTTTACCTGTCCAAAACGTTCCAGCACACTTTCTACGCCAAAATCTGGCGAGGTTGACGTCCATGTCGCACCTAAGCTGGTGGTTGCCAACATCGCGATGACGGTTTGAGGAAGGTGCGGTAAGTAACCAGCAACAACATCGCCTTGTTTGATGCCACAATCCCTAAGCCACTGTTGAACACTCGAGACTTCATCACACAGCTGTTGCCACGTATAGGTCTGTCGTTCGTCACGCTCATTTTCAAACCAGATGGCGAGCTCATGTGGTTTTTGATAAGCAAAGCCCAATAAGTTTTCTGCGTAGTTAATATGAGCGTCAGGAAACCAACACAAATCGCGATTGAGTACTGGTTGTTGCCATTTGCTCTCGGCTTGGCTTTTTACCGTCTCACCTGCATTACCTATTACATCGCAAAAAAGCCAGACCTCTTGCCAAAACTGCTCGTTATGATCCAAAGACCATTGGTGCAGGTCTGCGTAGTTTTTTAGGTCAAAACCTTGTCGATTAATGTGTTCGATAAACTGAGTAATATTGGCTTCTGCGATACGACTTTCGCTCGGTTGCCATACTTTGTTGCTCTCGCGCATAGGTCCCTCTATAACAAAGTGATAACAGTTTCAGTCTGAGGGGGAATGCCAATAAAGTCAAACTCCCGCTTCAAAGCTTGTTGTTTTATAAATCATAATGTTACGGTTTGATGTAAACAATATGTTACATCAAGCTTTGATTGAGAAAATCGATCAGGGATTGGAAGCTCTTAAGACTCCAGATAGGCTTAATGTAAAGGATTTGTTAATGGAGATGAGTCATGACTCAATATCGTTCAAAGCCCGTTAGCCAGGATGGAAGGGTAGAATGGAGCCGCG
>JABXIW010000196.1 GCA_013372875.1 Gammaproteobacteria bacterium | reverse complement strand
GCAATAATTTGCTTGTTTTTATTCTTTTTGTCAGCAATGGTTGATGGCTTTTCAGGCGCTAAAATATTGCTTTTCACCGCCATTAAATCGACTACTCTTTCAGCCGCACCCGCCGCTCTTTGTACTTCACCGTAGACTTCAGCAATGGTCGCTGCCGACATACCTACCATCATGGCGTAAAACACAAAAGCCGCTAACTCACCGCCCGTAATAGCACCTGAAATCACGCCATTACCGCCAACCCACATCATGGCACTTAAACCACCAAATACCATCAAGATTACGGAAGCAATTAATATGGATCTTTGACGTACGCGCTTCTTGGCAGTAGCAAAAGCCTTTTCAACCTCATCACTAAAAGCAATTTTTTCTTGTTCTTCACGACTGTAGCTTTGTACTACCTTAATGTTTTGGATAATCTCACCTGCATAAGTACCCACATCAGCAATGGTATCTTGACTGTCTTTAGAGAACTTTCTAACTTTGCGCCCAAAGAACATCATCGGCAAAATCGCCATTGGCACGCCAATTAAAATATACAGCGTCAGTTGCACATTGGTAAAAAACAGCATAATAATGCCACCAATAAAGGTCAGACTGGAGCGTAAAGCCATAGAAAAGGAAGACCCCACAATAGATTGGAGCAAAGTGGTATCAGTAGTGAGACGAGACATAATCTCACCACTACGATTTTCTTCAAAATAGGCAGGATGCAGCATCACAATTTGATCAAAAACCGCCTTACGAATATCCGCACTTACTCTTTCACCAAGCCATGACATCAAATAAAAACGGCAAAAAGTTCCTATTGCCAACAAAGTCACTAAACCAATCATTATAAAAATTGCCGATCGCAACTGCTCTACCGAACCCGAGGCAAAGCCATTGTCGATCACCATTTTCAAACCTTGACCTAAAGACAAGCTCACCGCCGCCGTTAGCAACAAAGCCAACAGCGCAAAAAACACCATTTTTTTATAAGGCTTTAGAAAAGCTACGATTGGAAGTAGGGTTTGTAATGATTTTTTCTCAGTCTTTTCCATATTAAACTCATAAAAAAGCCCGCACTAAGCGGGCTGATATTTATTCTTGTGCTAAATAATCTCTTACTCTTTGATTTTTAAATAAATTCATGACGGCTTCAGCAATACAACCATTCAAATCCTGTTGTAAAACCCCACTTCCATGATTAGTGACCATGTCAAAAGAATCCCCATTACCTAGTGTTACCGTAAACCTGATCTCACTTTTCCAATGGAATACTTTATACTGGCTTTCCAAAAAATTCACTTTTAAGTCGATGCTCTTATCTAAAGGAGAAGCAATAATCTCTCCATTTTTAATAAGTTCTTTTCGAGCCTGATTAACCATCACCTCTGTAATATCAAAATAATTACTTTCTAACTTAGAGCCTCCATATGAATAAACAATTGTGGGCTCTTTTGATTCTTGAACATTGCTAACTTTTACATTTCCAACTACTTTCATTTGTGGAATTAACCCATCTCTTAATGGGTATTCTTGCGGCTGAAATTTAAAAGTACCACAGGCTTGCAACGCAAAAACTGAAAAAATTACTACTAAAATTTTAATTTTGTTAAACATATATCCCCTAGACCCTTATATTTATATTTGAATATTAAAAAACCCGCTTACCGCGGGTTCTTTAATTTACATTAACTGGTCATATTATCCCAGAATTTTTTAACGCCATCGAACCAACCTGATTCTTTCGGGCTGTTTTTGCCACCCGATTCTTCGATGCTTTGCTGGAATTGCTCAAGCATTTCTTTTTGCTCTTTGCTTAGCTTGACTGGGGTTTCCAAAATTACACGACACATAAGATCGCCTGTGTAATTTTGACGAAGCGCCTTAATACCTTTGCCTTTTAAGCGGAACATTTTTCCGGTTTGGGTTTCTGCTGGGATCTTCAAGCTAACTTTTCCATCGAGAGTTGGTACTTTTAACTCACCACCTAACGCTGCAGTTACAAAGCTTACTGGAACTTCGCAGTATAAGTTCGAACCATCACGGACAAAAATCTCATGCTCTTTGACATTGATCTGTACATATAAATCGCCCGCTGGAGCGCCTGGACCACCAGCTTCACCTTCGCCAGTTAGACGAATTCGATCGCCAGTGTCTACTCCTGCCGGAATTTTCACGGACAAGGTTTTAGTCTTATGCACGCGACCTTGGCCATTACAGCTATCACAAGGGTCTTTAATGGTTTGGCCTTGGCCCTGACAATCTGGACAAGTTTGTTGTACCGAGAAGAAACCTTGCGTCATGCGAACTTGGCCTTGGCCATTACAGGTTCCGCAAGTGACTTTCTCAGAACCTTTCTTTGCGCCAGAACCATCACATGGTTCACAATCAACATACGTCGGTACTTTAATAGTTTTAGAAACACCATTAACGGCTTCTTCAAGTGTTACTTGCATATTGTATTGCAAGTCTGAACCGCGTTGTGGGCCTGCACGACCACCGCCGCGACGACCACCACCAAAAATATCACCAAACATATCACCGAAAATGTCGCCCATATCAGCGCCGTGGAAACCACCATGGCCACCAGCACTTTGGTCAACACCAGCATGACCAAACTGATCATAAGCTTGGCGCTTTTGTGGATCATTTAAAATTTCATAGGCTTCTTTTGCTTCTTTGAAACGCGCTTCCGCCTCTTTGTCATCAGGATTACGATCAGGATGGTTCTTCATGGCCAAACGACGGTAAGCTTTTTTCAGCTCCGCTTTATCAGCACTTTTACCAACACCTAATACTTCGTAATAATCACGTTTAGACATATATATTCTTCTTCAAAAATTGAATTTCTATTAACGCATAAAGCAGGAGACAAACTCCTGCTTTATATTTAGATGGTCATCAATGATGACTTCCAACAAAACGCTTATGCGTTTTTGTTGTCATCCTTTACCTCTTCAAACTCAGCATCTACAACATCATCGCCGCCAGCTTGAGCTTGTTCAGCACCTGGCTGCGCACCCGCTTCCGCTTGCTGTTGCGCTTGTGCGTACATACGCTCAGCTAATTTAGCAGATGCTTGGCTTAAGGCTTCAGTCTTAGCTTTGATGTCTTCTAAGTCGTCAGTCTTAATCGCTTCTTCTAAATCATTAGCAGCAGCTTCAATCGCTTCTTTCTCACCATCTTCAAAAGTAACATTTTCGTCATCAAAAGATTTACGAGTCGCGTGAACAAGACCGTCCGCTTGGTTACGAGCTTCAACCAGCTCTTGGAACTTTTTATCTTCTTCAGCGTGAGCTTCAGCGTCTTGAACCATTTGCTCGATTTCTTCATCCGATAAACCAGAAGAAGCTTTGATCTGAATCGATTGCTCTTTACCAGTGGCTTTATCTTTCGCTGAAACGTGCATGATACCGTTCGCATCAATATCGAAAGTTACTTCGATTTGTGGCATACCGCGTGGCGCAGGCGGAATATCAGCCAAGTCGAAACGACCTAGTGATTTGTTCTGCTGAGCCATTTTACGCTCACCTTGTAATACGTGAACCGTTACCGCCGTTTGGTTATCTTCTGCTGTCGAGAATACTTGTGAAGCCTTAGTCGGAATCGTTGTATTCTTGTCGATTAGATTAGTCATAACGCCACCCATTGTCTCAATACCTAGAGATAATGGCGTTACGTCTAATAACAATACGTCTTTAACGTCACCAGCTAGAACCGCACCTTGAATCGCCGCGCCCATCGCTACTGCTTCATCAGGGTTAACGTCTTTGCGCGGCTCTTTGCCAAAGAAAGCAGTGACTTGCTCTTGTACTTTAGGCATACGGGTTTGACCGCCCACTAAAATCACATCATCGATTTCAGAAGTTGATAAGCCAGCGTCTTGCAGGGCTTGCTTAACTGGCGCCATAGAACGCTCGATTAAATCTTCAACTAGCGCTTCT
The DNA here is from genome assembly GCA_013372875.1 of Gammaproteobacteria bacterium. Next base: position 387 of record JABXIW010000196.1, on the reverse strand, counting down.
AACTTGGCACGAGTCAATTTGATGTTTAAGTGCTTAGGGCCTGTTGCATCAGCAGTGATGTAAGGTAAGTTCACATCTGTTTGTGAGCTAGACGATAATTCGATTTTCGCTTTCTCGCCCGCTTCTTTCAAACGTTGCATCGCTAATGCGTCGCCTTTAAGGTCGATGCCTTGTTCTTTTTTGAATTCTTCTGCTAGATATTGAATAACGCGGTTATCAAAATCTTCACCACCTAAGAAAGTATCGCCGTTAGTCGCTAATACTTCGAATGTATGCTCGCCGTCAACTTCCGCGATTTCAATAACGGAGATATCGAAAGTACCACCACCTAAGTCATAAACCGCGATAGTGCGATCGCCACGCTCTTTATCCATACCATAAGCTAAT
>JABXIW010000363.1 GCA_013372875.1 Gammaproteobacteria bacterium | reverse complement strand
CTTTCAGCGTTGGTCGAAAGATTGTCTCCGCAAGCGAAGGAAACGCTAGAGCAAGCGGCGGCAATGGCAAGTTCGCGTACACATCATAGTATAGAGTTGACCCACTGGTTGTTGGCGATAGTTCAACATCCATCCGGTATTTATTCAGAAGTGTTTGAAGCTTTTGATATTGATGAAAGAAAAGTCGAAGAACAACTGCAAGCTCAGCTTGAAAAATACAAAACTGGATGCCAAACCGTCCCAGGCCTTTCTGCTTATACTGTAACCATGATGCAGAATGCTTTGATGTGTGCAACGATAGAGTTTCATGAAGAACAAGTGAACTGTATCCACTTACTGTTTGCGTATCTTTCTGATGACACGCTAGTGAATATGATGAACGCTATTAGCGCGGAGCTAGACAAAGTCGAACCATCTCGCCTAGTCGCAATGAAAGAGCATGTGGGCGATGGTGGAAACAATACTTCTAAGGCGATGAGTAGCTCGAACTCAGCATTGAATCAGTTCACAACGGATCTTACTGAGCAAGCTAAAGCTGGAAAAATAGACCCTGTTATCGGTCGCGACAATGAAATCCGCTTGATGATCGATATCTTACTACGTCGCCGCCAAAACAATCCGATCTTAACGGGTGAGGCCGGCGTAGGTAAAACTGCGGTAATTGAGGGGCTGGCGCAAAAAATAGTGGATGGGGATGTTCCTCCTGCTTTGCGTGATGTTGCCATCAAATCACTCGATCTTGCTTTGCTTCAGGCGGGTGCGGGGATGAAAGGGGAGTTTGAAAATAGACTTAAAAATCTCATTCGAGAAGTGAACGAATCTTCGCAGCCAATCATTCTTTTTATCGATGAAGCTCATGGTCTAATCGGAGGTGGTGGTCAAGCGGGACAAGGTGATGCTGCTAATATATTGAAACCAGCGTTGGCTCGAGGAGAGTTACGGACCATCGCTGCAACTACTTGGGCTGAGTACAAAAAATATTTTGAAAAAGATGCTGCGTTAACGAGGCGCTTCCAGGTTGTGAAAGTAGACGAGCCGACTCCTGAGTTAGCGGTAGATATGCTTAGAGGCTTGGTTAACATCATGGGGCAACATCATGATGTCTATATCACAAGCCAAGCACTGAATGCTGCGGTACAACTTTCTGCTCGCTACATTAACGGACGCCAACTGCCAGATAAAGCAGTATCGGTATTAGATACCGCATGTTCGCGTGTTGCATTGAGCCAATCTGCCACTCCGGGCGCGTTGGATAGCAAAAAGAAAAAGCTAAACATCAAAGAAGCGGAGTTTCAACAACTTTCCAAAGAGGCTCTGTTAGGCGTAAGTCACGATGAACAGCTTCATAATATTCGGTATGAGATCGATGAGTTATCTAATCAAGTCATAGAATTAGAGGCAATTTGGGAACAAGAAAAGCAGTGGGTTCAAGAAGCTAAGTCCTTGAGAGCTAGGGTGATAGAAGAGAATGCCGACTGTGACAAAGAGCGATTACAGGAAATCGAATCGAACTTAGCGCTCAACGCGCAACCTTTAGTCTTTTCTCATGTGAATGAATCTTTGATTGCTGAGGTAATTTCTGATTGGACAGGTATTCCACTTGGAAAATTGCAAGATGACGAAATTGAAGCGGTTCTTAACCTAAAAGATAGCTTGTGCGAGCGAGTGGTGGGGCAAGATCATGCTCTAGAAATCATGTCCGAAGTGATCAAAACAGCAAGTGCCCAATTGACGGATGAAACCAAACCTAATGGTGTGTTTTTATTAACTGGCCCTAGTGGTGTCGGAAAAACGGAATCCGCTCTTGCTATCGCAGAGAAAGTTTATGGGAGTGAAGAGAACGTAACCACGATCAATATGTCGGAATTCAAAGAAGAGCATAAGGTTTCATTGTTGTTAGGCTCTCCTCCTGGATATGTCGGATACGGTGAGGGGGGCGTTCTAACGGAAGCCGTAAGGCGTAAACCTTACAGTGTGATTCTGTTGGATGAAATGGAAAAAGCGCACCCCGGTGTGCAAGATATTTTCTATCAAGTGTTTGATAAAGGCTCCATTAAAGATGGTGAAGGTCGAGATATCGATTTTAAAAACACCATCATTATCATGACGGCGAATACCGGCACAGAAACCACAATGTCTCTCTATGCAGATCCAGACTTAGCGCCAGAACCGGAAGCTTTAAAAGAAGCGCTTAGAGATGACTTGCTAACAGATTTTAAACCTGCATTTTTGGGGCGGGTTAATGTATTACCTTACTTGCCTCTCGGAAAAGAAGTCCTAACGGAAATAACTAAGTTAAAACTCAACAAAGTATCTAACCGTATCCGAAAACATTATTCGGCAGGGTTATATTTTGATGAACAACTAATTAATGACATTGTAGACAATAGTAATGAGTCAGGAAGTGGTGCTCGTGTAGTTCAAACCACCATTGAAAATAATTTACTTCCTAAAATTTCTCATGAAATATTGAATGCAATTCTTAATGGTAAGACGTTCGATGAAATTAATGTTAGAGGTTCAATTAAAGAACTAGAAGTCTCACTTATTTAACAAGTTTAACTCTGTAAATAATAATTGAGAGTTGCTTCATAATAACTATTATTAGTTATAAATATCGCTTAATTTAAATCTAATTTAAAGATATAAAGGAGCGTATTTAAAATGAAGT
>JABXIW010000347.1 GCA_013372875.1 Gammaproteobacteria bacterium | reverse complement strand
GGCAGTTTTGACTCAATCTGTGACACTCGGTTTTGCACGTTCACCTGCGCCATATCTGGGTCGGTACCAACATCAAACGTAACGTTTAAGCTGTACGAACCATCGTTAGCACTTTTCGAAGACATGTAAATCATGTTTTCTACGCCGTTCACCGATGTCTCTATCGGATCGGCGATGGCCTGTTCAACCACTTCGGCACTTGCGCCAGTGTAGTACGCCGTTACGCTAACCGACGGTGGACTAATTTGCGGATATTCAGCCACTGGCAAAATCGCTAGCGAAATGGCACCAGCCAACGTCAGGATGATCGAAATGACCAGCGCGAACTTAGGTCTTTGTATAAAGAAACGACTTAACATGTGACCTCCTACTGTTTGTCTTCAGTTGGAGTTTGAACACGCACTTCTACGCCATTACGAACACGCTGTAGACCTTGTGTGATAACTGCTTCACCTTTCTCAAGACCTTCGCGAATGATGATGCCCTGCTCGACTTGCGGGCCAAGTTCTACATTGCGACGCTCAGCGACGTTGCCTTCCGTTGTCACCATCACGAAGTCACCTTCTAGGTCAGTTTGTACCGCACGACGAGGCACGACGATGACATCTCGCGTGTTCTTATCACGTAAGTTGACTTTGATGTGCTGGCCAGGAAGCAGTTTGTGTTCTGGGTTTGGCACCAACGCACGCATAGCAATCGTGCCCGTTTTGGTATCAATACGGTTACCCAAGAAATCAAGCTGACCTAGGTGTTCGAAAAACTGGCCGTTTTCTAGCTCTAGTTGCACTTCCACACCGTTCGACTCGGCCGAACCATCGCCTTTAATTCGATCCATGCCCATCGCTAAACGCTCACGTTCACTGACGCTAAACGAAGTGTGCACAGGATCTAGGCTCACGAGCGTCGTCAGCACACCTGAAGAAGGAGAAACCAGATCACCAGTACTCACTTTAGTGTCGCTAATACGGCCACTAAACGGCGCTCGGATTTGCGTGTACGAAAGGTTGACTTCTGCAAGTTTAAGCTGTGCATTCGCGGCTTCTAGTTCCGCACGCGCGCCTAGCAATGTTGCTGTCAACGCATCAAATTCCGATTGGGAGATGCTGCCACGAGGAAGCAGGTTTTTACCGCGTTGGTGATCAAGCTCTGCCTTTTTAAGCGAAGCTTTTGCTTGTGCTAACGCTGCTTTCGCACTTGCCACTTGTGCTTCAAAAGAAGAAGGTTCAATAGAATAAAGAAGCTGACCTTTTTCTACCATTTGTCCTTCTTCAAAATGACGAGCTTGTAAATAGCCTGAAATCTGTGCTGTGATATTGGTATCTTCTACCGCTTCAATGCGACCGATATATGATTTACTCGGTTGGTAGCCGATTACCGTGACATCCTGAGTTACGACAAGAGGCGCTTGGCTCTCTCTTTGGGCATTATTCGCTTCTCCGCATCCTGCAAGGATAGCTGTAGCCGCCATTAATGCGACAAGTGGTTTCTTTTGCATGTATTTACCGTCTTTATGGAACAGGATATTGTTGAAAACACACTAACCTTACAGACAGTAGATTCCGAATTCTCCTACATAAATTGCGTAAAATGTTTCTAAATGTAATTAATTGAAACGAGCCGAAATAAAGTTGATGCATTTGAAATCATTTTCAGATCTTCATTCACCCCACAATATAAGCAACCTCTAATCATCAATGTGATGTATGACTCATTCGTTTGCCAATTTTGACCAATAAACTCATCAATAAAGGCGGTATTGTTGCTTAGAGCTGAACAAACTCTCCCCGATTAACCATGAAAACGAATCGCTTTCACTGTAATGCTCGTATTTCGACTATTTTTTTAAAAAAAATGGGTTATCATTCAGATAATTCAAAGCCTTCGACCGAGAGGATGAGCATGATTTCTAAATGGGCGAAACGTTTTTACCAAATGGCTGAACTGGTGGCGTCTTGGAGTAAAGACCCTTCAACGCAGGTAGGTGCGGTGATCACTAAACAGAACCGCATTGTTTCTGTTGGCTTTAACGGTTATCCACACGGTGTTTCGGACAGTGTAGACACCGACGAACGTGAACTGAAATACTTAAAAACTCTGCATGCAGAAGAGAACGCAATTCTCTTTTCAAAACGCGATTTGGATGGTTGTGACATTTGGGTAACGCACTTCCCGTGCCCAAACTGCGCTGCAAAGATCATTCAAACAGGTATTTCGCGCGTTCACTGCCCAGAACAGTCTGAAGACTTTCTATCTCGCTGGGGAGATAAAATCCAAGTGAGCCAAGATATGTTTGATCAGGCGGGTGTTGAGGTAGATTGGCTACCGCTAGACGACATCAATTTCGAGGATAAAGACGTTCGTTAGTCCTTCCCAAAACTACAAAGCCCAGACGCACAAATTGTCTGGGCTTTTTTGTATAGATGTCACCCGTCACTCATTCAATTGAATTGAATGGGTGAACGTTCCATCAACCGTGTTTTTTAGCGGTAAGTTCAGCGATTTTTACAATCACAAGGACAGATTTTTCCATCATCTCTACAGAGATAAATTCATGGATACCATGAAAGTTGAAACCACCGGTGAAGATGTTAGGGCAAGGCAATCCCATAAAGGATAACCGCGCGCCATCCGTACCACCACGAATCGGTTTGATCAACGGTTCAACATCACACGCTTCCATTGCCTGTTTCGCTAATTCGATAATGTGGGGGTACGGCTCAACCATTTCGCGCATGTTGTAGTAACTGTCGGTAATGTTAAGTTCGACAGAACCGTGTTTCAGACCTGCGTTCATTTCATCGACAAGTTTTTGCATCAGCGCCTTACGCTCTTCTAACCCTTCACGGTCAAAATCGCGGATGATGTAACCAAGTTCACTGCGGGCGATACCCAATTCTCCCGATTTCAGATGGAAGAAACCCTCATACCCTTCGGTGGTTTCAGGGGTTTGGTCTGCTGGCATTTTAACTTGGAATTGCGCCGCTAAATTCATCGCATTGACCATTTTGCCTTTAGCCGTACCTGGATGAACGCTTACGCCATGGAAAATCACATCGGCGTTTGCCGCATTGAAGTTCTCATATTCAAGTTCGCCTTGCGGGCCACCATCGATAGTGTATGCCCATTTCGCGCCAAACTTCTCAACATCAAACAAATCCGCACCACGACCGATTTCTTCATCCGGCGTAAAACCGATACAAATGTCACCATGAGGAATGTCTGGATTCTCAATCAACATCGCGATCGCAGACAAAATTTCTGCAATGCCCGCTTTGTTGTCCGCGCCAAGCAACGTTGTGCCATCGGTGGTAATCAAATTGTGGCCGTGTAGGTTGTGCAAGTCTGGGTACTGAACCGGAGACAACACTTCGTCTCCCAACCCAAGTGCAATATCGCCACCTTGATAGTCTTCAACAAATTGCGGATTTACATTCTTACCAGACGCATCTGGTGCAGTATCCATGTGGGCGATAAAGCCGATTGGTGGAGCATCGTAATCAACATTCGACGGCAGTTTTGCCATCAAGTAACCGTGTTCATCTAAAGTCACATCGCTCAAACCAAGGTCTAGTATCTCTTGTTTCAACAACTCTGCAAAAACGAGTTGGCCAGGTGAGCTTGGGCATTGGGCAACATGGGGATTTGATTGAGTGTCGAACGTGACGTAGCGAAGGAATCTTTCAACTAAATGCTT
>JABXIW010000381.1 GCA_013372875.1 Gammaproteobacteria bacterium | reverse complement strand
GCTTCCAAATCCGCAACATCCACATTACCCTTGTCATCACACTTAGTTACGACTACTTTCATACCCGCCATTTGCGCTGATGCAGGGTTAGTGCCGTGGGCCGAACTTGGGATCAAACAAATATTACGGTGGCCTTGGCCAATTGATTCATAGTACTTTTTGATCGCTAACAAACCTGCGTATTCACCTTGTGCGCCCGAGTTTGGTTGCATCGACACAAAGTCATAACCAGTGATTTCCACCAGATCCGCTTCCAACTCTTTGATCATTTCGATATAGCCAACGGTTTGATCGATTGGCGCAAAGGGATGGATATTGGCAAATTCTGGCCAAGTCACCGGGATCATCTCAGAAGTCGCATTCAACTTCATGGTACAAGAACCCAGTGGGATCATGCCGTGCGCTAATGAAAAATCTTTATTTTCCAAACGCTTTAAATAACGCAACATATCCGTTTCCGAATAATAAGCATTAAACGTTGGGTGAGTCAGGAAATCAGAAGTACGCACCTGATGACTTGGAATTGAACTTTCCGCTTTGCCATCTAAGTAGTTTAAATTCGAAGTTTCGCCCGTTAAAACTTGAATTAAAGTTTCTATATCGGCTTGAGTTTTGGCTTCATCAATCGAGAAGCTCACTTGATTGTCAGCAAAGCGTAAGTTGATCACAGCCGCTTCGGCGCGATGTTTGATTGCGTCAACTTCATCATTAGTGGCAGTAAAGGTCACGGTATCAAACCAAGTGTTATTGACCAATTGCATACCAGCATCAGCCACTGCTTGCGCTACGGCTGAAGCATAGCGATTAATACGAGTTGCGATATTGGTTAAACCTTTCTTGCCATGATAAACGCCATAAAAACCGGCAATATTGGCAAGCAGCACTTGTGCAGTGCAAATATTGGAAGTGGCTTTCTCACGACGAATGTGTTGCTCACGAGTTTGCATCGCCATCCGCATCGCTTGGTTGCCACGAGTATCTTTGGATACGCCAATAATACGACCTGGAATCGAGCGCTTAAAGCTATCACGGGTAGCAAAGAATGCTGCGTGAGGACCACCAAAACCCATTGGTACACCAAAGCGCTGCGCTGAACCAAACACAACATCGGCGCCCATCTCACCAGGTGATTTTAATAAAACCAAGCTCATAATGTCAGCAGCAACACAAGCAATCGCTTTTTTGTCGTGCAGCTTTTGAATGATCGGTTCAAGATCTAAAATTTGGCCATTAATGTCGGTGTATTGCAATAAAGCACCGAATACATCAAGGCTTTCCAGCTCCGATAAGTCACCAACTTGCACATCCCAACCGTAATGTTCAGCACGGGTTTTGACCACATCGATGGTTTGCGGGAAAACATTTTTATCGATAAAGAAAAGATTACATTTTTTATTCTTAGAAGAACGCTTAGCAAGTGCCATAGCTTCTGCTGCGGCAGTGGCTTCATCCAACAAAGACGCCGAAGCCAATTCCATGCCTGTTAAATCTAATGTCATTTGCTGGAAGTTTAAAATCGCTTCCAAACGACCTTGAGCAATTTCGGGCTGATAAGGCGTATAAGCCGTGTACCAACCTGGATTTTCCAACACATTACGCAAAATCACATTTGGCGTCACCGTGTCGTAGTAACCCATACCGATATAAGATTTAGCGACGGTATTTTTATTGGCTAGGCTTTTCAAATATGCCAAAGTTTCTGCTTCTGAGCGCGACTCTTCCACCGCCAAAGGCTTGTCCACTTGGATCTTGTGCGGAACTGCCTTATCGATCAAGTCATCCAATGACTCCAAGCCCAACTCCTGCAACATCGCCTGAATTTCATCTTCACGCGGACCCAAGTGACGACGAATAAAATCATCGTGCTGCTGTAAATCGTTTAAACTTGCCTTATCAGCCATAGCCAAAACTACCTTAACTATTTGAAAAAATTTAATAAAAAAATAAATGTTGCGCTCAGTCTATAAAACTGAAAAAGCCTCGACATTCATCGAGGCTAGTACTCTCTCATCTGGGTTATCTAGTGCTAGGCAAATGTTTCGATAAGGAAGTCGTAGTTTGCTTTAGCAAATGAGCTGACGCATCGAGGCATTTAACGACGCAATAGACAGCCAGATTATTCGTCTGCGATTTCTTCGGCGTACTCTTCTGCCGACATCAACCCGTCCAAGTCAGACTCATCGATCTGCATCTTGAACATCCAGCCATCACCATAAGGATCACTGTTTACCAACTCAGGTGAATCTTCAAGCTCTTCATTCACGGCAATGATAGTGCCCGCGATTGGCGCATAGATATCTGAAGCTGCTTTTACTGACTCAACTACCGCAATTTCGTCTTCTGCTGCAACTTCTTCATCAGTTTCTGGCGCTTCAACAAAAACCACGTCGCCCAATAATTCCTGCGCGTGATCGGTAATACCAACCGTTACCACACCATCACCTTCGTGGCGGATCCACTCGTGGCTGGAAACATATTTTAACTCTGCTGGAATCTGGCTCATGGTCTATACCCTCGTTGGACCTAGTTAATAAAAAAAGCTGATAAAAAAGTTCATAAAAATTAATTGGCGATATTCTATCCGAAAGTGGCGCGCTACCCAAGCAAAACTAACGCTTTGCCACTAACTGATTAAATTAAACTAAAGCCTCACCTTTACGCACAAAACATGGCTTTACTACTTGTGCATTTAACTGCTTTTTACGCACCTGCACTAAAACCTGCTCTTCGTTCACATCACGGTTAACTCGCGCCATGGCAATCGACTTACCGACAGTAGGCGACATAGTGCCAGAAGTAATCACCCCAACTACTTCATCATTGACTACTACTTCTTGGCCTTCGCGCATCACGCCCTTGTCTTGCAACACTAGACCAATCATTTTACGCGCAGAGCCTGCCTCTTTCTGTGCCGCTAAAGCCTTACGCCCTACAAAATCGCGTTCAGAAGGCTCCCATGCAATGGTCCAGCCCATGTTGGCTTCTAGAGGCGAAACCGTCTCATCCATATCATGGCCGTATAAATTCATACCCGCTTCTAAGCGCAAGGTATCACGCGCGGCTAAACCGGCAGGCTTTACACCAGCAGCTTCTAATTTATTCCAAACCTCAATGCCTTGCTCATCAGGAACCATGATTTCATAGCCATCTTCGCCTGTGTAGCCGGTGCGCGCCACAAACCAACTGCCCGCTTGTACTGCGACAAATGGTTTTAAGCCATCAACCAGCGCTTGCTGCTCGCTATCCATAATCGAATTGGCCTTTTCAATGGCGTTAGGGCCTTGCACCGCAATCATGGCCACATCAGTTTTTTCTTCAACTGACACGCTAAACTGCTGTGCTACATTCTCCATCCAAGCCAAATCTTTATCCCGAGTCGAGGCATTGACTACTACTCGATAATGAGTATCCGTTAGGTAATAAACAATAAGATCGTCAATCACGCCAGCATCGTCGTTTAACATGCCGCTATATAGCGCTTTGCCAGCCATTTGCAACTTATCAACATCATTCGCCAACAAATACTGCAAATAAGGCTTAGCTTCCGAACCCGTCACTTCCACCACCGTCATGTGTGACACATCGAACATACCCGCATCTTGGCGCACCGCATGGTGCTCATCGATTTGCGAGCCATAGTTAAGCGGCATATCCCAACCGCCGAAATCGACGATACGCGCATTAGCATCCACATGAGCTTGATATAAAGGAGTTTTATTGGCCATGAAATAAGGTCCGTTTAGCAATTTAATGGCGAGCAATTATACAGGGGAAAAAGCCTTTGGAGAAGCATAGTAGACTCTCCAATACGATTACCGGCCATCTTTAAAACCTTTAGCCGCTTTTTCAAAATCACCTGTCACCAACACCGCACCAGAACCCTGTTTAGCCAAACGGTCATCTGCATTATAAATCGGGCAGTTTTTCATGGATAAGCAACCGCAGCCGATACAGCCAGTTAATAGCATTTGTAAGCGTTGTAACTGCTCTATCCGCTCAGTTAACTGAACTTGCCAGCCAGTAGAGAGTTTTTCCCAGTCTTGCTTGGTGGGCTCACAACCACTTGGCAAGCTATCAAGTGCCTGTTTGATTTCATCCAGACTAATGCCCAGTTGTTGAGCGGCTTTAATCAAGGCGATTCGGCGTAAGGTGGATTTTTGGTAAATCCGTTGATTACCCGTATTGCGCTCGCTGCGGATCAGGCCCTTTTTTTCATAAAAATGCAGCGCGGAAACATTTACTCCACAGCGTTTGGCCACTTTTCCCACCGATAAATAACCTGTTGTCATAGTAAATTCCTATCAAAGCCATAGCCCTATCCATAATATCTAAGCAAGCGCTTGACCTCAACCTAACTTGAGGTTCTATCCTTTACACAAATCAAACCTTTTAATAGATTAGGAACTTTAATGAACTCAACAAAACCCAAAATTATCGCTTTTGCCGCAACAACTAGTTCAACGTCTATCAATAAGCAACTGGTGACTTATGCGGGTGGCTTATTAGACAGCGCTAAGGTGGAGCTTTTAGATTTAAATAATTATCCACTACCGATCTATAGCGAAGATTTGGAAAAAAACTCAGGTATTCCGCAAGCGGCAAAAGACTTTCTAGCCAAATTACAAACCGCCGACGGCTTTCTCATTAGCCATGCTGAACACAACGGCTATTTTACCGCGGCTTATAAAAACCTTTTGGATTGGCTTAGCCGTATCGAACGCAAGATATTTGCGGATAAACCCACGCTGTTATTCTCCGCCTCGCCCGGAGCTAATGGTGGTGCCACCGCTTTAGGTCATGCGGTCACTTCCGCGCCTTTTTTGGGCGCTAACTTAATTGGCCAGATGGCATTGCCCAATTTTTATGATAATTTTGATAGTACTACTGGCAAGATTATAGCGCCTGATTTGCAGCAGCAAGCCACTGAGTTAGCCGCTCAACTCGAGCAAGCGTTACAATCAAACACTCCACAAGAAACCTTGCAGGCGGTAGGAGTCTAAGATGATCCAACTAGAACATATCAATCTGGTAGTCAGCGACATTGATTCGATGCTACATTTTTATGGTGCAGCTTTTCCGCACTGGAAAGTGCGTAGCCGCGGTGATGGCGACTGGTATGGCAAACCGCGTCACTGGCTGCATTTTGGTGATGAGTATAACTACATAGCACTGAGCGACAATGGTGAAGGTGATAACCGAAATTTAGAAGGTCATCAAGTCGGCCTGGCTCATTTTGCCTTTGTTACCAATGACTTAGATGCCATGATCAAGCGCTTAACCGACGCTGGCTACCCCATTCATAAGCCAGGAACAGACAGCCACTATCGCAAAAATATCTACTTCCTTGATCCACAAGGGTTTGAAGTGGAGTTTGTGCAATACCTCAGTGACATTCCAAGTGAGCGCAATTCAGATGAGTAACTTCAAGGCCAGTTTTGGTGGTGGTTTTAAAAGCTAGCTTTCGCTTTTTCTAATAAGATAAATAACGGGTAAAATACCAATAGCTACCAGCATCACCGCTGGTAGTGCCGCCAGCTGCCACTCGCCTTCTGAAGTCAGCTCATAGATGCGCACCGATAAAGTATCCCAGCCGAAAGGTCTTAACAACAAAGTCGCGGGCATTTCTTTCATTACCTCCACAAAGACCATTAACAAAGCTGTTAGAACGCCAGGTCTTAATAGCGGAATATAAACTCGATAGAAGCGTTCTTTTTTGCTGGCGCCAAGGCTCATCGCAGCTTCAATTAGGCTTGGCTTTATTTGCTGCATGGCATTTGCAATAGGGCTATGGGCTATGCGCAAGAACCTAACCATATAAGCAAAAATAAGTACCATTATGCCGCCAGTGACTAGCTGACTAGCGCCTAAGAAAGACTCAATAGCGTTAAAACTTAATACCACGCCAACGGCCAAAACCGTACCAGGTAAAGCGTAGCCGCTGAGACTGATTTCAGACGTGAATTGCCAGAAACTTTGCTTTTTCTTGTTTAATGCCAATGGCCTTTGTGCGAACACCATCAGCAATGCCACTAACAAAGTAAAACCTGTGGCCATTAAGGCAAGCAATAAGGTATTCAGCAAAAGTTCGTGAACGGTTTGGCCATAACCTGTGCTGGTCAAAGCCCAATAAATCAATTGGATTAGTGGCAAAATAAAAGCACAAGCGGCCACCGACCAGGCGCCAATTTTTGCTAGCATTCCTGCGAAACCCACCAGTGGTTTACGGAATTGATTAAATTCTTGCCCCGTCTCTTGATAACGACTTTGCCCGCGTACCCAGCGCTCACTGAACAAAGCTAGAAAAACAATTAACAGCAGTATTGATGCCAATTGTGCAGCCGTTTCTAAACTAAACAGTCCAAACCAGGATTTATAAATCGCGGTGGTGAAAGTGTCATAATTAAAAATCGAAACAGCACCAAAGTCAGCCAAGGTTTCCATCAAAACTAAAGCTAAACCCGCAATCCAAGCAGGGCGAGTCATCGGAATAATCAGCTTCCAAAAAGCTGCTCGTTTGCTATAGCCCAAAGTTTGCGCACTTTCATAGCTGGTACGGCCCTTTTTAATCAAAGCTGCCCGCATCAGCAGATAAACATACGGATAGAGACTCAAAATAAAAACGATAGCAACACCAATAGAGTTACGAAGATCAGGCAGCCAGTTGACTGGAATACCAGCGAGCTTATAGGTTTGATGCAAAGCACCACCAAAGTCGGTAAACCCAAGGAATACAAAGGCGAGAATATAGGGTGGAATCGCAATTGGCAGCATCAAGCACCATTGCAATACTTTGCGCCCACGGAATTCATAAATGACAACCAGCCACGCAAGCCAGATACCTAGCGCAAAAGCACCAGCACCCACCAATAGCGATAAGACTAAAGTATTTTTGAGCAAAGTCCATAACTGGGTTTGCCACAAATGCTGCCACAAATTGCTATCCACCGAATCCCATGCCCAGAATAGTGGCAACATCGGGATCAATATTAAGAGTGCGATTAGAATTAAGGCAACTTTACCGATCTTAGAAGCTAAAAAACCATGCTGGCTTGCACCAGCATGGTTTTTATTGTTGAGACTTGTCAGCGAATCCAGCAAGACTTACTTGTACCCTACACGATCCATCAATTGCACCGCTGCGGCTTGCAACTCGCCAGCTTTAGATAGGTTCATATCATCCGCTTTGAACTCTCCCCAGGCTTTAACTTGCTCAACCAAATCTACTGATTCATTCACAGGGTATTCCATGTTCAAACCTGCATACATCTTCTGTGCATCTATTGATGATAACCATTCAATCAATTGCAACGCAGCTTTGGGGTTATCCGCATATTTAGTAATGCCCGCACCCGAAATGTTGACGTGCACACCTTGCTCAGACTCGGCTGGCAAATAAAGCGCAAGGTTAATCTCAGGATTTTCTTTCTGCAAACGACCGAAATAATAGCTATTAACGATGCCAACTTCGCACTGACCCGCTTCAATCGCCTTCATCACCTTTGTATCGTTTGAGAAAGGATCAGTTGCTAGATTTGCCACCCAACCTTTCACGATTTCTTCCGCTTTAGCTTCGCCATGACGCGCAATTAGCATCGCCACTAATGATTGGTTATAAACTTTCTTAGAAGTTCTAAGGCATAAGCGACCTTGCCATTTAGGATCGGCCAAATCTTCATAAGAACTCAAATCTTCTGGGCTAATTTTATTGGTGTCATAAACCATGGTTCTAGCGCGTACCGTTAAGCCATACCAATAATTATCAGGATCTTGCAAATGAGCAGGCACATTCGCTTCTAATACCGCTGATTCAATCGGCTGCAAAACACCTTCTTTTTTGGCAAACCATAAGTTACCCGCATCCACCGTCATAAAAATATCTGCTTGAGTACGCTCGCCTTCCGCCTTTAAACGCGTGACCAATGGCCCTGCTTTATCGGTAATGTATTTAACTGGAATACCGGTATTGGCGGTAAATTCTTCGAAAAATGGCTTAATTAAGTGCTCGTTGCGCGACGAATAAACCACGATTTCATTAGGTGCTTCTTCGACTTTTGCAACCGCTGATACTTCCGTAGCAACTTTTGCTTCAACGTTCTTGTCTTCAGATTTATCACAGGCTGTTAGTGTTAATAGAACCAAAGACGACATTAAGGATAAGGAAAGGATACTTTTATTCATAATCTTTTACGAATTAACTTAGATACGCGAATGATAATAGTTCTCATTTATAAATACAACTTAATATTTACCCGTGAGCATAAAAAAGCCCCCAAATGGGGGCTTTAAATCGAACCAGTTAAATTAATTCAAATATTTCGCTAAAGCTGCTTTTTGCGGCGTCTTATACAAGATACTGTCACCCTCTTGCATCAAGTAGCCTGCTTTATTAACGCGCCAAACTTGCTTGTCACCATCAATGTCCATTTCGATTTTATATTCGAATAAAGGCATCAACTTTTCTAAAGCACGCTCTTTAGCTTTCCAAGCTCCGATAATTTCTTTAACCGACGCAGAATCTTCAACAACTTTTAATACTTCCGATTTATTATTATATATCGTCGCTTTACTCGAAGTTTTGCAGGCAACCAGAAAAGTTGCCAACAAAACCACTACTATAATTCCAATAACTTTGGTCATTAGTCTGTCTCCTTACGCCAATTTGCGCTTTCTTAACCCCAACAATGCTAACAGTGCAATTAAGCCTAAACCTGTTGAGCCGCCACCGCCGCCAGATGCAGGTGGTGGCACATCATTCACGGTTACGCTAACAGTTGCCGATGATGACTCACCAGATGGGTCAGTAACAGTAACTTCAAACTCAAGGGTTGTCGCCGCTGTTACCTGTGGCGCTACAAATGAAGCAGTACTAGTTGTGCCATTGTTAATGGTAACGCTAGTGCCTGAAGTTTGCGTCCAAGCATAAGTCAAAGTATCACCATCAGGGTCGCTGCTTGAGCTAGCATTAAGGCTAACCGTCGAGCCTTCATTGGCACTTAAAGTACTAGAAGCCACCGATGCAGTAGGGGCTCTGTTAGGACCTTCCACAACAATAGCAGCCACAGTTGTAACCTCACAAGATACAGAGTCCGTAACGGTCAAACTAACATTACCAGTATAATTTTCTCCATAAGAATATGAAGGGTTTGACTCTGTGCTATCTATCGAGCCATTGCCGTCAAAATCCCAAGCGTAAGTATATCCAGAGCCAGAACCACCTGAAACACTAGTAGCAAAACTAATGGTATCTCCTCTTTGTGCTGGATTAGGAGTTATGCTGTCGATTGATGCCGTAGGCGGGGTACAAGCATCAACGCCATCTAAAGTCACTGCTTTAGTATCAGCCGGATCCAACCAGGCTTTTAACTGAGAACCTGCAGTTCCACCGCCTTCCCACTGTTGAGAAACACGGCCATACCAATCCGGATCATTTGGTGCCTGACAAGATGCTAAACCACCATGTAAGGTTCCTACAACATGCTTATTAGCATTCCAAATAGCTGAACCTGATGAACCACCTTCGGTAGTTCCTTGATCCCAGGCACCGATACGGATATGGCTACCGTTAGAATTTTGGGTGTTGCTTGAATAATTAGTTAAGGTAGCAGCGTCATCATCAAAACTAATCCGCTTTTCATCACCTGCCGGGTGGTGAATAGCCACAGACGAACTTGGCGCTGGTGCCGAATTATCCCAGCCAGCCCAGTGAACATTGAAACTAGAGCTTGGTGCTGAATTTAGTTCGACTAAAGTTAAATCCGAACCCGACCAGGTAGATCTTAAAGTCGCACCTGACTGACTTTGATTTCTTGCACCATCAGGAGTACCGCCACACGAACTGGTTTCATAATTCCAGTAAAAAACCATGCTCGAAGCAACCGTTTGATCGCTCACACAATGGTTAGCCGTTAAAAAATAAGGTTTACGATCCAGCGCTGTGTTATTCATCAAAGTACCAGTACAAACAAAAGTACTGCCGCCTTTATTGAATGTGTAGCTGGCTACTGAGCGGATTTCATTTTTCCATGGATCCGCAACCGGACAAACCACATCGATATTACAACTGCCTGACTTAGCTCTTGATACAGGGTCAATGCCTTTATAACCTTGGTTGATATGGGTTAAATCAAAAGTAGCATAGCGCTGTAATTTCTTAGGAACTGAAATCTCAATAATCGCTTCACCACCATGAATTAATGGCGTCCATAATTCTTGAAAGCTATTGTTATCTTTTTCGGTAAAAGGCCCTACAACTTGGCTATAGTCCTTGCTGTAAACAAATAACTGTGCACCTGTTGGTAAGAAGACATCTTTAAAACCAAAACTTAGGTTCTTTGTGTCCTTTGCATCAACTTTTAAGCGCCAAATCGCCTGATCACCAGCATCGCTCCATTTGCCCTTTGAGGTATAAGAATTAAGAGCATCATAAGCAACAGCAAAACGATAAGTCTTTTCAAATTTACTAAAGCTGGCGTCTTCTTTTGCTATCTTTTCCATATCCAACGCTGGGATCTGTAAAGTAGGTGCCGCCTCTAAACTTTTGTAAGAATGGCTTACAGGAAAGGTTTGAGTTGCAGGAGCACTTTCGGAGAAAGCAGTTGTTGCAGACAATAACATCGCAACACTACTCAGAGTAAATAGTGTTTTTTTCATGGATCCACCCATCGGTTTATAACTAGAACCAGTATAGCGCTAATATTCTGAATGAAAAGTGAAGCAGCTATTTATACTACTAAAATAGCATTTTTTGATACAAATCGATACATATATCAATAACTTAACCTGGTTTTGCAACTACAACCCCATAGCGCGTCGAATGATTTGCTTTTTAAGTAATGGCAACTTATTGACTGTATTTAATCCAAAGGCTCGAATGGTTTGAATAAATGGTTGTTTTTGCTCGAACAGCGTTTTAAAAGCGGACATTGAAAGCTGCATTTGTAAATTATCAGAAGCACGATTTCTCTGGTAAGGGCGTAAACTTTGCAAAGCACCAATATCTTTTTGTTTTTGCTGATTATTTAATATGGTTTCCGCTAATTCCTTTGCATCAGCAAACCCCAGATTTACTCCCTGTCCCGCTAGCGGATGAATGGTATGAGCAGCGTCGCCAATTAAGGCTAAACGATGCTGAATATTTGTTTCCACGGCTCTTTCGAATAATGGAAATGCCAGTCGCTGACTTTCTAGGCTCAACCTGCCCAGTTTGTTCTCGAAAGTATTGGCAAGCTGAGCAATAAACTCTTGCTCGCTTAACGCCAATAATCGCTCAGCATAATCTTCTTGAACAGACCAAACAATTGAGCAATGGTTTTGATCATTTAATGGCAAAAAGGCCAAGGGGCCTTTGTGATCAAATCTTTGATAAGCCGTCTGGTTATGAGGAAGCTCAGTACGAATGGTGGCAACAATGGCTTTATGGCCATAAGGTTTTTCAGACAAATCAATTTTAGATGCACTTCTTAACCATGAAAAAGCGCCATCGGCAGCCACTAATAATTTCGCCTGTAGTGAATAACCTGATTCTAAATCCAACTGAGCAAAATCTTCTTGATAACTAACTGACTGACATTTTTCGCCAAACATAAAGTCAATATTCGGATCTTGCGTTGCTTGATAGATTGCGCTTCTTAGCTCCCGGTTTTCAACGATATAGCCCAAGTTTTTCTCAGTAATTGACTTGGCATCGAATTCAATTTGTCCGCTAGTTGACTCGCCATCCCAAACCTGCATCTTGTCATAGGCTGATTTTTTTGCACTTTTTAGAAAAGACCAAGCAGCAATATCTTTCAACCAATTTTCCGTAGACCGAGTAATGGCGCTAACTCTTAAATCGTAGTCATCTGCAAAATCAAGCTGCACTGCTTTCGGATCAATAATGACGATTTTTAAATTATGGTTTTTCAACTTAGCGGCCAAAGACAAGCCAACCATACCAGCGCCCACAATGGCGATATCAAATTGCTTCACGCTCTATACCCCATTGCTGATTGTGCAAATTCTTGTTTTATGATTGGCGTTACATCCAAGGCTTTCATCAATAAATTTCTACTTATTGAAAGCGGTTTCCAAGGATTGACAAACAATCTAGCCAAAGTCTCAGTGCTGGCAATGGTTTGCTGTCGATCCTGTTTACGACTTAATTGATAGTCTCGAAGCCATGCATAACTGCCGAGATCCGTACGGGCTTCTAACAATAGTGTTTGTTCAATATAGGCTTTTAAAGCCGCAATATCTCTTAGGGCTAAATTTAAGCCTTGCCCTGCTATCGGATGCAATGCCTGCGCAGAGTTGCCCAGCAACAAACAGCCTTGTTTGATTGAGTTTCCTGTAACTGACTGACTCAAAGGAAATTGCATTCGTTTGCCAACTTTCTCAATTTTTCCTAAACGCGCACCAAAAGTTTGCTCCAGAGCCTTGGCAAATTCAGTATCCGATAGTTTAAGTAATTGCTCACTATTTTCTAAAGACTGAGACCAAACAATCGATAAACGATCTTGGCTAAGAGGCAACAGGGCCAAAGGTCCATGCTCGGTAAAACGCTCATATGCCCAATTTTGATGTGGCAACTGCGGTTTGACATTGCAAACAATCGCCTGGCTTTGATAGTCAGTAATTTGGGTCTCAAAACCCAAATCATTTTTCAGCTCAGAACGAGCACCTTCAGCTAAAATGATCAGTTGGCATTTAACCTTTTTTTGCTGACCTTTAGATTCAATCAAAATTTGATTCGATGGCTCTTTTAAATCAATCTTGGTCACTGTAGCGGGCACTAGATAGTCTATCGAACTTGCCGCAACTTGATCCAGCAAAGCATGGCCAAATCGATGATTTTCAATAACTGCACCAAGCTGGGTTACACCTAGCTTTTCCGATTCTAAACGACAAAAACCGTAATGACCTTGATCTGAAACATGAATATGTTTTATAGGCTCTGCAGTATTGTCAATGCATTGATAAATTCCGAGCTGGTTTAAAATTTCTAGTGAAGATAATGACAAAGCAACACTTCTATCATCAAAACTTGGCTGCTGATCCGAGTCTTGCTCAAAGGCTTCAACCACCAAAGGTTCAATCCCAGCTTGATTTAAAGCAATCGCTAGCGTCGAACCCACTAAGCCGCCGCCGACAATGACAATGCTGTATTGATCTTTAACTTCTGCTAATTCTAACTTTCGCTTCATGAGTTCTGCATCAGCGCTTCGATTTGCTGGCGCTCTTTTGGGGCCGCTTTGGATAAAACATCATATCCATTTTTGGTAACCAACACATCGTCTTCGATACGAATGCCAATACCTCGCCATTTCTTGGCGACACGATTATTTTTCTTGGCAATGTAAATACCAGGCTCAACCGTCAAAACCATTCCCGCCTCTAACAAGCGTGATTGTCCGTGCACCTGATAATCACCCACATCATGTACATCCAGTCCCAACCAGTGACCCGTTTTGTGCATATAGAATTCTTTATAAGTTTCTTTTGTTAGATTATCTTTCAAAGTTCCTTTTAAAATTTTTAGATCGATCAAGCCTTGGGTGATGACTTCTACCGCTTTATCATGAATATCATTCCAATGATTACCAGGCTTAACCATTTCTATCGCCGCTAACTGCGCCGCCAAAACCACGTCATAAAGCTGAGATTGCTCCTTGGTATAGCGGCCATTTATCGGAATAGTTCGTGAAATGTCTGATGCATAATTTTCGAACTCACAACCTGCATCGGTTAACAACAAGTCGCCGTCCCGCATTTCAGAATCATTTTCGATGTAATGTAAAATATTGGCATTATCACCTGCAGCAACAATCGAAGGATAAGCAGCAAAACGACAACCATTAATCGCGTAATGATATTGCAATTCCGCTTCCATATCCTGCTCATTCTTTCCTGGCTTGCAGGCTTGGATCAAGGCTTTGTGTGCTTTTGCAGAAACATTAGCGGCAAAACGAATGCGCTGAATTTCGGCTTGAGTTTTTATAAGCCTCATCTCATGTAAATGGTGCTTTAGATCGATCATTTCACCTGGCCGTGTATGACCTTTATTTTGCGCATTGGTTAACTGATTGCGCCATTCCAAAATTTGCTGATCAAATTCTGGGTTAACACCTAACTCAAAATAGATTCTTTCCTTGCCTTCCATCAAACCTGGCAGAATATCGTCGATATCAGTAATCGGAAATGCATCGTCTGCCCCTAACTCACTCATGGCCGCATCTTGTCCTAAACGCTTACCGTGCCAAGTTTCATGCAGCTCATCTTTTTCTCGATTAAATAAAATAAACTCACCATGTTTGCGACCAGGGATCAACACTACCACAGCTTCTGGCTCGTTAAATCCAGTTAAATACCAAAAATCACTGTCTTGACGAAAATGGAAATTGACATCACGACTGCGAATTTTTTCGCTAGCAGCGGGTAAAATGGCGATGGAATTATCGCCCATCCATTGCATCAAACGCTTACGGCGCGCGGCAAAATTGATAGCTTGCACACTAATACCCTGTTAATTCCTTAATGCACTGATTGGTTCTTATCGTTTTGTGGAATGACCTTAGGCTGATTAGCCATAAAAATAATTTGTGCTGACATTTTGATATGCTCACAAAGAGTCATATAGGCTTCTTCCAACTCTTCATTTTCTTCTGTATCAGTATCCAGTTGGGCAATTTGAGAAAGGTCTTGCATCGCCTCTTCGGCATCACCTTCCAGTTTGTTTTGCTGTTTTATCAGACCATAACCAGTCATAAAACCTTGTGCCCAATCTGCCAAGCCAGCCAGGCGTTGCGCTAATGGATAATCATCTTCAGGAACAATCAAATCGATGCTGAAAGAATCTACTTGGTAGTCTTTTTGAGTAAAGGCTAACAACTGTTCCAACTCAGCAATAGCAGCCTGATCGATGGGATCGCCCGAGTTTAAAAAATCCGCTAGCTGTTGCTGCCAACGATTTTGCTCAGGCACGAAGCCATGACCGACCAATCCATGTAGCATGCCTGCCAGTTGTGAAGCGGTTAAATCAGGAAAATAACTCAGACAAAGCTCATTAACTTGCGAATATTGGATCAAAAGAAAAACTCTCAGCTAGTTTGATGGCTTTAGTTTAACCTTTGCCCTTGATAAAACCCAGCCAGACGGGCGAATTTGTTAAATTTTAATTTTAAGTTGAACAAAGATTGACCAGCATTCAGCATATCCTTATAGTATACTTTAATAATCTAAGCTAACTGTTTAATGAATATGGCAAATTCTCAAAATCAACTAGAACATTTAGAGTCTCAAATCCATTCGCTTTTGAGCCAATTTGAGAAAATAAACAGTGAAAACAGCCAGTTACGCAATCAGGTCAGCCAAATGCGTAACGAACAACAACAGCTCATCAGTAAAAATGAATCGGCTCGCAAGCAGATCGATCTTATGATCCAACGCTTAAAAAGCATGTAACTAGAGTCCCATTAGCATTATGGCAAAATCAGATACTATTCCAGTCAACATCAATATTTTGGGCAAAGAATTTCAGGTTGCTAGCCCCGAAGAAGAACATCAACAACTGCTACAAGCGGCCAATTTTTTGGATAAGCGTATGCGTGAAATCCGCGAATCGGGCAAAGTTTTGGGTTTAGAGCGCATAGCCATCATGGCAGCCTTAAATTTAAGCTATGAATTGTTAAGTAAGTCAGGCTCTAATCCTGAAGAAATCTCTATAATTAACAATAAGATGCAGCAATTGAGCGAAAAAATTGAGCGCTCATTAGAAAGCAGCAAACAGATCGAGCTCACCAACAGTTAATTAGTTATGCTATAATTAGCCTGCCTGGACTGTTCGTCAGTAGCGAACGTTCTTGAGCCGATAATACTTTTTTTGGGATTCCTTCGCGGGAAGTGTTGTGCAAGTCCGTCTCGACCGGAAAGCCTGATCATCCTCCTGGTCTCCCCCCTGAACCTTTGGGTTCTAGGGCCTCTACCTACAACGGCAGTCTGGGTTTTTATTGATGAACAGTGCGATGTCGCAGAAACAACATCTGCGCACCCGAATCAAACATCAACGCAACACTTTGACCAAACCTTTTATGGAACGGTCGGCGCTGGCTATTCTTGGCCATATCTCCTCTGCTCAAATCATCGAAAACTCTAAAAACCTGGCTTTTTATTTACCGATTAAAGGCGAAATCAGTTGCTGGCCATTAATTGAATATGCCTTGTCGCTCGGCAAAAACTGCTATGTGCCCAAAGTATTTCCCAACAACAAACGCGGCATGTGGTTTTTACCCTATCAAGGTAAAGACTCGGTACAACAAGGCGCTTTTGGCATTTTAGAGCCTACCGCCCGAGTTGGCGAAGCGATTCGACCAAGCGAACTGGACGCCATCTTTATGCCCTTAGTGGCTTATGATCCTAAAGGCAATCGCCTAGGGATGGGTGGTGGTTATTACGATAGTGTCTTACAAAATTTTAAGCGCAATCAAAATCAACCCGAACTGATTGGCCTTGCTTATAACTTCCAACAAGTACCACAAGTTCCGCTTGAGAAGTGGGATAAGAAACTTGATGCCATTGCCACTCCGAGCTATTTCAGACGCTTTAGCGATTAACACGCTAACAATTTGCTGGCGCTTGGATTACAATAAGAGCGCATTCAATTACTTCTAAAGCCCATGACTCAAGACGAATTAAAAGCCCTAGTTGGTAAAGCTGCCATTGAATACGTTGTTGAAGACTCGATAGTTGGTGTTGGCACTGGCTCAACGGTGAATTACTTCATCGATGAATTGGCCAAAATCAAACATAAGATTAAAGGCGCGGTTTCCAGTTCAGATGCCTCAACCAAACGTTTAGAAGAACATGGAATTGAAGTTTTTGACTTAAATCAGGTTTCAGAAATTCCTGTGTATGTGGATGGCGCAGATGAATCTAATCATCTATTAGCTTTAATTAAAGGCGGCGGCGGCGCCCTAACTCGCGAAAAAATCATTGCTGCTGTAGCCGATCAATTCGTTTGTATTGCCGATCAATCCAAATTAGTTCGACGTCTGGGTGAATTCCCATTACCAGTAGAAGTTATTCCAATGGCGCGAAGTTATGTGGCTCGTCAAATCGTCAAACTTGGCGGTGATCCAGTCTACCGTACAGGCTTTACCACCGATAATGGTAATGTGATTTTAGACGTGCATGGACTTGAAATAAATGAGCCCATGAAGTTAGAAAGAATGCTCAATGGTATCGTTGGGGTGGTCACCAACGGACTGTTTGCTGAGCGTTCTGCTGACGTGTTGCTATTGGGAAATGATACCGGCGTTGAAACTATCAAGCGTCCAGATTTAAGTTAAAATTAAAGCTGGTGATACCAGTTCTTTATAAAACTAGTATCGCCACCAACTTAACATTTGATTGTCGTGATCCCAATAGATATGGAAGGGCTCACAATCTTTCTCATCCACCACTCGCAAACCTTCACATTCAGCACAGTGCTTATAACCTGTTGGCGTCGGGTCTAAATTATTAGCTAAAGAAAATTTTTGCGTTTCGATTTGCAGCTGAGCTTTAAGACCACAGATCGAATTTTGTTGATTTGGTTTATCGATAAAAAACTCAACAAAATCTAGATGATTAACATTCTCTTTAATAAAAACCGAAACTATAGCGGTACGATTACCAAAGCCAATAAGCGCTCTTTCTTTTTTACCGTCATTATTAATATCCACCATAATGGCAGGCTGATTTTGACTCCAGTCGTGTTTCGGCCAACGTTCAGAAAGCGCTGTGGCTTGCGGGTCGGGATCACAAGCCATCAACATTAGAACCAACAATAAGGCTAAAAAAACTCTAATGTTGGACGCCATACTTATCCATCAAGCTGTATAAAGTCGGTCGTGTGACCCCAAGCAATTTCGAGGCTTTTGAAATGTTGCCATTGGATAAAACTATCGCTCTTTGAATAGCTCGCGACTCAGCAACCTCACGTACTTGGCGCAAGTTTAATGGCATCTCATCCAATTGACTTTGCTCAATTTGTAATTCGGAAGCTCCAATTTTATTGCTATCGGACATCACCACAGCCGCTTTAATTTTATTTTCTAACTCACGCACATTGCCAGGCCAAGAATAAGACTCCATCGCATGGACCGCTTCTGAGGTAAAGCCACGAAAGTTACGACCGTATTGCTTATTAAATTTATCCAACATGGCACGAGCGATCAGTACCACATCACCATTACGCTCTGACAAAGAAGGAATATTTAAAGCAACTTCACTCAGACGATAGTAGAGGTCTTCGCGAAATTTACCTTGCTCAACCAACTCGCTTAATGGCTGATGAGTTGCGGCAACAATTCGCACATCCACTTCAATTGATTCACGCCCACCAACACGTTCTATTTGACGTTCCTGTAAAAAGCGCAGCATTTTTGACTGCAATGGCATTGGCATATCGCCAATTTCATCCAAGAAAAGTGTACCGCCATTGGCGTGCTCAACTTTACCTAAGGTGAGTTTGTTTGCACCCGTAAAAGCTCCTGCTTCGTAGCCAAATAACTCACTTTCTAGCAAGTTTTCAGGAATAGCCGCGCAGTTAATCGCCACCATTTTTTTATTGTGGCGCGGGCTAATATCGTGCAGCGCACGAGCCAGTAACTCTTTACCCGTACCACTATCACCATACAACATGACGCTAACATCGGTTGGCGCTACTTTTTCAATTTTCTGGCACACTCCTAACATTTCAGGACTACTAGCAATCACCCCATGGAAACTACTGGTTTGGCGTTTGAATAAGTTTCGGTTGTCTTCTTCAAGGTTGGCTAAATCGAAAGCTCGCTTTACGATTAAGGATAACTCTTCTGCTTGAATTGGCTTTTGATAGTAATCGTAAGCTCCCAGCTCAACCGCTTTTAAGGCTACGTCCCTTTGATCATTGCCAGTAACCACAATCACTTTGGTAGTCGGCGCTAATTGCAGAATTTCTTCGAGCAGTGCCAAGCCCACAGAAGCATTAGCAGGATCGGGTGGCAATCCTAAATCCAAGGTCACAACTTTTGGTTGATAACGGCGCAACTCCACAATTGCTTTTTGATGATCTTCTGCCAAGACCACATTGTAATCATCGAATGACCACTTTAACTGCTTTTGCAAGCCTTGATCATCTTCGATGACCAACAGATCCCATTTATTCTGAGTCATTTTCATCCCCTGTATTTTTTACCCCAACATTTGTCTCCGATGCCAAAGACAAAATAGCCGTGCAGTGAGTTCCTTCACCTAGCTGGCTTCGTATTATTAAATCACCATCAAAGCCTCTGAGCAAATAGCGGCATTGATAAACCCCAATGCCCATACCTGCATTACCTTTGGTCGTCTCAAAGGGTTTGAATAAACTATCACGCATAAACTCTTCGCTCATGCCAATGCCTTGATCGATAATGTGCCAGTAAAGATCATCATCGTGCGCTTCAATTTGGTGTTTTATGGCATCTTTTGGCTTCAGATTCTTCGATTGCACTGCCTGCTGCGCATTATCATCCAGATGCATAATAATATTAACCAATTGCTCTTGAATGCCAAATACATAGACTTTGGGCACTTCCGACTTTATCTGAAGCTCCACTTGCTCAGTTAGTTGCTCCACCAGATCGGGCAAATAGGTTTTTGCCACTCGCTTATCAGGCGATTCTTTACGTCGCAGCTGCTTGAGCATTTTACCCAAACGTTGGTTAGCACTTTCGACCGTTTCAAAACTGTCTTTGATGAACTCTGGATTATCACCATACTTACTAGCGTTCTGTGTTATCAACTCAAGTTGTGCGGCGACATTCTTCAAATCGTGGACCACAAACGCAGACAATCTATTAAAAGCGGCAAATTCACGCTGCTCATACAAGCGAGAAGTGGCTTCATATAAACCCAAATAACTCGCCATTTGCTGCCCTGCCGCTTTTAGCAAGTCATGATCTTCCCAGTTTAAACTCCGTGTGTCTTCTAAGGTTTTTAAACCGACAATCGCAACTAACTCATTTTCTCTTCTCAAGGGCACAAAAATTTTAATCGCACCTTGTTCAAAATAACTTAAATCCAATCTTAACGGTCGATAGAGTTGAGGATGTTTAACGTATTCATTCACATCCACCACCCAATTGGTTTTTTGCATAAACTCGATCAAGTTTGCAGGCAAGCGAAAGGTTTCTTCGCGTAATAACGGTGAATCCCAATGATCAACGAAGTGACAGCGATTCCCGCTCAAGCTCCATAACTTGCCGCCAGGACTGCCCACCATTTGTGCCAACGCCTTGATGGCTTGCGGATAAAAATCTTCTTCTTGATGAGCAAAGTCTAATGCTTCATTAAAGCCCAACCATGAGTCGCGGTAATCATATTTATAGAGTGAAAATGTTTTGGCAAGTCTGACTTTAATTTGACTTTGTAGGCGCTGGTTAAAACTAAACCAAAGCACGGCTAATAACGCCATACAAATGGAAAAGATAATAATAAACAGCGAAAGAAAATTAGATGACAAAGATTGCCAATTCTTGATCGCAAGGTAAATGATCAAACTGACAATCAGAAATAGAATAACCAAGACAATATAACGACTACCCTTCCAGCGAGTAATCACCACTAATAACATGATCAACAGCAAACCAAGCGCCGTGATATATTCCATTTCACAGAGAATTATTTAGTTATCTTATTGTTATAAAAGAATTTTTAGCAAAAATCCAATTTTCAGGAACGAATAGAGAAGAACTTGTGAACTGCTTTGATTCAGTTGTGGCTAGATAGCGGTTGCGGCTTGCTGGATATCGATAAATTCCATTAAGCTAGTGACCGATTCGAAGGCATCGCCAGTTAATTCATCTTCTGAAATGCTAATGCCAAACTGCTCTTCCAGCTCCATTAAGATGGATACGATAGCCATGGAATCAAATTCAGGAAAATTACCTAACAATAAGGTATCAGCACTGAACTCGTCGGCATCAATAGACAAAGTCTCACTTAAAATCACAATCAATTTGTCTAAATTTGAGCTTACTGACATCAAAACCTCGGGATAAATCGGTTAACTGCTTTATGTTCGGTCAAAGCGGCGCACATTGTAGCAGGAAGACGCCCTGAAATCGCCTAAAACGAACACTTTTTTACCATTCTCAAATATTTGTAAGTTAAGGCTTTTCTTGACGGATGGGTTTTGATTAAATGAGGCTAAATGCTCGTAAATCAAGTTTCTCATGACCCAGCTTACCTCGATCAACAAAGATAAGTTAAAAGTGCTTTTACTCGAAGGCGTCCATCCGCAAGCAGAAGCGCTGTTCAGACAAGACGGTTATACCAATATTCAATACCTAAAAACGGCTTTATCGGGTCAAGAGTTACAGCAGGAAATTGCCGAAACCCACTTTTTAGGTATACGCTCACGTACCCAAATTACCCCAGAGGTTTTGGCTCATGCCGATAAATTGGTAGCGGTGGGTTGTTTCTGTATAGGCACTAATCAGGTTGATTTGAACGCCACTCAGAATCAAGGCATTCCCGTATTTAACGCACCTTATTCTAATACCCGTAGCGTAGCAGAATTGGTTTTGGGCGAAATGATCATGTTGCTCCGCGGCATTCCTGCCAAAAACGCCGCAGCTCATCGTGGCGAATGGTTAAAAACTGCAGTCAACTCCAACGAAGCACGCGGCAAAACCTTGGGTATTATCGGCTATGGCCATATTGGCACGCAGTTAGGAATTTTGGCTGAAAGCATCGGCATGAAAGTCAAATTCTACGATATTGAGAATAAACTTACTCTGGGCAATGCCGAGCAAGTCACTCTGCTAAATTCATTATTAGCCGAAGCAGACGTGGTTTCATTACACGTTCCTGAAACACCGCAAACCAAAAATTTGATAGGCAAAGCGCAAATAGCCAAGATGAAGTCCAATGCCATCTTAATCAATGCATCTCGCGGTACAGTGGTTGATATTGATGCATTAGCCGATGCATTAGAAACAGGCCATTTAGCAGGAGCAGCGCTGGATGTATTTCCAACCGAGCCAAAATCAAATACCGAAGAATTTGAATCGCCATTGCGCAAATTTGATAACGTGATTTTAACGCCGCATATCGGTGGCTCAACATTAGAAGCGCAAGAGAATATTGCGATTGAAGTCACTGAGAAAATGCTGAAATACAGTAACAACGGTTCAACGGTTTCTGCGGTTAACTTCCCCGAGGTGGCTTTGCCAGCTCATACCGATACTCACCGCATTTTGCACATCCATAAAAACCAGCCGGGTATTTTGTCGCAAATTACCCAGATATTGGCTGATAATAACGCCAATATTTCAGGGCAATATCTACAAACTAAAGGCGATATTGGTTATGTGGTCACTGATATCGACTCTAGCTCTAGTAAAATTGCTTTTAAAGCGATGAAACAGATCGAGGGTACCATTCGAGCTCGAGTCTTGTACTAATCAAATAGTATTTTTAACGCAACTGATAGCTAATATCGTCAACACCAGTAATCGCAGCATCATTTACCAATGCTGGCTTTAGCCGCTTGGAAACGCCACGATACGGCTGACATTGCTGAGCCTCATCCTGAGTCGACATCGGCAATAAGGAATCAGCGCTGCTGTTTATGTCAGTATAGTAGAGGCTATCATCTCGGCGAATGACCATTCCCGTAACCATATCCACATAAGGATCACTACTGCAGTTGGCGTCCAAATAATAAAAACTGATAGCGCCATTATCAACCAAGCCCTGATCAGTTACCAAAAAGAGATAGCCTTGCTCGCTTTTGGCGGTTAAGTATTTCCCGTTAGCATCGATACCTACCAGTTGGATAGGCTCAGGATCTGGCTCTAGCTCAATGTCAGTGGTCTCATATTCGATGGGACTTTCGCTGTATTGTTGATTAGCCACCAGATCTTTTAATTCAAGATTTTGCTGACTTAATTGTTGAACCATCCCTATCAATTCTTGTTGCTTCGAATCTTTTAACGAATCTTGATAAAGTAACCAAGCAAGGGCTCCACCGACCCCCAATAGGCCCAAACCCAGTAAAGCTGAAATTAAACGGTATTGCTTAAAAGAATTATAAAAAAGTTGCTTTAAGAAGTCTGTTTGCCCTTTAACTTCTTTTAGCATGGCTTGTTGCTTGTCTGTTTTTGCCAATTCATTAAGCATGCGTTTACTGTAATGAATGGTATCGCGACGCAAATCATCTGTCGCACTTTGTACCTTTTTTGATAGCTCAGGCGAAAATTGATTTTCCAAAAATGATTCTAGCCAAACCCGTAGTTTTTCATCAGAAGTGGGCTGGCGACGATCCAATTTTAGTTCAAAGCGTTCATCCGACTCAGGATCCCAAAGCTCTATTTTAGTTAGAGCCTTCTCAATTTCTTCAGTATTAAGCTCTTTGGGTAGAACTCCGACCGCACCTAAAGCACGCACTTCTTTTTCATATTCGAGACCAGTTTTAGCGGTGAACATCATCACTGGGATACTCGCCCATTCAGAATGTTCTTTAATTTCTTGGATCGTCTCAGTGCCCGTTTTATCAGGCATCATTTGATCCAAAAAAATCACATCAAAATCTTCTTGCGCTAATAGCTCAATCCCTTGATCGCCTGATATGGCGTGCTTTGCCGAAATGTCGTACGGTTTTAGCATTCTCGATAAAACCAAAAACGCCGTTTTCGAATCGTCAATAATTAATGCTTTTCTACTCATATGAACCCCCAGATCTCCCTAGCTAATTAATGTAGCAGACTATTAATTAATCAACAAATTTAGCCTTGTTTCCTGGGTGTAATTTTCAGGCACAAAAAAGCCGACAAATTGTCGGCCTTTTAATAACTAACTAAATATTAGTTTACACGTGGATCTAATTTTCCTGCTTTATAATCGATAGCCATCTGTTCCAGATTGATTGGCTTAATTTTAGAAGCGTTACCAGCTGTGCCGAAAGCTTCATAGCGTGCTTTACAGATGGCTTGCATCGCATCTTGCGCAACTTTGTTGTATTTACGAGGATCAAATTCTTTTGGATTATGTTTCAAGAATTTACGCACCGCACCAGTTGCCGCTAAACGTAAATCAGTATCGATATTTACTTTGCGAACGCCGTATTTAATACCTTCTTGAATTTCAGAAACTGGCACGCCATAAGTTTCACCCAAATCACCGCCATACTCATTGATCACCGCTAACCAATCTTGCGGTACTGACGAAGAACCGTGCATCACCAAATGAGTATCTGGAATACGCTGATGAATTTCTTTGATGCGCTGGATTGACAATACATCGCCTGTTGGTGGACGAGTAAATTTATAAGCACCGTGCGAAGTACCAATAGCAATCGCTAATGCATCAACCCCTGTGTCTTTAACAAATTGCGCAGCTTCTTCTGGATCAGTCAATAATTGATCTTCGGTCAAAATACCTTCAGCGCCAGAACCATCTTCTTCGCCAGCCATACCAGTTTCTAATGAACCCAAACAGCCTAATTCACCTTCAACAGAAACACCACAAGCGTGAGCCATATCAGTTGCTAATTTAGTCACGCGAGAGTTGTACTCATAAGAAGCAGGTGTTTTCATATCTTCTTCTAACGAGCCATCCATCATTACTGACGTAAAGCCTAATTGAATTGATTGTTGGCAGATTGCTGGTGAAGCACCGTGATCTTGGTGCATACAAACCGGAATATGTGGAAACTCTTC
>JABXIW010000278.1 GCA_013372875.1 Gammaproteobacteria bacterium | reverse complement strand
TGTAATCACGAAGCATAAAATCACTCTAGGTTGGAAATCAATTTCAGCCACGCATTCTAAATACTGAAATCTCAATTGCCAGCGTTTATTTCTATTGAACTATCGAAAAACTACAGAACACCGTTGATCGCGATACCAACACCAATGCGCTGCTGATTATGGTCGTAGTCAATTAAGCTCTTGCCGTATCCAGTCGAGTATTGAGCATATCCCCTAACTTTTCCCCAAATTGGAAACAACAAACCTATCTCAGCATAGCCTTTATGCGTTTTGAAGTTCTCGCGCCCCAAGAACGTCAACTCGTAATCGTCCCATTTGTAGGCGCTTGTTAGCTCAAAATGCCCCATGTAATCTTCGATATCTGGGTTATCATCGCCTTTAGGATCATTCGGAAAGGTTTTTTCGTCCTCAGGTATGCGCCACCAAGGCTGGATAGAGGCGACAAAATTGTCTTTCGCAAAGGTTAAGTTGGTATAAACGCGGTTCCAACTGCGCGATAGCTCTTGTCTTTGGCCATTTGATTCATGCTCAATACCGAAACCCAGCCAAGTTGAGCCACCAAGCGGCTGCCAACTTGTAGGAGTGAAGTAAAACAGCTCAGGACGATAATTGGTTTCGCGAAACGGACGCGACGCATCCCCCGTGTATACCTGCCAGAACGATTTTAGCGTCATACCAAAAAACAGACCATCGCCGTCAAACAACAAATCGTCGTAGTTCATTGGTACTTTAAAGCTGATTTGAAACTCTGCCTCTTCCTTACGCAGTTCATCGCCGTATTTGGTGTCGGCATACGCGCGTTTGTTTACGCGATCACTATAAGTAAATGGCAGAATGTAGTTAATTCGATGTGCAACCAAGCTAAAAGGCTCGAACGCGGTTTGCTTTTCTGATTCCAAACGTTTATCGATCAAGCTTTCTTGCGGTTCTTCTGATTCTTTCGTTGTTGATTCGACAGATGCAGTACTCGTGACTGTATCTAACTCACACTGCTTGCGAATGCTCTCGATCGTTTCTTCGCCATTGCTTTTTTTGATTGTTTCTAGCAAACATAAATCGTATGCGCTTGCGGTCTCTCCCATCGCCACCGGAGCTACTAATAAACTCAGTATCGATATCCCTGTCGCTTTTGAAGCCATCTGAAATCCTCAATAGTCTTGATGTCAAACCAGACAATTCTAATTTTTATCGGTAAATCACTTGCCATAACGGAGTTAAGGTAATGTTAAATGTTGGCCGACTTTACGTCTTGGATTGATACGACAGATTTAAAAGATATCTGCTCACTATGAACAGAGCGCCAAAAAAACCAAGAGTTGAGCATCATAAATCCAAACCGAAAACAGTACGTTTTTATGATGCTCATGCTCACTACATAAAATACTGACTCACTACTTTGATTGCGAATGCGGTAATGAATAAGCCCAATCCATAAGCCAAATGCGCCAATGTGCTAAGAAGACGGGCTTTCCAAGGTGTTGGGGTTTTACTGGCAGCAAAACCAAATCCTAGACAAGGTTGAATGACCAAAAATGGGAACACCAACGTTACCGCACCTGTAATTAAGCCAGGCGCTAGGCTAGGCTCTACCAACCAATGATGACCAAAAGCAGCAATGTGAGCCAAAGCGAAAACAACGCCAATGGCATAGTGTAAAAACCAACCGAGTGCTTTTTCTCCCGGCATCGGGTCTGTTGACATAATTGGCGCATGCACAAGCTTCCCTTTTGGCATGCACAAAACCCAACGCGCAACCAATGCATAGTTTAATGAGGGAATACCAAACACTCTCCTTTGTAGCCAAGCCCATAAATCCATTATCACAGTCGCACCAATCCCTATTAGCGCCGCTTGCAATCCCATTAAAAGCAGCATTTTTCTCTCCTCAAGTTTTTGATTTGTTAAGGTCTTAGTTGCATGCTACAACTTAAAGCCAACTTGAAGTCAATGAGGAATAGAATGGATATTGCAGAAGTGGTTAAAAAATCAGGATTGCCGACCTCAACACTCAGATACTACGAACAATTGGGGTTAATTCGCTCAATAGGAAGGAATGGATTGAGACGTCAATATTCGCCAGAGGTACTCAGTAAACTCAACTTAATTAGTTTAGGGCGTATCGCTGGAATATCACTTAACGAAATGGCGGAAATGTTGAATCACTCAGAAGGTTCAAAACCATACATTGATCGTGACTTACTGGCGAAAAAGGCGCTTGAGATTGATAAGCAAATAACACGTTTGAAAGCGGTGCGAGACAGCCTAAACCATGTTGCCTCCTGCCCTCATGAGTCACATATGGACTGCTCTTCATTTCAGAGGCTTATGAAGGTCGTAAAGCGTTATGTCCCCAAAAAAACGCGATAAAGCACTCTACTTATTCTTGATGTAAAAGGAAGTAACTCGCGGTTGTGAGTTACTTCCTTTCATATTACTTAGCTTGCGCTTTTACGTACTTCTTCACTTTTTTCATCGCCATTTTTTGCTTTAGCGGTGAAAGATAATCAATGAACAAGTTACCAGATAAGTGGTCGATTTCGTGCTGTATCACAATCGCTAAGAACTCATCACTCTCGATTGTAATCGGGTTGCCATCACGGTCTAGTGCAGAAACAACAACTGATGTGTAACGCTCTACATCGGCATAGTATTCGGGAACAGATAGGCACCCTTCTTGACCAAGCGCTTTGTTTTCTCCGCTCACAACTTCTGGGTTGACTAAGATTAAAGGATCATTGCGTTCGTCAGAGATATCAATGACAACAACCGCCTCTTTTCTACCCACTTGGGTTGAAGCTAAACCGATGCCATTGCCCGTTGCGTAAAGTGTTTCTAGCATATCGTCGATCAACGTTTGTACTGTCGATACATCAGTGACTTTTTCTGCTTTTACTTTAAGTCTTGGGTCTGGAATGGAGAGAATTTCGAGGACTGCCATACTTACCTTTCGTTATCTGTAAATCGTCATTTCCGGCGAATTATACACACGTTTCGGCAGACATAAACATGTTGAGTTTTCGTGGAAAGACCGTTTCGTCTAAAACATTCGATTTTGCTAGAGACCAAAGAGACACAAAGAAAGAGAAAACAATAACGCCAGAACCATTTGGCTTTGGCGGCTTTTGTTTTTATCGAAAACTCGATTACTGCTGTAGCTTAGCTTTGGCTTCTACTACTTTGGAGAAGTCTAGGCCCAGCTCTTCCACTGCTTCTTTAATCAGTACAGGATTTTGCATTACCTGCGCCATTAACGCTTGAAGCTGATCTTGTGGCAGACCTAGTTGGCTGATAGTTGCCATTGCAGCCAGAGGGTTTTGAGTTAACGCCTGAAATAGCTCGTTGATTTGCTTGTCGCTAATATGGTTTTCTTTCAACATCGCAAGAATCGGGTTCATCAAATTACCTTTAAATACTATTTAAAACAGACCCGCAGTTTACCATTGGGTTTTGTTAGTTTGCACGCAGACTTTAACCACCACACCACCATCGACCAAGTTATGGTCGAATATTGGTGAAGGTTGCGGTAGTGACTCCATCACTTTGCGACGAAAGCGCTTTTATATCCGCGTTAAAGTAATATGGATTAAGTGGCATTTTACTCTCGGCTGGTCGCGCGTAGTAAAGCTTGGCAGGCTGTTTTGCCATTTGTTGCGCGTACAAATACCCGACCAACGCATGTTCAAACTGGTGGTAACCATTTCCCCAATGGAACGCTTTGGTTGATTTAGGATTCAGACCAACACCTCCGTATTGATGATCCACCCACACGTCCATAAAGGTGGGTAATGTATATTGAAGCGTTTCTTTCATCGAGCCATCGACAAGAGAAACCGTCATCGCCGCTTGATCGAGTTCTGCCCATTCCCAAGACGAGCTGTAATGCTTGTGCGGTCTTGATTGCCAAGCAGGAATGCTCTCTTCTCTCCATTTACTCTGCCATTCTGGAGAGAAGAGCGCTTTGACTTGCTCAAAGTTTTGCTGGTATTGAGCTTGTTTAAGCGTGTGTTTCATTCCTTTGAAACCAAACTCAGTCCAATTGGAATTCTCCAACAACTGACCAGTGAGATACGTCATCCAATACGCTTTGATGGTGTGTCCAAAATCATTGTGTTTTGCATCTGGCATCATTACCGCTTTGTGGTGTATCGCGCCATAAAAGCGCTGCTCTTTGTCGGAGTGGTAGTTATCCAGCATCACTTGCGTCAGCCATTGCAGATCTTGTTTCCACTTGGCTTGCGCTGGCTCTGGTAAAAGTGGCGCCGTTAGCAACAGATAGCCATTAATTTGGTCAAGTTGAGCGACTAACTCTTGCTGCTTCTCACTTTCCCCATCACCATCTTTCAAAACCCACGCCAGACCGCGATCATCGCTTCGTCGGTATTGTTTAAATATAAACGCTTGCTGGTCGATAAGTGCTTGTTCAACCTTTGGATCTTGCGTCAAGTAGTAGTACATCGCCAAGCCCACCAAGGCGTAAGCTTGGTCTTGAGAAGTTCGCTGTTGCCACTCCATCCCCGGTTTTCCACTACGCGTAAAGCTCACGAAGCCACCGTTTTTCTCATCTTGTAGATGATCAATCAGGTAATAAGCCCCTTTCTTGGCTAGCTCTAATGCTTGTTTGTCACCCGTAAGATGAAAAAGCACGCCATAAGCGTAAGTTTGACGCGATTTCATGCGTGTGTATTCGCGATCGAAGTGCGGGCTAATCCACCCTTTGTTTAATTCTTCACACGGCTTTTGTGGGTCGAGAATGACACCGTTATCACAACGAAATGTCGGAAAATTCCCCGCAGGTTGCCCATGCGCGCTTTCCATCATCCAATATGGGGCTAGGCCATTCGTCACATGGTTTAACCAATCATCCCCCGAAGGCAGGTCCACATCAGCAAAGCTGTTCATGCTCGTCGTTGCAAGCAATAAGGTAAGATATTTAAAAGACATAATACTCAATTAAGTTATTGAATTTTATCCAGTATAAATAACTCCCTTTGCGCATATTGTCGTCGTGGTCACAATCGCCTTACGCATTTGTTTGCATTATTCACCTGTCTGCCTTATTCGATGACTGAGTCGAGAATAAACGCCACTCTGTCTTCGACTGACATTTTGGGCACTTCGATCAATTGATAACCAAACTTGTGATAAGCGTTGACCATCTGTTGATACGTGGCGACCGCTTCAGAAAAATCTTGTTTTCGCTCTTCATCGTTACTGAATATCGATGCCCACGGTGGAAAAATGAATACTTGAGGATGATAACGAAGCGTCTGGCAATGCGTGATGAGCTCATGCGAGATTGGCAGTTGTTCCAACTTGCTGTAGCCATATACGTCCACAATACTGCGATCAAAAAATACGTCCCCTTGGCGGACATTGAAAGATCGGTAGTTGCTCACTTCTTCTTTTGTCATTTCATCTCGAAAGGCTTGTTTGTCATTCCAAGGTAATGCTGAACCGTGATTCGCAACCTGCGTTTGTATCACGTGACGACCAGTTTCTGGCGCGCAGATAAAGCCTTGTATTTTTAGTTGTTCGATAACCGAGGTTTTTCCTGCACCGGGACCACCAGTGAATACGATGAGTTTGTTCAAAATCTTTTCCTTATTTTTTGTTTGAGTGAAGTAATGCGTGTACAGCCAAGCAAATTGGCATGGCATTTGACACGCCAGCGTTAAGCGAGATCGGCAGTGGAAAGTTTTGGAATAGAAATGAGCAGTGAAAAATATTGATGAAATGAAAGCTTAAACGGCGTGTTCAGCGTGTATGAATAACGGAGGAATTTTGAGCGAACCAAACTTGCCCAAAATATTGGGTTGGGAAATGGAGAGATTGGCTCATCAGGTTAACGCGTCAATTGGCTTTCTATATCAAGAAGATGGCACCTAAGCCTAAGAACGCAAAGAAACCGACGACATCGGTAACGGTTGTTAATACTACCGAGCCAGCCACGGCGGGGGCAATGTTAAACTTCTTCAACGTGAATGGTATCAACGTCCCCGATGCCGCGGCCGCCAAACTATTGAGGAAAATTGCACAACAGATAATAAGCGCCAATGGCCAAGAGTCAAACACCATGTAAACGACACCCGCGATGACTAATCCCATGATCAAGCCATTAATGGTGGCGATTTTTAATTCCTTATTCACCAATAGCTTCAAGTTACTTTGGTGCAAGTGGTTCAATGCGATACCCCGAATGGCCACCGCTAAGGTTTGGCTACCTGCGATGCCGCCCATACTCGCCACAACGGGCATTAAGATAGCAAGCGCAACGACTTGCTCGACCACATTATCAAAAATACCAATGATGGCAGAGGCAACAAAAGCGGTCAGCAAGTTAATCACCAACCAAAGTGCTCTTAGCCTTGTCGCCACAGTTAATGGTGTGAACAAATCTTCTTCACTTCGTACGTTTTCTGCCACTACAGCTTGTAGGCTGAGTTCACGCAAGGTAATCGCGATGGTCGCCATCGACAAAACGCCCATAATTTTGCCACCAGCCATGATAGGAAACCAATGCGCTCCACCATCAATCGAGACCTGTTTACTGACGCTTTGAATCGTTTGGATATCTTCCAGAATTGGCGTGACTACGGTCAAGTCTGTGAGTTTGGTATGGTTCTCATGCAGCAACAGGGTTTGAGGTTCTATCGTCCCAATAACGCCTCCGACATCACGCACGATGATCAATCGCACCGGGCTTTGTCCACGTTTTAACAACTCGGTTTTGATGCCTCCTACGCTGTTTTTAGGATTTGCGACTAAAAAATGCGGCTCGGCATATCTCCCCACTTTGTTATCTTCATACGACAGCGCTTGTTGAATGTGCGCGACCGACTCTTCACTTTGGTCGATAAGGTACTCATCCACAAACTCGGTCGGTAGAAAGTCTGCAAAGATGATCAGTTCCGAATCCGTGATGTACGCTAAGCGTTCATGTTGCAGCTCTTTGTTGAGTGATTGATGAATGTGCTTGGCGGTGTCGTATCGCAGCAAGTTTAATACCGTCCAGTACTTCTCTGGCGGCACCGCTTCTATCACGCGTTTACGATAAGCAATGTTGACCGACTCCAAAATGTTCGCGATTTGCGCTTCCTGATAGTCTTTCAAAAAACCGAGGTCTTCGGTCGACTCTATCGCTTTAATGATCTCGGCAAGCAAATGAGGCACTTTGCGATTAATTTGTAATTGGCTGGAATCTATCATCATTGTCACCGATTTCCTTGGGCATCACGTTAGTGTCAACACGATGTCTATTACCTAAAGGCATGAGATCCTGATGTTAAAATTCTAGGCAATGGCACGCACAATTGCGGAATTTATATTTTGCTCGCAGAAACAGAACGTCTTTGCATAAGGGGATGGTATAAACTTTTAGTGTGCATTAGGCGCATTTGCCTCGTTTGATAATGGAGTAATCAATGGCACCAGTATTTTTTCTGACTCAGCAAGCCGCCTTACCAAGTCGTAAGGTGCTTCGTAAAGTGATTCAGTTTGCGACAGCGCTGGCTCAACCCATCGTGGTATTGGTGGAAGATCACCGCCGGAGTGAAGATCACGCGTTCGCGCATTTCCTTAGTTTCAACTCTGATCATATAGAAAAGAGACAAGCTGAGTTTGAAGCTTGGACATCAAAATTTAAAGACTTCGTTATCGAACTTTGTGAAGAAGAGGAAGTTGAAACGCCAACACTCTCTTACGAGCATTTCAAAGGGAGTCATTGGATTGCTCAAGTCGCGAAACGGCTTGTCGACCACACAGATTTACTGCTCGTGGGGCATTTTAACAAGCACGACATTCAAACCTTACTCACCGAGCTAGCAAAAAACGATTGTGATTTATTGCTATTAAGTGAGCGTTCATGGCCTTCTCACGCCAACATGCTTTGCGCGATAGATCCGCTTCATCGCGGAGATGCAAAATCGGTCGTAGATAAAGCCATCGTGTCGCGAGGCTCAAAGCTAGAAAAAACCTTGAGCGGAAAAATGACGTTAGTTTACTGCCGCTACGTTGCGCCTTATCTATCTCGCTATCGTGCAGAGATTTTGAGCAACCAAAAAGCAGGCATTACGGACTTTATTACTGCGCAAAAGTTAACACTAGTACCACTACTGCTGCCAGAAGGAAACCCTGAAACAGCGTTACCAAAAGCAGTTAAGCAATCACAAGCGGCAATTCTGATTATGGGCGCGTGTAAACGAAGCATGTCATCCCAATTTTGGTCTGGCAGCACTGTAGACACGTTACTTGATCAACCGCCTTGTGACCTGCTGTTGGTCAATAGCACGAAGGATTGATCAGGCTTCCCCATTCCGCCGCATCTTAAATAATATCACGCGCAGTTATTGGCTCTTCATGGTCTCTAACTGCGCGGTTTCATGTTCCGCGTTCAAGGCTTGTTTCTGCTGCTGTTTAACCTCATCCCAACTGCGTCCCGATTCAATCGCAGATACACGCTGCTCGTATTTAGTGCAGGCTCTTTCGAGTACTTTCTCAGGATCTATGCCCTTTTCTCTTTCCAACACTTTTAATACGTTAAGATAGTTCCACAACACATCGCCTAACTCGTCTTCCAAATGACAAAGGCGGTCCTCACGAATCTCTTCACGGACTTCATCGACTTCTTTGCCAATGGCCTCCAGATAAGTCTCTACGCCTTTAAACCAAGTGTTGGTTTGGTCATATTGAGATTTTCTCGTCGCAATTGCGTACAGCTCATCAAATTTCTTCATTATCTCTCCGTAGAACGAGTTTTTATTTACGCCTCTTTAGGACGAATAAACTTCCCTTTTGCCGTCACTCTAACTTCATTATTGACCAGTAATTGAGCCACCAGTTGATATATACCGCGGCGTTCACCTTCACAGTGTGCAGTAATCGTGACGTGATCATCTAGCTCAATAGGTGCATGGTAGCGCACATCCAACTGCGCGGTAAGGGCTTGAATGTCTCTAAACAACAAACAGTGCGTCATTGCACCATCGAGCAGCGAACTCGCAATGCCACCATGCAACAGGTCGGTGTAACCCTGATGACGCGGTAAAACGTGAAACCCTCCGACAACAGAACCATCGGCTAAACACTGGTAGTTCACAGCCAAAGAGTTCGGATTCGCATCGATTGAAGAACAAACCGCACATTGATAATGAGATTCGTGAGTGGAATAAAAGTGACTGTTTGCGGACATGTTAAGTACTCAGCTTGTAAAAAGAGTAATTAGCATATGCCAATTATCAAAAAGAAACGGCGAGTAATCTTTGTTTGCACGTTGTAGGGCCAACAACCTCATTATCCATAACGTTAAATAATCATTTTCATAATTAACGATAATTTCCAGTTCATTTAGAGTGGCGATAAGGTTTGCATCGTGATTACGCAACGTTATGAAAGGCGACTTATGAAGTTTCTCCACACGATGATCCGTGTTGTTGACCTAGACAAATCTATCGAATTTTATACAAAAGTTCTGGGTATGAGCGTTTTGGATCGTTTTGAAAACCAAGAATACCGTTACTCACTGGTGTTTGTTGGTAGCCCTGATCAACCAGATGGCGCGACCATCGAGCTAACTTATAACTGGGATACCGGCAGTTACGACTTAGGTAACGCATTCGGACACATGGCGCTTGGGTGTGAAGACATTTACGCAGCTTGCGAAAAA
Organism: Gammaproteobacteria bacterium; assembly: GCA_013372875.1. The sequence continues at coordinate 1,579 of JABXIW010000278.1, read as the reverse complement.
ATCAAAGCGCTTGGTGGCAACGTCACTCGCGAACCCGGCCCAATGAAAGGAGGAGAAACGCACATCGCCTTCATTAAAGATCCCGACGGCTACCCAATCGAACTGATTCAAACTAAACAATAACGAGGTTTCCTATGACAGACGCATTATTTCAACCGATTCAACTTGGCTCTCTCTCATTAAAAAACCGCATCGTTATGCCTCCGATGACGCGCTCTCGAGCCTCTCAACCGGGTAATGTTGCCAACGACATGATGGCCACCTACTACGCTCAACGCGCCGAAGCGGGATTAATTGTTGCTGAAGGCACGCAAATTTCACCAATGGGTCAAGGCTACGCGTGGACACCGGGTATTTATAGCCCAGAGCAAATTGCTGGCTGGAAAAAAGTAACTGATGCAGTGCACGAGAAAGGCGGCGTTATCTTCGCGCAATTATGGCACGTTGGTCGTGTGACTCATACTGACAACATCGGCGGCGAGCAACCTATTTCTTCTTCTGCGCTTAAAGCAGAAAACGTGAAAGTATTTATCGACAATGGCACAGACGAACCTGGCTTTGTCGACGTGGTTGAGCCACGTGAAATGACCAAACAAGACATCAAGAATGTTATTGAAGAATACCGCCAAGCCGCATTAAACGCGATAAAAGCTGGGTTTGATGGTGTCGAACTTCATGCAGCAAATGGCTACTTGGTTAACCAGTTTATCGATTCTGAAGCGAACAACCGCACCGATGAATACGGCGGCTCAATTGAAAACCGTCTGCGTTTTCTTGGTGAAGTGGTCGAAGCAATGACGCAAGCCATTGGCGCAGAGCGTGTTGGTGTTCGCCTTGCACCATTCACTTCGTTAAACGGCACCGTTGATAGCACACCTGTCAACACCTACACCGCTGCTGCTGCGCTGCTTGATAAACTCAATGTGGTTTACATTCACATTGCAGAAGTGGATTGGGACGACGCACCAGACACTCCGCACGACTTTAAAACCGCAGTTCGTGAGGCGTATAAAGGCAAACTGATCTATGCCGGTCGTTACAACGCAGAAAAGGCGCAACACGCGATTGAAAGTGCTTTAGCCGACATGATCGGTTTTGGTCGTCCGTTTGTTGCAAACCCAGACTTACCAAGCCGCATCAAGCATGGCTATCCGCTGGCAGAACATGACCCTACGACATTGTTCGGCGGCAATGAAAAAGGCTTAGTGGACTACCCTGCGTATCACGCGGGTTAATTCATCTGCGTAAAGCTGATTCGCAACTCGCGACAAACCAGCAGCTAACCCAAAAGAACCTTGCTCTTCCCCCTGTGACGCCAAGATGCAGGGTTCTTTTTTAGGCAAGCCACCAAGAATTAACGTCTTTGACAAGATGTACAACCTCGACACGCAGAGCGCGTCGTTTTACTTAGTAAACTGCGTTGTACTTTACAGTAGGCGTTTTTGAGTGCGCGGCGGCATGAAAACCAATCATCCGGTTTAGTGAGGATTAAGTAGCCGTTAAACCTCTTAACCAACTCGGTTCGATTGTTTTCGATAAATCGGCTATCAAACTCGATTTCGAAGTAATCCAATGCTTC
>JABXIW010000338.1 GCA_013372875.1 Gammaproteobacteria bacterium | reverse complement strand
ACAACGACTTTAAAACCTTTTTCTGCAAGGTGCAGCGCAGAAGAAAGACCAGAGAATCCCGCACCGACTACACACACATCGCACTCGATGTTGTCTTGCAGTTGTGGGTATTCCGGCATGTTTGGCACAGAGTGCGCGTAGAACGAATCCGTATGCTTGTTCATAGAACTATTCCTTTATTTATCGTAATCGTCAGCAGGCTTAAGGGTGGAGGCGAATCCAAGTGGTTTTGGTTTCGGTGAATTTTTCAATCGCGTGGAGAGACTTGTCTCGACCATTTCCGCTCATTTTGAATCCACCAAATGGGACCGTCATGTCACCTTCGTTGTAGTTGTTGACCCAAACCGAGCCGGCTTGCAGTCGTTTTGCTACGCGATGAACGCGGTTGATATTGCTGCTCCAAAGTGCAGCACCTAAGCCGTACTTCGAATCGTTAGCGATCTCAATTGCTTGCGCTTCATCTTTGAATGGAATGACACACAGCACCGGACCAAAAATTTCCTCTTGGGCGACACGCATCTTGTTGTCGACGTTGTCTAAAATGGTTGGGGAAACAAATGCGCCCTGCCCATCAACATCGCCGCCACAACGCACGTTTGCACCTTCTGATTCACCTAACGAGATGTATTCCAACACTTTTGATTTATGATCTTGGTCGATAAGCGCGCCCATGGATGAACTTGGGTCCATTGGGTCTTTTGGCGTGAACGCTTTCGACGCTTGAATAACTTTTTCTATGAACTGATCTTTGATGCTTTCGTGAACAAGCAGGCGGGTTGCCGCGACGCACACCTCACCTTGGTTGTAGAAACACCCTGCAGCGGTTTCTGCTGCTGCGCGGTCTAAATCATCACAATCTTCAAACACGATGTTCGCGTTCTTGCCGCCCGCTTCTGCAAACACGCGCTTTAGGTTGCTCTCACCCGAGCTGACCATCAGTTGACCTGCAATACGCGTCGAGCCTGTGAAGGCGATGCAGTCTACGTCTTGGTGTTTCGCCAGCGCGTCGCCAGCTTCATGACCAAAACCCGTAACGACTTGGAAAACGCCTGTTGGCAAGCCCGCTTGAGAAGCAAGTTGACCTAGGAATATCGCGGTGAGAGAAGATTTTTCTGACGGTTTTAGAATCACGCTGTTACCAGCCGCTAAAGCAGGGCCAAGCTTCCAGCACGCAAGCCAAAGTGGGAAGTTCCACGGTACAACCGCAGCCACCACGCCAATTGGCTGATGGGAAATAAAGGCATGTACGTCTTTTTCCGTTGGGGCAACTTCACCGTACACTTTGTCGATAGCTTCGGCGTACCAGCGTAAAGAGTTTGCTGCGCCAGGAATATCGGTCGAGAAGCTGTGAGAGATAGGTTTACCAGTATCGAGAGTTTCTAATAGTGCTAACTCTTCTTGGTGTTGCTCAATCAGGTCAGCAAACTGTTTAAGCACTGCTTTGCGATGAGCTGGGCTGCTCTCGCTCCACTGACCTGATTGAAATGCTTGGCGAGCGCATGATACGGCAAGGTCGACATCTTCACTTTGGCAACGGGCGATTTCGGTGAATATCTCGTCTGTTGCTGGGTTAACTACCGGGATGGTTTGCCCTGTTAAAGCGGCACTGTATTCACCGTTAATGTACGCCCTGTTTTCGATGTTTAGATTGTTTTTTAGTTCAATCCATTGCTCTTGGGTTTTCATACGCTCTCCTTGTGATCACACAAGGCAAGCCCCCACTAAAATGTGGTTGGCGTATGCGCACTTATCAATCGACAAGCCTTGTCTGTGTGATTCGTAAATCGATGTGGCTTCGTCGTATCAATAATGTACGACTCGCCGGCTGTGAGGACGTAGGAGTGGCCTTTGTACTCTAGAGTGATTTCTCCCTCTAAAATCGTGCCGACCTCTTCGCCTTCGTGTCTAATTTCCGCCGCACCTGTTGTTCCATGTGGTGCGTATTCTTCGATCAAGAATCCAATAACTTGATCTTTGTCGCCATTCGTCACTAGTTTCATGGATACCGTCTCGCTCCCAATTTCCACGAGATCTGACGGTTTGAAGACCACTTTCACTTCATCATTCGAAGATTGTTCAAAAATGAAAAACTCCGACAGTGATAAAGAAAATACGTTGACGATTTTTTGTAGTGAGCTGACCGACGGGCTCACTTTGCCATTTTCAATGGACGAGATTGCACTGTGGGTAATACCAGCGCGTTCGGCTAATTCCCTTTGTGACAATCCATGTTTTTTACGTAACTGAACAATATTTTTACCAATCTCATGATTGTCCATTCATGCAGCTCCAAACGTTTAACGAGAGGCTGCCATCATAAATTCATTGAATAAAATTTGAGAGAAATGATTGTTTTTTGCTTTCCATTCTGGGTGCCACTGCACGCCAACGAAAAATTTTTGTTGCGGAAGACTAAATGCTTCTACTAGGCCATCCGGGGCTTTAGCTTCAACTTGCAGCTGAGGGGCAAGCTGATCGACGCCTTGATTGTGCAGCGTGTTCACTTCAAAAAAGGTGGTATTTTCCCAGTGATTTTGTACCAACCATTGTTCAAACAAACTCTGCTTTTGCACTAATACCGCATGAGCGGGCGCGTATTTTTGTTCGAAATCTTCAACAGTCGCTTCGCGATGATCATTAAAGCCTGAGTCGTGAACGGCTGGGTTTAATGAGCCGCCTAGTGCAACATTCATCTCTTGGAAACCGCGACAGATACCAAGGCACGGAATGTTTTGGTCTACCGCGTGACGAATTAACGTCAGTGATAGTTCATCACGCGCTTCATCTTTATGGCTTTCTTCATGTGTTGCATTGTATCGATGCGGAGCAACATTCGAATGACTACCAGGAAATAGGAAGCCATCACACATGTCTAATATGGTGGCTACGTCGTCTCCTGACATTTCTGGAGCTAACATAATCGGTAGCCCTCCAAAATCCTTAACGACGCATAAGTAAAAGTCGTTGACCGCTTGTATCTGATAGCCACCTAACTCTTTAGTGCAGCTAACCACACCAATGATGGGTTTGCGTGTTCCTGACATGACATTTCCGTGTTCGATTTATTTAACATTTACCCTACAAACCATGTACAAAATTATCAACACGGATATTCGTTATTATCGTCACAACGTGATCTAACGCACTATTTAGGCCACTAAATTGAATATTTATGCTCATTATATTGAACAAAACAAAACCAACTGTTACAAAATAGTTAACAGAAAGACATAAAAACCAGCCGTTAAACACCAAAAGCACAGTATAAGTGCATGTTTAAATTAAAAATAACCTGAAAAACAAACAATTTAATTAAAGCACTGTAATTTATTTGTTAATTTGGTTATTTCTAATTTCTACTCGTCAGGCTATTTGGAGAAGAAAATGGAATCGTATCTACAGGAAGTACAAAATTTTAAACAAAAATGGCCCGATATAGAATTTATCGACCTTATCTTTACCGATATCAATGCCACTCCAAGAGGAAAGCGCATCCCGATAGACGCACTAGAGAAGCTTGATAAAGGGGTAGCACTCCCCCTCTCGACCATCACCCTCGATACCAAAGGTAACGTCGTTGAAACTGCGGGGTTGGGCGAAGATCTCGGAGAGCCAGATCACCTCTGTTACCCAATCAGTGGTACTTTGATGCCAACGGCAAAGGAACAAGTTGGCCAACTACTGCTTAGTATGATGGATGAAACCGGGCAACACCCTAACCCACTGTTCATCCGGAACATTCTCGCGTCTATGTTGCAAACGCTGCATGCCAAAGATCAGTACCCATGTGTCGCGCTAGAGTTAGAATTCTATTTAATCGACAAAACTCGCGGGGAAAATGGCGAACCATTAACGGCAATTAATCCAACGAAGAAAACTCGAGAAAAAGACACCGAGGTTTACGACCTTGATGGATTAGATGACTACGCGGATTTCTTGACCGATCTTAATCGAATCGCATTAGAGCAAGGGTTGAATACGTCCGGCGCTCTTTCTGAGTCTGCACCGGGACAGTTCGAAATCAACTTCAACCATTCCAAAGATGTACTGCGAGCGTGTGATGAGATCATCATTGCAAAACGTTTGATTCGCCAAGTGGCTCACCAGCACGGGTTTGATGCGACATTTATGGCGAAACCTTTTGGTGAACAAGCGGGTAATGGCATGCACATTCACCTCAGCTTGGTTGATAAAGATGGTAACAACCACTTTAGTCAAACCGATGGTCAAGCTAGCCCCTTCTTCTATCAAACCATGGCAGCCATGTTGTCACAAACCTCCGATGCCATGGGTTTGATTTGTCCGAACGTTAACTCCTTCCGCCGCTTTTTACCGGGTGCATATGTGCCAACAAAAGCTGACTGGGGAGAAAACCACCGAGGCGTGGCGCTGCGTGTGCCGATTAGCGACAGTAAAAACCGTCGTATTGAGCATCGTATCGCTGGCGCTGACGTTAACCCTTACATTCTCGCTGCAGTAGTACTTTCCGCAGTATTAGCGAGTGATAACTACACCAAAGACCAATGTCCGCCAACCTTAAGTGACGATGCTGTTGAACTGCCGCTGCGTATGTCAGAAGCGCTAGAGCGACTGGAGCACAGCGAGTTAGCTCAATACATCTCACAAGACTTTATTGACTTGTATCTAGCTTGCAAGCGGAGTGAACTCGCAGAATTTGAGCGAGCGATTACTCCATTGGAAATCGACTGGATGTTGCACTCGGCATAAACAAAGGAAATGCACTTTATGACAACGCAAACCAAGGCGCTGGATGCGCCGCTTAAAATCAATACTCAACATATTATTGTTTCTTTAATCTCAGTTGCGACGTTTATCTTTTTTACCACTATCGGATTAAATCATGAGGAAGGCGAAGCCTACGGATGGATGAGTCTTCTGCCAACCGCGTTGGTTTTGGTCTTTGCCCTCACGACACACCGAACTGTGGAAGCCCTTTTTAGTGGCGCAATTGCTGGGGTACTTTTGCTCAATCCAACCGAAGCGGTCGAGCAAATTGTCGATATTTCGATGAGTGTGATGATGGATGAAACCATCGCATGGATCATCCTCGTATGTGGTTTGATGGGCGGTCTAATTGCCGTGTTGGAGAAAGGCGGCAGCATTTTGAGCTTCTCCGATATGCTTGTCACCAAGGTCAAAAGCCGCAAGCAATCGATGTTGATGACATTTGCTCTGGGTATCCTGATCTTTATTGATGACTACTTAAACGCAATTGCGATTTCATCATCAATGAAAAAAGTCACTGACGGCTACAAGATCTCTCGTGAAAAGCTCTCTTATCTAGTGGATTCAACCGCAGCGCCTATCTGTATTCTGGTGCCAATTTCAACTTGGGCCATCTTCTTTAGCTCACTGCTAGAAGCAAACGGCGTCGCTGAAGCAGGCCAAGGTATTCAGACGTACATGCAAGCAATTCCTTACATGGCTTACGGCTGGGTAACTTTGGTGATTGTTCTGCTGGTTGCGATGGAAAAAATCCCTGACCTCGGCGCAATGAAAAAAGCAGAAGAGCGTGCGAAGAATGGTCAAGTTCGTCCAGACGGCGCAACCGATGTGGACTTTGGTTCTGAAGTTTCTGCGCACACCAATCCGACAATGGGTCTGATCAACTTCCTTTTACCGATGATCGTCCTCGTTGCTGCCAGCTGGTACTTTGGTATCGACCTACTGGCGGGGGTTTTCGTCGCACTGATCTTCACCATTAGCTTCTACGGCGCACAAAAACTGATTTCGATGAACGATATGTTCGAAGCTGTTTATGATGGCATTAAAGTCATGCTACTGCCGCTTGCAACCGTAATTGGCGGCTTCATGCTGAAATCCGTCAATGACTCGCTAGGTGTCACGCAATACGTGATTGAGACCGTAAGTCCTTACTTATCGGCGTCTTACTTCCCTGCGATTATCTTTATGATTACTGGTGCGTTGGTCTTTGCTACTGCATCTTCTTGGGGAACATTCGCGGTAGCGATGCCAATCGTTCTGCCTTTGGGTGAACAGCTTGGCGTGCCGCTACACTTAACCGTTGCGGCTCTACTTTCGGCATCAGCGGCCGGTAGCCACTCTTGCTTCTTTAGTGACTCTACCGTGTTGTCTGCACAAGGCTCTGGTTGTACATCCATGCAACACGCGACGACACAGTTCCCTTATGCACTGATTGGTATTGTTGCAACCGCGATTTTCTTCTTCATCATCGGTTAAGATTGACCCTAAAAGCAAAAGCCCTGCTCACCAATGAGCAGGGCTTTTTAGTTTGGCGAAACATCCAAAGCGGAAATAGACAGAACCTCAACTAAACCTGCACCGCTTTAATATGCTTGATAATACTGGCGTAAAGTAAGGCATACCAAACGATGAATGGCAGAACATCGACGGACGAGCTCACCACAATGCCATCCTCAGGCATCACCGTCATGTAGTAGGCAAGCAAAAATACAGATATCGGAATCAATAACGTACAAAACCGCACTGACACAACAAAGCTGATACTAAAGTATCGCCCAAGGAAATCCGTACCATGTTCGGAACCATTGGCCTTATACGCCCAGTACGTACCAAACAAGACAATCAGAATATAAGACACAGATTCGACAGCATCCCATACATTTTGTGGTTCGAGTGGCGAGATGGAAATAAGCTCAATACCAATAGTCACAAACGCTATGCTTAAAAACATATACAAGAACTTATCTTTTTCCGACAGTTTGTTGGCTCGAATATCGTTCTTCAGACTTTGTACATCCCAAAAATACATAGCGACTCCTTTAAGTATTGCTCGTCTTGAACTGAACACGCCGAGTGATACTTGCGCAATTAATTCATAGCAACTCGAAATATAAATTAAAAATCAAATAGATAGTCAAATCGACTAAAAATACTCTCGCACAAATGGGATGGTTTGTCTCTAAGAAATCTCTCGTTATCGGTACCGTCTTGAACTCAACAAGACCAATGTACCAAACCGATTTTTACAACGTAATTGGCAGTCAAAATCACTAACTTTCTAATTTATCTTTGAAGGCATAAGCAATACATTGCATTATAAGAAACCGCTTACCGCTATTGCACTAACTTACCGACCAAGGAGGGTCTGAAATGAAATTAGCACAGTTAAATATTGCGCTTGCCAAATATCCTTTGGATGCGCCTGAAATTAAAGAATTTGTAGACAATTTAGACTTAGTTAATGGTATTGCTGAAGAGAGTGAAGGCTTTGTTTGGCGTTTAAAAGACGACTCCGGTGATGCCACCAGCATTAAATTGTTTGAAGACCCAAACATGATTGTAAACATGTCTGTCTGGGAAAGTACTGACGCACTCAAAAACTTTATGTTCCGTACTGACCATAGAGATTTCATGCGCCGAAAAAGCGAATGGTTTCATCGATTAACAGAAGATAGCTATGTTCTATGGTGGGTTGAAGATGGCCATATACCAACACCACAAGAAGCTTTATTCCGCCTTCAACATTTACGCGATAACGGAGATACGCCCTTTGCTTTCACATTTAAAACTAACTTTACAGAAGCAGATCTTGCGTGAGCTATGCGCTGGTTAAATCGCTAAGTTGTATAAAGCACCGATATGACATGCCTCACCCCATCATTGGGGTTGTGCACTTCAAGGGAAATTGTAACTGACTCTAAAGGACAAAGAGTGATAGATCATTTTGAAATTAAGGTAGCGGCATTCGAAGAATGTCGTGCATTTTACATGAATGCGCTGGAGCCATTAGGCATTGAACTCAAATGGTCAGATGAAAATGCTGCTGGTTTCGGGCTTTCGAGCGAGCCAAATGTAAGATTTCTCATTGAAAAAGGTGTCAGCAATTCAACATGCCACATCGCTTTTTCTGCGTTAGACAAACGACAAGTTACAGCATTTCACGAAGCGGGGTTGTCTGCTGGAGGCAAATGTAACGGGAAACCTGGTTTACGAAGTCACTACGCTCCAAATTACTACGCAGCGTTTTTGATTGATCCCGAGGGTAATAATGTGGAATCCGTGGTGTACCTTTAGTACGCATACAACAAAGCGTTTATGAGTAACTTCCCAAGCTTGGGATTTTTACCAAATGGTTCTGGTGATTGAAGAGGCATGTAGTAGCAATAGTATTGCTTACCCCCTCTCCCCTCAGCAAGGCGTTATACGCCAATAGTAAATGAAGAAGCAGACCTTTCGGTGTTAACCACAAAAATTGAAACAGAACGATTAATACTACGAGCTTTAGTCGCAGAAGATGCGGGAGACTTGTTTAGTATATTCTCAGACAATGAAGTCATGAAATATTGGAATACTGAACCTTGGGTGTCTGTTGATGAGGCAAAAACATTTATAACCAACAGTGTTCGAGCTATGGATAGCAATACAGAAGTGATTCTAGGTATCTACTTAAAAAGCACAGGGCAACTTCTAGGTAAGATAATGCTATTTAGCTTTGCCAAAGAGTCTAGACGTGCCGAAATCGGTTTTGGCGTCAGCCGTGACTTTTGGGGAAAAGGTATTGTTCTTGAGGCTGGTTCAGCACTAATTGAGCACGCATTTCATACTCTAAAATTGCGCCGTATCGAAGCTGAAATCGATCCAGACAACATCGCTTCAGGTAAGACTTTGGAGAGATTAGGGTTTGTAAAAGAAGGTTTTCTGAGACAACGATGGGAAGTTAATGGCGTTGTGTCGGATTCGACAATCTATGGCTTACTAGCTAAGCCTTTGAAAATCTCATAATAGTGTATTCAATATGGAGGAAAACAAATGGATTTAAATTCACTAGTGTTGTTTGTCATCGCTTGCCTAGCCATCAATATGATACCCGGACCAGATGTAATCTACATTGTTTCAAACACAATGAAAGGTAAACTGGCCACTGGAATGAAGGCAGCTATTGGGCTCAGCATTGGTTACTTTATTCATACATTAGCAGCGTGTTTGGGTTTATCCGCAATAATTCTCAGCTCTGCGGTAGCTTTTACAGCAGTAAAATGGCTAGGAGCAGCCTACTTGGTCTATTTAGGTGTTCAATCTCTACTTTCCATGTGGCGTGGTGAGAGCAAACTCGTGGTCAACGAAAGCCTTGGAAGCAACAAAAACGTATTTGTACAAGGTGTCATTGTTAGTGTTTTGAATCCGAAAGTAGCGCTATTCTTCCTTTCTTTCCTACCTCAATTTATCGACACTTCGACAGGCTCCGCATCAACACAACTATTAGTCCTTGGCTTGCTATTCAGTGCATTAGCAACAATGTGTAACGTCTTGTACGCTTCAGTCGGGAGTTGGGTATTTAGTCGTTCAAATTCTCAACGCTATTCGCGTGCGCTAGAAGGTGTATCGGGCGTTTTGCTTATTGGGCTAGCAGGCAAAGTCGCTATCAGTGATCGATAATTGCTTAACTAAACTATTAAAAGTGAGATTTTATGTTTACGACACCAGGTTTAAGTTCGGAGGTTGCATTGCTGACCCCGTAATAAGACATTGTTTGCTAGTGTAAGATTTTATCAAAAAGGACTTTATGAAATTACCTGAGTTACAAAGCTATATTAAAGAACTCGCTATGTTCCTCTTAACTGTTGCTGAAGGATTAACATCCTGTTTTCGTTAAGTTCTTTAGTCACATCCATGTATCGATGCCAACCAAGGTAATGCTCTAAGTATTTTGTCTCCACTTCGTGGAATCGTTTAATTCAACCCTTTAAGCAGCCATGGTGAGCGTTAACATTCTGAATGTGAAACACTTTATCTATCACCTCAGATACATTCAGCCTTTTATAGCTCAAATCATTGGGTAGGGCTACGGCGACATACGCTTGAAAGCCATCGGTGCAAAGGACACTACCTTTTTGCAACTTTCCCCTCAATTCGTTGACTAATGCCTATTTTGAAACATTAAGGAGGATCGCTTCAAAGGTATGTTTACCTAGATCACGAATGGTGAGGACTGAAACCCAGTCTTCTTTGGATCGGCCGCGCTTAGAGGCTTTCATTCAACCTCATTCTGGGTTTTCGTGTCAGTGTCCTTGAACCTTTCTCTGAGTATGCGAACAGCGTTTCGTCAGCTTCGATAATTCCTTCAAGCCCTGATGCATTAAGGGTTATAGGTAATTCCAGAAATCTGTGTCACCAGCGGAATGAGGTCTTGAGATTAACACCGCGATCTCTGGTGCTAACACGAAGCACTTTGCTCTCCGTCATTCTTTGTAATGAAGACGAGTCAACGGTATCCCTGTTGTAGCCTTAAAGGTTTTCAAGCAGTTCTTACAGCAACACCGCTGCATGCTGTTCACTTTCCCGTAGCGATTTATCAAAGAGCTATGACAGTGAGAGCATTAAGGCTTATCGACAATTTATCGCTCTAAGCCATTGATAATATGGAAACTTGGATTTATCTCTTTAAGCAACATCGCAATATGATGTAGCTTGGCTATCGGTGAGTTCCGCCAGTTAGGTGACGAGTTTACGAAAGTGGACTTAGAGCATAAGAAATACCCTCTCGTTGCTGTCTACTTTAAGTGTAGCAACAACTTAAAGGAAGATAGCGTTTCAAATTTGCATAGTATTCGGTCACAGAGTTTTAACAACCACACCAACGTGCTGAATTTAAGCCTAAAATCTGACAACACAAAAGAAGCTACACCAGATAAAGAACCCGAAAGTTAGAAACCGTAAACGGTTAAGTCCAAGCGAAAATTCCGCATATAGTGCCAACGGAAAGAACGTGAAAGGCACTCTACCTCATGCGTAGAAGCTAGCTTGGTACTCACTCAACCCTTTAATAAAATTAGTCATACTTTCCATAAAACATAACGCGCAATTAAGGTATAAGAGACGCACATGCACCCTAACCTAAAATAAACTCTGATAAATCCGTGCCTATTTGGGCACTAAAATCCCAATGCGTTTCGAATCGCCTTGAACGTCTTATTATTCCGCAACTAAAGTCGGCTATGTTTACACCTAATCTTTTGATATGATGAGAAATATTCGATATGCAGGAAAAAATCGAAGCCGAAGTATTTGGCTGCCCACTACCTTAAAGCGCTTTAGCGTCACTCTTAGGCTACAACCACGTACATTCAGCCTCAGAGATCCGTTGTGGAAATAACGCCCTGCTAAATGGTGAGCAACGCTATCACCTGACCTAAAGCATTAGGCCATAAACACTAAATATGAAGTAGAGTGAAAAATGCCAGCGTTGGGAATCACTCTTAAATGCTTT
>JABXIW010000202.1 GCA_013372875.1 Gammaproteobacteria bacterium | reverse complement strand
TTGACCGATGAAAACTGCTCATACATGCAGGGCACTTGGGGCACGGACATTCAAGGGAATGTCGTCGATGAGTCCTATTTCTTTGGTGAGACGCAAAACTTCTCTCTGATCAATTTAGCTCGCGCCGTACCGAGTGAAGTTGCATTCGAAGAATCCGTTCCCATTTACCACGACTGTAATATCGTCGGTTTTGGTTGGGCGGCAATGACGGTTCTCACCTCAAACAGCAGTGGCCCCATCGCTTTTATTGCCGTCGATAACCTGCTCACTCGCGCGCCGTTAACTTCTCAACTGCGCGAAGTGATTCGTATGTTCTCTTCAAGTTTGGCCGAGGTGCTGCAACGCACTCAAGCTCAAGAGGCGATTCGAGAGTTAAATGAAAACCTTGAGTTAGAAGTGCAGAACCGAACCAAAGAGCTAGAAGAGGCGAATCGCCAGCTCGAAGTACTGTCTAAACTCGATCCACTTACGCGCCTTGGCAATCGCCGTATGCTGGAACATGTGATGCAAAAATACTGCGCATTGGATTGCGAAGAGGCGATGTCATTCGGTCTGATTTTGATTGATATTGACCATTTTGGTTTGTTTAACAATCACTATGGTCATCTTGAAGGCGACATTGCACTGATGCGCATTGGGAACATTCTTGAACACCATACCAAACATGAAGACGAGGTCTTTTGTCGTATTGGGGGTGAAGAGTTTGTGTTATTGATGATCGGCTCGAACCAAGAAGAGGTTCGGTTGAGAGCGGAATGCATTCGTCAATGCATTGAAGATGAAGGCATCAGGCATCAACATAACCCAGAAGGTGAACTGCTGACGGTTTCGGTGGGGTACTCCAGCTACAACACCAAAGGCAAAGACTTCAATTTCGACCACTTGTATCAGTTGTCCGACAAGGCGCTCTATCAGGCGAAAAGCAGTGGGAGAAATTGCGTGAAGCGATATGAGTTAAAAGATCAAATTGTGGCGTGACATGAGCAAAAATTTTATCTGCTAACGAGTTATCCCAAAATCAAAGAGTACTTAGTGCTTTTTAGGTTTGGCCAACGTCTTCACTATTGTTATTTTTATTTGTAAATTTATTGCTGGTATCTATCTAGTCCACTACTTTTATATTGCAGTGTGCAATTTGATCAATATGGATGTGATTATGAAAAAAGGTAATGTGCTACTAGCAATACTCGCGTTGAGTTTCACCGGTGTATCTCAAGGAAAGCAATACAATAATGTAAGTGAGTTTGAACCTTTCGGATACTTGGGGATTGGTTATCAGTATGCCGACGCTGATATAAATCTTGGTTCTTTAGGATCGTACTCGTTGAATAACTCTCTCCTCGGCGCGATGTTTGGCTATAGGTTTCATCAAAACTTTGGTGTTGAAGTCCGAGGTTATGGAAGTGTGTCTGATGATGAGTTATACGGCATTTCACTAGAAGTAGAGCGTAATTTTGCTTTGTTGGCAAAAGGCCTGGTGCCTTTAGGTGAAAACGTAGACCTGTATGGGTTATTAGGATACGGGAAAATAACAGCGTCAGCGGATGGCGCTTCTGAAAGTGATGAAGATTTGCAATATGGGATTGGATTTGCTTTTAATAAAGGAACACCATTAGAACTACAGATTGAATGGATGAAGCTTTATGACGATAACGGATTAGATTTAAGCGGAATTAATTTAAATATTGTTTATCGTCTATAACTCATAAAAATGGCAGCGTTTAGAGCGCTGCCATTCTTATTTATAGTTTTTCTAGCTGGTGGCTAGATTTGTCACGTTTGGCCTTGGCCAGTTTTTGCACTTTCTCCAACAGGGCTTTGTGACTCCATGGCTGTTGATTTGGACTAAAACGTGCTCTGTTCATGGCATCGAGTTCGAGTTTGACCGCTTGAACATCTTCGGGATTTAGTCGGTCACGATGGGTACTCAAGTACTCGTTTACTGAGCGTTCGATTTTCGCTTCGTCGCCTTCATTAATGATGCGTTTCAACGCTTCAACGCAAAGTGGTCTTTCTGATGCCGACAATGGTTCTGTGGAAGCAACAGGACGCTTTTTCCAAATTACAAATGCAATTGCAGAAGTAAGAATCCACAAGCCTGCAAAAACAAAAGTGAGCGTTTGCCAGAGTTTATCGACGCCATTTTGTCGGGCGGGAGCTGCATTTGAAACGGTTGGTATAGGAAGCGCGGTTTCAGGTAAGGTAATCAAGCCTGCATCGCTTTGTTCCACATTAAGTTTTAGCTCAGGCAAGTTTGCCTGCTTTGCTTCATCGCTTTTACTGTCCCACCAATTCAGTGTGTAGCCTGGCAGCGTGAATTCGCCTGCTTCTGTTGGGATCAGCACTTGTTTTACCGTCATGATTACCGTGCCATCTCTTGCTGTGTCGAATTGAGGCTGTTCAGGGTAAACGCGTAAGGAGTTTGGGTAATCCATAGTAATACGCGGTAAGTATTCGGCTTGTGTACCGCGAGCTTTGATTTGAATGGTACGAGTAATAGACGAACCTTGTTTCACGTTATTTACCGTATTGGCGGATAGCGTATTGCCTTGATCGTCTTGCCAGCTCTGAGTCATTTGCAATGCCGATGCGGGTAACCAACTGCCTTTAAACTCACTAGGTATGGCTTTTACCGTTATTGGCATTTGCTCCACTTTTGTGCTGATCGGCATGATCTTGGTTGAGCCCGTCAGACTATCGCCATAGATATAAGATCCAGTCAGTTGTGGGCCAAGGAGCGTGAATGTTCCCGGTTGTTCTGCGGTTAAGCGGAAAGATTGCTCCACCACTGTCACTTCAAGCCCAGAAATGACTCGCTGCCCTTGTTGCATTTCACCAACAGGTTCAAGCTTCATGCCTTCAATACGTGGTGGCACAACTTGTGGGTTGTCTAAACGGCGAGTGTCGGCCTTGATGATCAGTTGCATGCGTAAATTCGCAGATTGCTGCGGATATAGCGTATGGTTATCGACACTCATATTGAAGCTGAACAAATCATCCAGATCGGGTGCCGATTTGTTCGCCGTGACTCTTAGCTGAATTGGCTCGGTTTTCATGCCATCGGCCGAAAAACTCGGGATCGTAATTATCCCTTCTTTCATTGGCGCTATAGAAATGCTCCATTCTGTGCGCTGATATTTTCGACCATTGATGTTGTTACTCGAACGCCCGTAGCGAGGCTGTCCTAGGAAGAAGTCTTTTTCCAATACGCTGAAGTCGATGGCGTCGGACGCCACTTCTGAGTCTGCCATTATCCGTAGGTTGATGACTTCATTTTTAGCCACTTCAGTTTTGTTGACACTTGCCTGGAGGCTTTGTGCCATCACCGAGAAACTAGATAACAGGCTGGCCACAAGAATAAAGACCAGATGTACGCCTTTTTTCATCACGGGCTTACCACTCCTTCTGAGATTGTTGTGGACGTTGTTTTTGTTGAGCTTGCAACTGCATTTGTGCACGAATCAAAAAGCTTGGATCTCGAGCACTTTCGACAGCTTCTAGGCGGCGGAATTCAGGATC
>JABXIW010000160.1 GCA_013372875.1 Gammaproteobacteria bacterium | reverse complement strand
TCCTGGCTCACGCCATTCAAAACCAGCATCAACAAAAATCTTATCCAAACCTTCCGCTTCTGCTTGCTCTTTAACTAGGCCAGAGCCTGGAACTACCATCGCTAGCTTAACGCTAGCAGCCACTTTACGCCCTTTGGCCACTTCCGCGGCTTCGCGCATATCTTCAATTCGCGAGTTGGTGCAAGAGCCGATAAATACCTTATCCACTGGGATCGATGAAATCGCCGCATCAGCTTTTAAATCCATATATTGCAATGCGCGCTCGATACCTTCTTTTTTCACTGGGTTGGGCTCATTGGCAGGATTTGGAATAGTGCCTGTTACAGGTTTCACCATTTCTGGCGAAGTGCCCCAAGTCACTTGTGGCGCAATATCTTCAGCTTTTAATTCAACTACAGTATCGAAATGCGCACCTTCATCAGAATGCAGCTCATTCCAAGCTGTAACAGCCATATCCCAATGTTCACCCTGCGGCGCAAAAGGACGACCTTTAACGTATTCGATGGTCTTATCATCAACTGCGACCAAGCCAACGCGCGCACCAGCTTCAATTGCCATATTACATATAGTCATACGACCTTCCATAGAAAGGCTCTCAATTGCACTACCTGCAAACTCAATCGCATGACCATTACCGCCAGCAGTACCGATTTCGCCGATTACTGCTAACACAACGTCTTTTGCAGTAACGCCGTAACCAAGCTTGCCATCGACTTTCACCAGCATGTTCTTCATTTTCTTTTGACGAAGACATTGAGTGCCCAAAACGTGCTCCACTTCCGAAGTGCCCACACCAAAGGCCATAGCGCCAAAAGCGCCGTGCGTAGCAGTATGCGAATCGCCACACACCATAGTTAAACCAGGAAGCGTGTAGCCTTGCTCAGGACCTACAACATGCACAATACCCTGACGGATATCGTCAATATTAAATTGTGTGACACCAAACTCGTCGCAGTTCTCATCAAGGGTTTTCACCTGAATCAATGAAATCGGATCTTCAATACCTGAGATGCCCTGCTCACGCTCACTTAACGTAGTCGGAACATTGTGATCGGGGGTCGCCAAATTCGCTTCTAAACGACGTGGTTTACGACCGGCGATTTTCAAGCCTTCAAAGGCTTGTGGCGAGGTGACTTCGTGTAATAACTGACGATCAATATAGATCAATGCTGAACCGTCTGGGTTTTCAGCAACTAGATGATCATCCCATAATTTATCGTAAAGGGTTTTGGCCATACGCTTATTTATTTCCTGTCTCTTTTTCTTTGCTAATCAATATGTTAACTACATGAGTTACGCTAAACTCTAACTGCAGAAAACCAAATAGTGGCATTATGCTACTCTCAAGTTTACAATTACTCAAATTCATTATTTTTATTAACGCCATTCCTTGAAGGAATTAAAAAATATGGATACCGATTTACTCAAAAGCTTTTTAAGTCTGGTGCGATTGAATTCTTTTACCCTTGCCGCGAAAGAGTTGGAAATTACTCAGCCAGCCCTTTCCAAGCGCATCAAAAGACTTGAAACTATTGTCGGCTCGAAGCTCATCGATCGTGATGCTAGTCATTTAGCCTTGACCCAAGCTGGTCAATTATTAGCGGAAAAAGCACCTCAGATCATCAGTAATATCAACAGCTCATTGCAAGAAATAAGGGATCTGTCCGGCCAAATCACTGGCCAGCTTCATATAGCCACTAGTCATTATTTAGGATTACACTATTTGCCAGCTCAACTCGAACAGTTTGTCGATAAGTTTCCGCAAGTGGATCTGCATATCGATTTTATTGACTCTGGGCTTGCTTATGAGCAAGTGTTGGCGGGTGATATGGAGTTAGCTTTGGTGACTTTTCCGAATAATAAAGACCCGAGGATCAATCATATCCCTATTTGGCAGGAGCAAATGCAAATAGCTTGCCATAAAGATCATCCGATTAATCAAGAAGCCAACCCGATAAAATCGCTAGCCAACTATGATGCAATTTTACCACCGGCGCAAACCTTTCCACGCGAACTGTTTGAGCATAACTTAAAAGAATTAGGGGTAAAACATGGGCGGGTGAAAACCGCCAATTACCTTGAAGTTATAGCAAAACTGGTAGCCTGCAAAATGGGCTGGACCATCTTGCCGACCGCGGTAATTGAGCCGCCATTAATCGCCCTAACTCAAAATAAGGAGTCGCTGCGCACCATGGGGATTATTCATAGAAGCAATAAAAGCCTTTCAAACTCGGCCAATGCCTTTATCAAAATGTTACAAACTTAAAAGTGACTGTCTATTTAGGCTCGCTATAATCGTTTCAGAACACTTAACCTAATGGCTATTTGCTGACGCTAGCTATTGAATTACCACGGAAATCACTATGAAAAAAATTATTATCTTATTAATAGGCTTATTGAGTTTTTCGCTTAATGCCAAAGTTTTAGATAAAGCCAAAGACGGCTTTACTCTCGAAATTAGCTTTGAAACCAAAGCCGATGTCGAAACCGCTTATAATCAATTTTTGAATGTGGGCGACTGGTGGAACTCTGAACATACTTGGTTTGGCGATGCTTCGAGAATGTATATCGAGCCGAGTGTGAATGGCTGTTTTTGTGAAATTGACGGTGAAAAACAAGCGCTACACATGACCGTTTCCTATGTCGATCCTTATAAAGAAATGCGCATGATTGGCGGCTTGGGGCCTTTACAAGGCTTAGGCTTGCATGGCGGTATGAGCTGGAAGTTTGACGATTTGGAAAATGGTAACACCAAAATCACCCACCGCTATCAAGTTACTGGCTATATGCAAGGCGGCTTGGAAGGCCTCGCGGATATTGTGGACTCGGTTCAGTCAATACAAATGAAAGGCTTAGAAAAAGCGCTTTCTAGCGAAGAGTGAGAAATTGTAAAATCACGACTATTTATTAGATTTTAGCGGCATTTAGTGGCATATTGATCAACGAAAGTGACAAATAATGCTTTTAAATCAACTAGATAACAATATTTGGGGGTTCTTATGATGGAATATCTTCCGTTAATTATTAGCTTAATCAGTGGTGCTGCAGGCGGTAACTTAGTACCAAAACTAATGAAAAACTTAAACGCTGGTGGACTTATTAACACCATATCAGGTGCAGTCGGTGGCTGGCTTGGTGGCACAACGCTTTCTGGTATGATCATGGGCGCGACTGGCGCAGATCCAGCTTCAGCAATGGATTTAACCGCGATTTTATCAAATATAGGTGGTGGCGTAGCTGGTGGCGGTATCGTGGCAGCAATCGTTGGTTTCGTTAAAAAAATGATTAGTGGCTCTGGCTCATAATCATTTTTAGCAAAACATAAAAAGCCCGCTATATGCGGGCTTTTTATTTCAAAAGATAGGATTCTACTTCTTACCCATAACCAGCTGTAGAACACCAATCAAGGCACACACACCACCGCCAATCATAAGCCATGTCGCTTTATCAGAAAAAGACCCCGTAACCGCTTCGGCCAATTGTTCACCTGCAGACTGAGTCATGTTGTAACCCCAAAATAACAAAGCAACCCCCACTACCAATAACACTATCGCAATAATTTTCTTATCCATTATTTGGTCCTCGTTTTTGTACTTAATTTATCGTAAATTTATTTATATAGCTTTTAAAGCTCTACTGATTAAAGCAAAATCCACAAAATTATCAAGGTTTTGCTGCATACTCTTCAACCTGTTTCCAAACTCGAATCAAGTTGCCTGACAAGATTTTTTCAATATCTTGCTCAGAATATCCGCGCTTTAAAAAGCCTTCTACTAACGAAGGGAAACTAGCAGCATCTTTTAAACCTGTTGGCAGCGTATCCCCTACTCCATCATAGTCTGAGCCAATGCCCACATGTTCAACACCAACTAATTTAATGACATGATCAAAATGATCGAGCACCACTTCAATATCGGCGAATTCAAAAGGATTTGCCTTGATATAGTTTGCCCGCCACTCAACCACTCTTGGATCAGAGGAATCCTTTACCCCAATTTCTTGCATATATTGTGTGACGGCAGCCGAAATAGCAGCATAACTATCGCGCGAGGGTTGATGAACAAAGGTCGATCCAAAATTAATAAAAATAACCCCACCATTTTCCGCCAATGCTTTAATCATCTCATCAGACATATTGCGCTCAAAACCTGGGGTAAAGTGACGTGCTGAGGAATGCGAAGCAATCACTGGCACTTTGGTTGTTTCCATCACATCAAAAAATGCCTTATCAGAAATATGCGAAACATCCACCATCACGCCAATATCATTCATGGCGACAACTAGCTCCTTACCAAAATCACTCAAGCCATTGTTCGGGCGCTTTTCATCATAAGAAGAATCGGAAATATGATTACTCAGCGAATGAGACAAAGTGATATAGCGAATACCGCGCTGGTAAAAGTGCTCAAGATTTTTCAGATCTCCAGCAATTGGTGAACCATTTTCCATGCCCATCGGCAATGATATCAAACCTTTGGCGAAATTCTTCTGCATTTGCTCAACGGAGTACGCCAAGGCAAATTTATCTGGTGCATTTTTTACAATACCCTCAACGCTATCGATTAATTTATCCGCCATTTGGGTACTATTAATCTCAGCCTCAGTATCAAACTCTATCGAAGCTGGCACATAAATCGACATAAAAGGTGCGCTTAAACCACCTGCTTTGGCGCGCGGATAGTCGAAATCACCACCGTGAGTCGCATGCGAAACATCCACATATTTTTCTTCTAAACGGTAAGGCACATCCACATGCAAATCCGCGATAATGTATTTTTGAGTCAAGGCTCTGGCCGTTTCGGCATACTTAGACTGTTTTTCATTCTCGCCATCAATTAACTCCATAACCTTTTCTTCAAGGTTATCGACTACTTTTTTGCCTTTAACTTCTTGGTGTGCCTGTTGCTTTACAGCTTCTTCCGAATCATTAGTATTTTTATTACCATCACAAGCAGCTAAAGCCATCAGTACAGAAGTTGCCAATAGGCACGTTTTAAAAACAGATTTCATCAAAGTCATCACCTAAGGTAAGATCATCTAAATTGCATCTATCATAAAGCATTCATCGTAAATAACCATATGCCAAACAACCATCTCCCAAAAATACAGCAGCAAGAAATTATCGATGCAGTAAACCAAGTCATGCCTTTTGGCAAATATCAAGGACGCAAGCTATTGCAGCTGCCGGAGCCTTATCTGGTCTGGTTTCATAAAGAAGGCTTTCCCGACAACAAGCTCGGCCGACAACTAGCCTTAATCTATGAAATCAAGCTCAATGGGCTTGAAGGTATGTTTAAGCCGATGTTGAGATAAAAATTTAAGTGCATTTGTATTCTCTAATAGTCATAAACATGCTCTATGACGGCACCTGTTTGATTCGCTTTATAAAGAAAACTGGAAAGCTTAGCTACATCCACCTCATAAACCATTCGAGTCAAGCCTGTTTTTGTTAAAATCGGTTGCCTTAGCAAAAGATTACCTCTTTCTCTGTCTTGAATTGACTCTTTCACTAATAAGCTGACCAGAATAACGCCTTTATTGCCAGCGATTTCTTCAAACTGAATGCCTTCAGCGGCCAAATCTATCGATGCTTGAGTAAAAGGGAAATATCTTGGAAGACTTATAAGGGCTCGATTAGGAGCCATCTGTTTTATAGTTTTATAGCTAGCCGGTATGGGCTTATCTGAAGTAACCACGGCATAAGTTTCACTGATTGGTTTTTCGAAACTTGATTGGGTAGCTTTTTTGATTAACCAACCGTAAATCGCCTTGAAACCATACTCACTAGTCAAGATGTATTTCCGCTCAACTTTTCTTATAAAGTCTTTACCGAAAAATGAAGTATCACTCCACAGCCCTTTGAGCTTGCCCCAATAATCAAATTCATACCAAGGGATTTCTTCAATAAAATCTACATATTCTCTGGCAATTTTTGCTGAGTACTTATCCTCTTCAGTAAGACCATGAGAGCGACTAACTTCAGTTAAGCGACCTACAATTTTTTCATAAATGCCTTTACCACCATATTCAACCGTTGTGCTAACACCAATGACGCCAATCATAGTGTGATACTCAGCGTTAAATTCGTATTTATCTTTTGTCGCTTGATGTACTGTGTCGTAGGTATCCCAAAACTGCTTGATATGTCCCCAATAGGGAAACTCACTAGGGTTTCTATCTACTAAAAAATCAGCTAACTCATCAGGACTATGCACAAGATTCCATTCTGGCAAGGTCAAATATGTTTGATCTTCACCGCGCCGATGTTCTTCAGGAATGATGGTTGCATCGTTTGAAGCATTAATAGTTTCTGCGAAGAATACTGAAACGAAAAAGCTAAAAAACACTAATAGGGCTTTCATCATAACTCCTTTGTAAACAACATTAAGGCATTCAAGGTTGGATCACCCTCTTGATATAACCTTTGACCAGAATCCTTTAAGCCGCACTGTTCAAGTTGCTGTGACCAATGCTCAAGAGTATTGAAATATCTAGGTTCTTCGGCATTGATGTTCCAAGGTTCGCCAATTCCTGAGTTAAAGACGGTATGTGCTAAGCAAGCCATTTTGTCCATATAGTCAGAATCAACCGCGTGATCACGAAGTATGAAATAGCCACCTGGCTTCAAGACTCTCACAAGGGATTGTACAAAAGGCTGTAATTTACTTGGTTCACAATGATGCAAACCAATAAAGCATGTCACCATTTCAAGGCTTTCTGTCGCAATTTGCTCTCTACTAACAGGTTCATAATCATTAAGAGGAAGGTATCGACCAAACTTGCGAAAGCCCCCTCTTTCAATCATATCTACCGGACTCAAGCTTTGCGGATGCTCATGCATATAATAAAAGTCACCATCACATTTAACATGCTTTTTAAAATCACTAAAATAACGCCCGGTACTGCCAATTTCTAAACATCCATTAACAGCGGCAATATCGCCTAATAGCTCTAGGGTCTGCTTGCTCATTTCCTGCTTTTGCTTCTTTAAGGCAGGTAAAGCATAGGTTAAGTCACCTAATTTTGGCTTAATTGAAGGCAGCCGTGTCTGAATATAGCGATATATTTCATCATCTGTTTGGTGCTCTTTCATCGCATTGATTATCAAACTTTGAAAACGATCTTCAGGGTATAAATTAAACACATTTTGCAAAAACTTGTAGAAATCGTCTCGGCCTTCCGTGTTGGAATAAATATATTTAAATTCAGACTCAGTAATATCATTTTGTAGATTTAGGTCATCAGATAGATAGTACTTTTCCCAAAGCTGGTTGCTAAATCTATTCTCAGGGTCATATTTTTGTTTGATCGCAAAGAACTCCTCATGCTTGGGATAGGCTGCCTTAAATTGCTGATTAGTTCCAAGAATTTGATAAGGCAAATAATAAGAACCATTCTCTTCAATTGCTGCTTGAATCAATTCTCGCGTCCAAACGGAAACTCTTTCTAAAGCGTTATCACGGGTTCTAAATTTATGATACAAAACAAATGCAAAAACCTCCTCTCGAGCCCAGGCCAGCTTAGTTCCTGGATCGGCAACTGCATGTCTTACAGAAACATTAACCACATTGGCTTTGTGCTTTTGCAATATCAGTCGCATCTTATCGGCAAAAGATTCAAACTTATCTACCGGGATAAAATATTCTTGCAGCGCATAGTTACGCTTATCCCTAGACAAAGGCTCAAGCTCAGCAACATCATAGCCAGCTTCATAATTACGCCAATGAACTTTCTTTAAGGAATAAAACAAAGGATCAACTAAATGCTCTCGACGCCACTTACCAAATGGCATCTCAGAAACCATCCAGAAAAAATACTTCTCGAACAAATACTTTTCTCTAATCGGTTTTAATCTTTCAGAGTTGGTTACTGCTTTGCTCGTTTCAGTCCAAGTAACGGCTCTTAATTTTTTATAATGCGGCGGATAGATATCAGCATTATGAAAAATCGGTTGTTTTTCTTGATGCTTTAGTTTCTTGAAGAAATCCAAATAAGCTGAAACAGGCATTTTTTTGGTATGGCGTTCGACTTTTACATTATCCGCCAACTCAAGAGTAGCTTCTGCTATAACGCCAATACCACCGTAACCACCAATAGCAGAATAAAAAACATCAGCGTTTTCTTGTGGGGAGGCAATAAGGATGTCGCCCTGTGCCGTCACCAGTGTTATTTCCTTTACCGACAAGACTAATGGTCCTAGCCCCATATAGCGGCCATGGACATTGACACTAAGCGAACCACCAACCGTAAAATTTGCATAGGTTTGCATAATTTTTACGGACAAATCATGCGGATCTACAAACTTTTGAATATCACACCACCGAATGCCTGTTTCAACTCGAATAGTTTTACCCACAGGATCAAAGTTCAGCACTCGATTCATCTGACGCATATCGAGGTGCAAGCCATCATTAAGCGCAATTTGACCTCCCATTGAAAACCGACCACCGCCAATAGATATCTGACCTTGTGAGTTTTTAATGATAGAAGCGAGCTCTTCAATATTGTGTGGCGTAGAAACCGCCAAAGGACTATAAGTACCAATGCCGCTAATATCTTTAATTATATTTGCATTCATAAATTTATCCCTTATCTATGACCCAACGGTCATGTAATCTTTCGAACGGTCTCTTGGATTTGCTCCGAAGCTGTTATCGCCGACTTTTGCCTTTCTAAAGCCTAGTTCAAGAAACACAATTAAGGGACCAAGAATTGGAATAACCAATAAGAGTAACCACCAGCCGCTTTTGTCCAAATCGTGATAGCGCCTAATAGCATTCACTAAAAGTGGCCAAAGAAATAAGGGATAAATAAAGAGAGAAGCGTGATAAGAAAAGTGTGTTTCGATTAGATATATTGCAATTAGAAAGCTTGGTAAAAGTAAAATGAGCTTCAACCAATAAAACAGCCTCCTCGTTCGTCCTTTATAATCGAGCCATTCCTTAATTTTAGTTATCATATTATTCATATTTTATCCTTTTAATTATGCTGCAGGTAAAATACTAACTTATATTTAATTAATCAATAGCATTGTTAGGCTTCAATTTTCGATGATCTTTCACTGATTGAGCCTATTACAAACAGCTGCACAATGTTAAAATTAGATTTCATATATCCCAAAAGGTTCTCTAATTGTTTTCGCCACTAAATCCAAAGTTACAAAAAACTGTTGCCAAACTAGGCTTTGAGCAAGAAACCGAAATCCAGCAAAAGGCTATTCCTTTAATTTTGGATGGTGTTGATTTGGCTGCCAGCTCTGAAACAGGCTCTGGTAAGACAGCGGCTTATTTGTTGCCGATATTGGATCAATTACTGAGAAAACCTGGCGCGAATACAGGTACTCGTTGCTTAATTCTGGTGCCGACGCGCGAATTGGCACGTCAGGTGGAAAAGCAGTTTGAGCAATTGGCGCAGTTTACCGCGATTAAAGCTGGTGTTTTAACTGGCGGAGCTTCAATGGAGTTCCAAAGAGCCATGCTACGCAAAGATCCTGAAGTCTTGATTGCAACTCCTGGGCGAATTCTCGATCACAGCAAAGGCGGCGCTACCGAGTTGGATAAGCTAGAATATTTAGTACTGGATGAAGCGGACAAGATGCTCGATTTAGGTTTTAGTGAAGATGTGGAAGCCATCTCAAGTTACTGCAATGAGCAAAGACAAACCTTACTCTTTTCAGCAACTTTGAATGCCCGAGGTATTAAGCCCATTATTCAAAAAATGCTCAATGAGCCTAAATTTTTGGTACTCAATAGCTTTACCGAACAGCAACAACAAATCACCCAACAAATCATTCCAGCGGATGATTTAAAGCACAAAGAAAAGTTGGTCAATTGGCTGCTCAAAAATGAAAAATACCGAAAAGCCATTATTTTCTGTAACACCAAAGCGCAAGTGGATCGCTTGGGCGGATTATTAAAATACCATCAGCATGCCGCAGGTACTTTGCATGGTGATAATTCGCAGGAAATTCGCAATCAAGTCATGATGCAATTTCGTGATAATAAATTTAATGTGCTGGTGGCCTCGGATGTGGCGGCTCGCGGCATTGATGTCAAAGAAGTGGATTTAGTGATTAATTTCGATATGGCGCATAACGGCGAAGAATATATTCATCGTATTGGCCGTACGGGCCGTGCTGGCGAATCAGGTCTTGCTATTTCGCTTATCAGTTCGCGGGAATGGAATCTGATGGCGACTATCGAGAATTTTTTAAAAACCAAATTCGAAAAGCGCATCATTAAGGCTTTAATTGGTAAATATACAGGCCCTAAAAACCTAAAATCCAACGGCAAAGCTGCGACCAAAGGCAAAAGGAATAGTGGTAAAAAATTAACTGCTAGAGAGAAAAAGCGCCTTGATAAAAAACTGGCTAAAAAAGATAAGCCAAAACTAGAGCCTGAAGATAGTTTTACTAGCACCAAACCCAAAAAGAAATTTGGCGGTATTAGTGATGAGCCAATTCAGCCATTACGCAAAAAATAAGGCCACATAAAATGCAGATTTGGGTCGATGCGGATGCTTGCCCTGTAGTAATTAGGGAAATTCTAATTAAAGCGGCTATTAGAACCAAAATTCCCATCACTTTTCTGGCGAACCACCATGTCAAAGTGCCATCACTTGCCAACCTTAAATCAATCCAAGTTCCCAAAGGCTTTGATGTGGCGGACAATGAAATTGTTAAGCGTTGTGCTGAAAAAGATCTAGTGATTACCGCTGATATCCCGTTGGCCGATGAAGTCATCGCCAAAGGGGCTTTTGCTTTAAGCCCGCGTGGCGAGCTTTTTACCAAGGAAAATATTCGGCAGCGACTTAATATGCGCGATTTTATGGATTCGATGCGCGAAACGCTGGAAGCCTCTGGGCAGAATCGTGGTGGTCCACCGCCCCTGTCGCAATCGGATCGACAAGCATTCGCCAACCAGCTAGATAAATATTTAAGTCGCTATCAAAAGTCGCTTTAATTTTGAAGCCAATGGCTTTTTATGCCACTATGGTCAGGTCACCAAAAGGAGCTGGCAATGACTGAATCGCAAAAACTTAAATTCTTAAAAATCGCCCTGATTTTCTTTGGGCTGATTTGTATTTTCGGCATCTTTATTTTAAGCAAAGTTTGGCCTTCTGGCTGGGTTTGGCATCACTCAGGCCGTTCTTATTACTTTGAAATGATCATGGGCGTTTACGCTACTTTGGGCGTATTTATGCTACTTGCAGCTAAAGATCCGCATAAGCACCTCAGTTTAATATGGTTCGTGATCATTTCCAGCCTAGTGCATGGTTTAATCATGGCTGTGCAATCTTTTGATGGTGAGCATAATATGGGGCATTTATATGGCGATGTGCCTGCTTTGTTTCTTGCCGCTATTATTCTCGGTTATTTAAGCCCTAAAAGGCTTAGTTAACTTATTGTTTTATACAATATTTTACTTTTAATCGAACATAAGCCCTTGAAATACCTATTTTTTATCTTAATATGATTATTAAGAACTAAGAGCAGACTCAAGCTCATTGGAAATGGATACAGGAGAACCTCATGTCAAGCACCTCAATTACTGCAATGCCTTTAAAATACCTCGATCAAGCGATGACTAAGTTGCGTGATTTGGGTTTGATGCCGGAAAAAACCGATGAAGCTCCTGTGATCAGCCTAATCAATAAAATTTCCGATTTAGACGAAGAAAAAACCGTGGCAATTGCCCGTACCCTAAATCAAGCCTCATTATTCAATGAAGTGGTACGCGAACAGATCCAAGCCATGCGCATTGGCGAGCGTTACGAAGATATCACAGAAAAATTTAATTCGATCCGTGATGATGCCAAAGATATGGTCGATCAATTAGAAGACGGCAAAATTGATGTGATGGAGCGCATTGGCAATGTTTGGATGAAGGTAACGCGTGGCGATATCCCGTCGCGTTTTGATAAAATCAAAGAAACCTATCTTGAAGTTGCGGCCGATACTAAAGACCAAATCGAGCGCGAACAGGTGATTTTAGACGCTTATCGCGATTTCCGCGGCGCTTTAAAAGAATCCGAAGTATTGGCGCTGAATGTCTTGAAAAAAGCCGATGCGGAGCTTGAAGAAGCCAAAACTAATTTAAACAATGCCGCTAAAGACATTGAAACCAATACTAATGAAGATCGTGAGCACATTGCACGACTAGAACTAGCACGCGATGAGCGCCTACGCGAATTGCAAAATTCCGATGAACGCTACCAAATTGCCAAAGATTTATCGGATAATTTAATTATTTCCTACAACACCTCTGAAGCGGTGATGGCTCGTTTATTGCAAACCACGAATGCTAAAGAGCGCGTCTATTCGCAAGCAGTCACTTTCTTTGGCACCAATGAAACCGTCTTTACCGCCCTTTCTGCATCTTTTACTGGCTTGCATGGCTTACATGAAGCCACAGAAACCTTAAAAAGCATGAAAGAAGGTATTAACGAAAGTTTAGAAGTGCTAGGCGAAGTTGGCGATAAGGTGCAAGAAGAAGCGCTAAGAGAAGGTTATGGCGCTACTATTCGTGCTGAATCAGTGAAAAAATTAGTAGACTCGATTGTAAACTTCCAAGAACGCTCAGTGAACCTAATTGCTGAGATGCGCGAACAAGCAACGCGTAATGCCGAGGAAGTTCGCCTAGCAGCTGAAGACGGTAAACGCCGCCTAGCCGAGCTTGCCAGCCGCGGCAATGCACTGGTTATTAATGCTTAATCAATAAATCAGCAATGACTGATAAAACCAAGCCACAACATGATGTCCCTTTGTCGGATGTCATGTTGGCCATGGACATAGCCGACACCATTCGCCACCGCGAGCGAATAGTTGAGCATGAGCTGAGCGCCGAGGATCGCGAAAAAGCCTTATTTGTTAAGGTTAAAAAAACTTATGCCAGCCAAGGTATCGAAGTCAGCGATGCCACCATTCGCGAAGCCATTCAAGCGATAGAAGACGAACGATTTGCTTATAAATCACCGAAAGAAAGCCTATTTACCAAGTTTGCTCACGCTTATATCAACCGCGCCAAATGGGGCAAAGGTTTAGCCGCAATCTTAGGTATTGCAGGGCTGGCTTGGGTAATTTCTTGGGCAGTTTTCACTTTGCCCAAACAGTGGGAACTTGATAAACAGGCCAATGCACTAAACCAATCGATTGTTGAAGCCAACACTTCTGAAGAATCACTTCAGGCGCGTTTAGATGCTTTAGTAGAAGAATTAAACCGTGCTACTGAGCCTAAAGATTCTGAATTACAAGCGCTCTATCAAAGACAAAAGCAGAACTCTTTTGAACTACTTAAATCTGCCGCAACTCATATTGATATCGCCCGCCCCTTACGCTTAAAAAATAATTTTGATGGCGATGATTATAAAGATGGCGGCACTTTGGCGCTTGATCAAGTAGATAGACAAAAATTTCAATTGTCTCAAGCCAAACAAAAATTAGATCAAGCAGAAACGAACATTAAACAGCTACATCAGCTTAATTTATTACCCAGTGAATTATTAAATTTACGCAATCAGGCTTTGGATATTGCGCAAACCAACCATGCCAAAAATCTTGCCAATACCTTTTATGCTAATGGCATCGCAGGAATTAAAGGCATGGATATTAGTAGCGCCCATAATGCCACTACGGACTTAAAAGATTTGATTGAAGATTTGCAGCAATCTTATCAATTAAGAATTGTTTCAAGGCATAATGAACGAACTGGAATTTGGCGCCAGCCTGATATAAATCATTCCGCCAGAAACTACTACATTGTGGTAGAAGCCATTGATAAAAATAATCGAAAGCTCACCTTGCCGATTTTGAATGAAGAAACAGGCCAAGTTTCTCGCGTTAATAAATGGGCATTGAGAGTTGATAAGTCGGTTTATGATCGCATAGCGCGCGATAAACACGATGATGGCATAGTGCAAAACAACTTATTCGGGACAAAAAGTGTTGGCAAAACTACCATTGATTATCAAATCCCAACCACTGGCAAAGCCATAACCCGCTGGTAAAGAGGCAAAGAGTATGTATTCAGGTCGTCAAGCCCTTTCCGATATCGATACCAGCCTGCAAAAGATCCGTTCGCATCTTTCGCAAACTGATTATGACCTAGAGCGCTTAGGGCAAAAGTTGTTGGGTTTACGCCAACAAGAATCTGAGACTTATCGCCAGCTCGCAAAAATGCGCCTTGATGCGATGCAAGCGGATCAATTATCCAGCCAATTGGATTACGCTGAGCGCCAAGCCGCGCAATTGTTATTGCAACGCAATGATCAAATTGCCGCTGTGGCAAAGCAAATTGAAGAGTCGCAACAACTACAGCAACAACTAGACACTGACCGAATTGGCCAAGCGGCAAAGCTCGATCAAGCCATTGAAAAGCTCGAAGTGCTACTTGCCGAAGTTGATAACAAACTAGAGCAAGACCCAACCTATCGCAATCAGCAAGTTCGAGCTCAAGATTTAGTGGATATGGCTTCTAATGCCAAAGAAAAGACCGAACAAGCAGAACAAGAGCTTGAAGAAAAAGGTAAGCCATATCGTGACGATAAAATTTTTATCTATTTGTGGAAACGCCATTATGGTACCAGTAAATACGATGCTGGATTTATCACTCGCTTCTTCGATAAAAAGCTAGCGGATCATATTCGCTACGATAAGGCGCGCATTAATTACTTTACTCTGAATAATATTCCAAAGAAATTAGCTGAACACACCGAAAATCTTGAGCAAGAAGCTAAAGACGAGCTGGAGCGATTACAACAAATTGAGCGCCAATTTGAGTTGAATGCAGGCGCTGCTGCTTTAGAGCAGGACGTGGATGCTCAGCGAAATTTATTGGCGGATATCGATAAGAAAATTACCCAGCAAGAAGCAAATTATGAGTCGCTGATTAAAGAAAGAGAAGACTTTAATTTAGGTACTGATAAATATATTGCTCGCGCGATTGATGTATTAGTGGATAGTTTTAAAGCCGATCCTATTCCTCAATTGCAATATGAAGCAGAACAAACCGATACGCCTAGAGATGATCATCTGGTTAATCAATTAGCGGTGCTTCGTGACTCCAAATCATCTTTGGAGAATGATGTATCGAGTTTACAGTCCACCCATCATAGCGTTAATCGAAAATTAGAAGAACTAAAAGAAGTTCGCCGCAAATTCAAGCGTTCAGATTATGATGCTTATAATTCACAATTTAAAGATGGCGATGTGCTTTCCAGTATTTTAAGACAATTTGTTACTGATCAAGTTAGCGCTAAAGAATTGTGGCGTATTTTTAGTCGCAGCCAAAGGTTCCAAAAGCGTCGCTATACCCAACGCCATGGAGGCATTGGCTTGCCTGGCGGCATTCAAATCCCAAGAGATGTAGGCCGTAACATTCCCAATATCAAAATTCCCCGCGGCATCCGCTTCCCTTCTGGCTGGGGTGGCGGTGGTGGCGGCTTTAAGACTGGTGGTGGTTTTTAATTGAGATCTAGTAGAAAGCTATTAGCCTGTTTAATAGGTATGCCATTAGGGTTGTTTGCCATGAGATTATCGCCTTGGTTTGGCCTAATTTTTATCGTCTGCTTTATATTATCTATTTTATACACGATAGATTATTTTGGTGAGTTAAAGGCATTAAAAAAACCGAGCAAGACTCAAAAAATAATTTTGTCCTTTTTATTTATTCCGCACCTACTCATATCACTTTTCGCAATAACCTTCGGTTGCGTCATTTTTGGTTGGGTTCTTTATAACAACTTTATAGAGAGGCAGCCAGACTATACAGGGGGATTTTTAACTTTTGGGGTTGCCCCAGGATTTATTATATTAGGCATTACCAATATTGTTTCCTATTTTAAAAAACATTAATTACTATCTCTTCAACGGAAACAATGACCTTAAAAACAAACCAATCCCACCAAACAACAACACTAAGATCACTATTAAATCAAAAGCACTCATGGGCCTAAAGCTAAACTGTGAAGAGGCGATAACGCCAAAGATTAGCGCTAAAATGGAGCCCACCGTTAAGAACCAGCCAAAATAATTTCGATGGTTATAAAAAAGAATCACAATTCCAGCAACAAAAGGAACCATAATCATGCCAGAGGTTATGCCAAAGCCGCCAAAAGCAGAAATATTAATCAGTCGAGTGCCAAAGCCGAATTGTGAGTGAATATGAATTGAATTGAGTAGCAAATAAAAACCCACCACCATCATCGCAAGCCCAACAAAAAATTGCCATTCACCACCTCTTGTACCGCCAGCACCCATCTTATATTCCTCTTATTGATTGCTTATCGATAATACTCTAACCGATTTTTATAATTTTTTCTTAATAAATCAAAATCTTGCGGCAAATTCTGATTAGTCTTAACTGCTACCTGCCTTAAAGCCATGTCATCTTCTTTAATATCATAAAAGGGCTTTAAGGAGTCGTGTAAATCATCAATATTTCGTGGCTTTTGCCATAATTTTGTTTGCGGCAGAAATTTCTGAAGCTGATAACTAGTTTCTTTACCGAGCCATTTTCGAACCGCTTGATATAAAAAGTATGTGCCGCGAATTTTACCTTCAAGGCTATAGCCAGCAATATGCGGAGTGCCAAGTAAGCACTTATCGAATAAATCCACATTCAAGCTTGGTTCCCCTTCCCAAACATCTAAAACCATATCCATGCTTGCATTGTTACTCAAAAATTCAAGCGCCGCCTGATTGTCTAAGACTGAGCCGCGAGCAGAATTAATCAGCAGCGAATCTTTCGGCATGACTTTTAGAAATTTAGCATCAAGTAAATGGTGAGTAGGATAATCGCCACTTTTAGTCAGTGGCACATGACAAGTGACGATATCGCATTGATTGATTTGGCCTAATGGAGAAAAATCGCGTTTATCGCCATTGGCTTCTAAAATAGGGTCATTTAGTAGGTATTGAATACCCAATAAATCCAACATCCGAGAAACTTTAGTACCCACATTACCAGCGCCAATAACCCCGACCTTTTTACTATGCAGATCAATATCGCGTTGATATGCCCAATAGCCGATAGCCGCTATCACATACTCAGCAACCGCCTGAGCATTACAGCCAGCAGCATCGGCAAACTCAATATTTGAGGCCGCCAAATAATCCTTATCAATATGATCGGTGCCAATCGTTGCGGTTCCTACAAATTTTACTGGCGAGCTTTCAAGCAATTGGCGATTGACTTGAGTAATGGAGCGCACCAGTAAAATATCAACATCAGCAAGGTCTTTAGCACCAATGTCCCGCCCTGCTTTTCGCTCTATCCAGCAGAAATCGCCAAACAGCTCATCCACCATTGGCATATTTTCATCGGCTAGCAACTTTAAGTAACTCAGAAGGCTTCCTTGAATTAATTTCTATAAATATTTGGGTATTTTAGCGTCTTCCTTTAAAATTAAGCCAGTAATTATTGATAGAGACTCGCATGAGCGACAAATTAGCAAACCTATACCACAATATTCTTGAAGAAATTGGCGAAGACACCAAACGAGATGGTATTTTAGACACCCCGAAAAGGGCTGCAAAAGCCATGCAATTTTTGACCCGTGGCTATGGGCAATCTTTAGAAGAGGTAGTCAACAACGCCATTTTTGAATCTGACAATGATTCTATGGTGATTGTTAAGGATATTGAGCTCTATTCAATGTGCGAGCACCATATGCTGCCTTTTGTCGGTAAAGTCCATATTGGTTACTTGCCTACGGGTAAAGTTTTGGGATTGTCCAAATTAGCACGCATTTCAGATATGTTTGCCCGTCGCTTGCAGATCCAAGAAAATTTAACCAAGCAAATCGCCGAAGCGATCCAAGAAGTTACTGATGCCGCAGGTGTTGGTGTAATTATCGAAGCCAAGCATATGTGCATGATGATGCGCGGCGTGGAAAAACAAAATTCCGTGATGACCAGCTCGACCATGCTGGGTTTATTCCGCACTTCCGAAAAAACTCGCAACGAATTTATTAGCCTTATCAGCAAATAAAATGCACAAGGCTTTCTTAGGTGTAGAGCCTGCTACGATTGAATGGAAACAAGTCGAATGGCGCGAGATTGAAAAAAATGGAGCTCAACAATTCGCGCCCTATTCCCCTCAATTTGATGATGTTTACTTCAATACTCAAGATGGCATTGCTGAATCAAAGTATGTTTTTATTGAAGGAAATCAACTAGAACAACGCTTTGCTGAGCAGCCTGATAGTTTCAGCATTTTTGAAACGGGCTTTGGTAGTGGTTTAAATTTTCTGCTGACCGCTAATTTATGGCAACAACTTAATCCCAGTGGTCATCTAAATTACTATTCGGTTGAGCAGTTTCCAATTCAAACATCAGATCTAGTTCGAATCTACCAAGAGCTAAATTTAGAGAGCGACTTTTTTGAGCCGCTAATAGCTCAATATCCGCCCTTATTGCCAGGCGTTTTTCCGATAAATATATCCAGCAATATCACGCTGCACTTGATTTTCTATCCGCTGGAAAAAGCCTTAAAAGAAGTCGCCTTAAATAATAGTCAAAAAATTGACGCTTGGTTTTTAGATGGATTTGCACCGAGCAAAAACCCACAAATGTGGCATAAAGGGCTATGGCACTTTATGGCGCTTAACGCCATCAATGAAGCCCCTCGGCAAACTAGCGTGGCCACTTTTACCTCAGCTTCTGAAGTCCGAAAAATGCTACAGCACTATGGTTTTGAAGTTACAAAACGCAAAGGCTTTGGCTATAAGCGCGAAATGCTAGCAGCAAAATTTGCAGAAAAGAAGTTATCGACGCCTAAAGCTAATCTTGCCTCGGATTACAGTTTACCGAGGCAAAAGCCTAACAAGGTTGCCGTAATAGGCGCAGGTTTGGCTGGAACCTCACTAGCTTATCAACTGAATCAGCAAGGCGTAGAGGTTCATATTTTTGACAAATCACCGCAATTGGCTGCTGGAGCTTCAAAGATGCCAGCCCTTTTAGCGATGCCTAACTTATCAATTGATCATAATAGTTTTAGCCAATTAACTTTTGCAGGGCTCAATTCGATTAGCGATTTTTTGTCTAAGCACCCATATTTGTTGCGCGCTGATAAAGCAGTGCAATTGGCTAGTGAAAAATACTCAGAGTTCCAGCTTAAAAATTATTTAGATATTTATCAAAATAGAATAGATATAAAAAAGTCAGCTAAAAGCTCTTTGTATGACTTCGCGATAGAATTGATGGCTTTACAAGTTAATGGTCCTGAACTTTGCGATGCTTTTATAAGGCAGATTCCAATTCAACAAATACATCTGAATTCTAAAGTTAGGAACTTAGATCAACTACAAGAATTTGATCAAATCGTTATCGCTACAGGTTACTCGGATCTATTGCAAACTATTGGATTGCAGCTACCATCAGTTATGCCTTTACGGGGTCAAATCACCGCAGTTAAGGCCAAGTATTCTCTAGGCCATCCCATTAATTATGATGGGCATTTATTTCAAGAAAAAGAAGATTGGATATTAGGGGCTACCTTTGAAACTAATCATGATGATTCTTTAAACAAGGATGATGATTTACTGAATATTGAGCAAGCCAATCGTCAGTTTGCTTTAGGGCTTTCGAGCTCAAAAATCAGCAAATCCTATGCAGGCATTCGCGCCTCGAGCTTTGATCGATTCCCTTATTGTGGCTTTTATACTGAGCACAACGGACAAAATATTTGGCTTAATTATGGATACGGCACTCGTGGCTTGTGCCTTAGTTTACTCGGCGCAGAAGTCATTAGCTGCGCAATGCTCAATAAAACCTTGCCAATATCTAAAACCTTACTGCAAAAAATTAGTCCACGACGTTAGCCCATAACTTGACGTCGCATTCTAAGCATCAGGTACAGCATGATTGATACCGCGCTGGAAATTAAGATCGCCGCCATAATCATAATTTGATAACGTGCTGCGACCACTGGCTCAACGCCTGAAATTATTTGCCCGGTCATAGTACCAGGAAGCGCCACCAGCCCCATCGCCAGCAAACTATTAATTCTCGGTATCATGGCTGTGTTGAAAGCAGCATTGCGTGCTTTTAGCTTGTCCTTATGGCTTGTCATTTCATGACTATATCGATCACCAGAAAGACTGATCGAATTCATGGTATTACCTAACAAGAGCCCAACCAGTGGAATAATTAGCTGTGCCTGATAAGTAGGATCGGGTTTTAATACCAATACAACTATCAACAGCATACTAATACCAGTGCCTGCGGTAATCGAAATGGCAATATCCGTATAATGAAGTAAGTTTTTATTGGCCAATGGCCTTAATGAAATCCATGCAGAAATCAGCAGCATTGTGCTCATTACTAGTGTGCCAAGCCAAATATTATTATCTTTAAACAAATAAATGAGCACAAACCCAATCAGACTTAGCTGAACAAACATTCGCAAATTAGCAATCCAATAGTCTTTGGTTTTTATTTTCCATGACCACATTACTAACCCAATGATGATTATTGGGATCAACATAAAGACAAGCTCATAAACTTCTATCGTAGGTAGTTCAGTGGTTTTATTCATGACCCGCATCTTGATTTTTATTTCTTAGAT
This sequence comes from Gammaproteobacteria bacterium, assembly GCA_013372875.1. The sequence continues at coordinate 11,661 of JABXIW010000160.1, read as the reverse complement.
CTGAATCCCATGCATGATCTTCCATCTCAGCCCTATCTTTAATATCCGATTTCAGAACCGCTTCCAGTAACTCAGCTTTTTCTGTAGCAGCTAAGATGTATTGTTTTTCGTCGCCCCATAGATCGGTCAACTCATCCATATGCTTGGAATCATAGTGCAAGAAAGTTTGTGCCGCCCTTTGTGCTTGAAACTTACGAAAACCTAGATCCACTAAGGCTTCACGACCTAATAATAATGCCGATCCCAAAGTTTCTCGCATAACAAAGTGCGCGCCAGCTTTTTTAATTTCATATGCCTCTCGGCGCCCTTTTGCACGAGCATAAATGCGCAAATTGGGAAAATGTTTGCGGCACAGTTCTGTGACTAAAATCGCTTTATCAGTATTGTCGACAGATAACACCAATAGCTTTGCTGTTTCAGCTCCTGCGGCTTTCAGCAAGTCGATATTAGTGACATCTCCATAAAAGGCTTTAGTACCAAACTTTCTGACTAACTCTATTTGCACCGCGTCATATTCTAATAAAGTGGTTTGAAAACCTTGCGAGCGTAACAAACGGGACACAATTTGCCCAAAGCGACCATAACCAGCAACAATCACAGGCGTCTCGCCATCATCTATATCATCATATTTTTGATCTAGTTCTTGCTTATCAAAAAGTGGCTGTAAGACCTTTTCACTCAAAATCATTAGCAATGGCGTTAATGCCATACTGAGCGCCACCACCACGGTTAAGGTTGCAATCACATCATCAGGTAACACGCCGTTTTTACTTGCAAAACTAAATAGTACGAAAGCAAACTCACCGCCTTGAGCTAAAGCGAATGTAAAAACAAGGTTTTCCAGCAATGGCATTTTAAAAAACTTGGCCAAAGTAAAGAGCACCAACATCTTTACTGCAATCAGGGTTACCACTAGCACTAAAATGGTCGTTGGATCTTGCAACAAAAGATCCAAGTTAATGCTAGCACCAACGGTTATAAAAAATAGGCCGAGCAACAAGCTCTTAAAAGGATCCAAACCAACTTCGAGCTCGTGACGATATTCACTGTCTGCCAAGACTACCCCTGCAAGGAAAGCGCCCAACGCAGGTGATAGACCAACCCATTGCATACCGATAGTAATACCAATAACCAGTAGCAATGAAGTGGCAATAAATATTTCGCGCAAACCCGTTCTTGCGATTAAATTAAATACGGGTTGAATTAAAAATTTTCCAGCAAAGATAATCGCAGCAATTGAACCTATAACGGCTAAAGTTTGTTGCCAACCTTGCAGTTGAATTAAAGAATGATCATCCGCGGTAGTTACGATTGGAGCAACGGCGAGTAGAGGCATCAAGGCCAGCATCGGAATTACAGCTATATCTTGGAACAGTAAAACTGAGAATGACGAGCGGCCAGCATCAGTACGCATCAAGCCTTTTTCAGATAGGGTTTGCAATACAATTGCTGTAGATGAAAGCGCCAAAACCATGCCGATGGCCAAAGCTGCTTGCCAGTTTTGCCCGCAATAAACAGCTATTAAACTGATGATAATGCCAGTAAAAAGCACCTGAAGCCCGCCAAGCCCTAAAATCGGCATTCTCATCCGCCACAGTTTCTTTGGTTCAAGTTCTAGACCCACCAAAAATAACATCATTACCACGCCAAATTCGGCGAAGTGCATAATGTCACCAACATCATTACCAACCCAGCCTAAGGCAAAGGGACCAATAATCACACCGGCGAGTAAATAACCTAAAACTGAGCCTAAGCCTAAACGCTTGGCAATTGGCACCCCAACCACTGCTGCGGCTAAAAAGATCAAAGCCTTAAAGAGTATGCTTTCCGTATCCATTAAGTATAGGTTCCTGTGGCCAGATCTAAGTGATTTTGCAGGCCAATGATATGCTTGCGGTAAGATTCAGCCGCATCCACCATTTTTTCTTTGCTAATCCTCATCACATCATACACAGCAAACGGCTTTAAAAAATTCATGCCACAGAAAGTCGCGGTTTGCTCAAATGGTTTCAGTGAAACATCCAACGGATAATGGTTATAGCCTTCTTCACTATAGCTTTCATAGGTACCGCCAACTGTCACCGCATTTAACCAATATTTGTGCTCCAATTGATAACCCAACTCACCATAAGCAAAACCCGCTTCAAGCACTAAATCTTGCCATTCTTTGAGCAAAGCTGGCGCACTATACCAATACAGTGGATGTTGAAATATGATAATGTCATGGGTAAGCAGCAACTCTTGCTCACGCTTTATATCTATTAGAAAATCTGGGTATTCCTCGTATAGGTCATTAAAAGTCACCCCTTCCAAATCCTTGATCGCCGAAACCATCATTTGGTTTGCAGCGGAGGATTCAAACCTTGGGTGCGCAAAGTTGACTAAAATCCGATTTGCCATTCGACACTCTTAATAGACTTTAAACTGACCTTAACTTGAGTGTACACCAGATCGGCAAAATATACAGCTAAGCCATTGATAACAAAGTGATAATTTGAGTTTTGATTTATTACAGGCAAAATAAAAGCGGCAAACGCCGCTTATTCTGTTTCCATTCAACTAAAATCCTTCAGTTTCATCCTTTAAAATGGTCTTCCTGACTCTTCCTCTTATTAATATTCCAATTTGTAGTAGATAGTGCAGTCTCCGTTTGCAGGAGTAAATATACCCAAAAACCTTTTTTAAACAATCGGGGGAAAATGAAAAAGAGAATAAGAGAAGGGATGACTTCAAATAAAAATCTAACAATATTAATGAGTTAGGGCATAAAAAATATTTTTCGTCGGTTTTTTATACAACTCTTTCAGATATATCCATTGTGTTTGTGAGATATATCTCACAAAAGAAATGGCAAATATCCTAACCATCGAAACCCACTTGATAGAAGATTTCGTCCTCATAACCAGTAATGACTCGAATGAGCCCATGAAATTTATGGTTGATTGCCATTTTATCAGAATCAATAACCAACGGCTTGGCTGCTAATGAGTTGATTTTACTCTTGGTAGCAATGACGATGAGATCGTCTTTAGAAAGTTGAGCTAACACTTTAGCACTGATCTGTTGATTGCCACGACCGATAAGATGTCCTTGACCACCAATTACGGTCAAAATCAGCTTTACTTTATTCGGCTGCTGCTCAATAAGCTGCAAAATATCTTGCTCGGTAAGATCACTGCCTTGCAAATTTTCTTGGAAAATCCAATCAAAGCCTAACAAACTATTCGGTAAATCAAGCGCTTCCATCACCGCAGCACAACTGGTCCCTGAGCCAATCAGATAATGAATTTCATCATCCATCTGTTCAACTATGTACTCAGCAATATCTGCTTGAACTAAAGCTTCGTTTTCTTTGTTTAATTGAGATGATGAAACCTTGGTCGCTTGAATGTATTGATGCTCTGCTGGCACCAACATTTCGCCATATTTTTTTGCTCTAACCTGCCCCTGTCGAAAAGCCGACTCATCAATATCCATGACCGATGCTTCAACCACCGAGACCAGTTCATTGTTAAGTAGTTGTTGCATTACAATTCCCGCCGCGTGTGGCGTTATAGCGTAAACCCCAGAATGAATTTTAACGCCCGCAGGAATACCAAGAACCAATTGCGAATCTTTTACCGCCTGACAAACATTTCTCGCAGTGCCATCGCCGCCTGCAAAAACCACTAGATCCAAGTTGAGTTGATTGAAAGTCTTAATCGCTTCAAGGGTATCCTGCTCCGTTGAAGGTCGTTCGGCTTGATAACAAACTTGGTATTGGTGACCAAGCTCAACTAATAAACTTTCGCCCATATCGCCACTTACGGTAAACCATTCAATTTCAACTTGGGAGCTATCTAAAACTTGCAGGGCCATTCTGGTGCGATTCATCGCTTGCTGAGTTGCTCCACGAGCAAAGGCTTCTTTACGGATTGCATCACCATCACTACCTTTTAGCCCAACTTTACCGCCAATCCCCGCATAAGGATTGATAATTAAGCCGAATCTAAGTTTTGCTTTAGTTGTCATTAGTTAACTTTGGAGGTAAAAGGATCGGTTGATGGGAGTTATATTGACTGGCTAACATTTGAATAACTTGCAATGCTCTTTCAGGAAAACCATTGACGAAATATCGTTGCAACTGAGCATAAACCGTTTGTTTGAACGCATCAGTTTCTTTTTCACATACTTCAGAATTTAAATTATCTAAACTAAATTGGAAAGACAGATTTGCAGCTAAATGAAACGCCCATTCTAACGCTTGAGGCTTTACTTCAACTTTAAAAAACTCGGTTTGCTGCTCATTGCTGCGTCCGTCAGGTGCATACCAGTAGCCATAATCATCAAGCTGACGACGCTGTTCACCGGCAATACACCAGTGGGCTACTTCATGCAAAGCGCTGGAAAAAAAATCTTGATTGGAAAAAATAATTGCAGGCGCTTGTGCTTTTGGTGCTTGATAGAAAGGCTCATTGGCACCAGGAGCTAACTGAGTGTTTAAAGTTTGAAACTCTGCATTAAACACTGTTGAGAACTGATAAACACAAGGTTCGAGCATGGTCATACAATAACAAGATCTAGCTAACAAATATCAGCTAAAATGCTCTTCGAGTTGCTGCTTGGTCAGTAAGAAAACACCATCACCACCGCGCTCAAACTCAAGCCAAGTAAATGGAACTTCCGGATAGGCTTCTTGCAGCGCTACCCAACTATTACCGACTTCCACAATTAAAACTCCGTGTTCGGTTAAAAAGTCACTAGCCTGAGCAAGAATTTTTTTAGTCAAATCCAAACCGTCGTTACCAGAGCCTAAACCAATTTCCGGCTCGTGGAAAAACTCAGCAGGCATATCGGCTAAATCTTCGGCGTCCACATAAGGTGGATTAGAAACAATCAAGTCGAACTTCATATCACGCATCGCGGAAAACAGATCAGATTCAACCGCCTGTACTCGAGGGTATAAGCCCGCTTGGTCGATATTCATTTCAGCAACCTGCAGGGCTTCGGTTGAAATATCCGAAACCAATACTTCCGAATCGGGTAAATAGGCGGCACAAGCAATACCAATGCAGCCACTACCACAGCACAAATCCAAAATTCGCGGCTCATCGGAAATCAGCCACGGATTAAATTGGTTTTCGACCAACTCAGCAATGGGTGAACGCGGCACTAGCACTCGCTCATCCACAAAAAATTCTATGCCAGCAAAATAACCTTTATTGGTGATATAAGCCAATGGCTTACGTTCTTCAATGCGACTACGTATAGCGCTAATAATATGAGCTTTTTCTTCCTTGATTAATCGCGCCTCAAACATCACTACAGGATAATCGCTTGGCAATTCCAGCATTTGCAAAACCAAGGCTACAGCCTCGTCCCAAGCGTTATCAGTACCATGACCGTAGTAAAGGCTTGCACGCTCAAATTCGGAGGCGGCAAAACGCACAAAATCGGTAATGGTTTTAAGAGATTTTTCAGCCTGTTGATACTTTTCCATGGATACACCCAGTCATCAGCGACTTTCGAGAAGTTGTTGCATTTGATTATACACTAGTTCGGTCAATTGATGTCGATCATCAATTTGGTATTGGCGACAATCGATGGCTTGGCCAATTTTAATGTTAACCTTTTGTCCCAAGCGCATCTTTAACCACTTTTTATTGGGCAGAATGTGCTGAATATCCTGCATCACAATCGGGATCACAATCGCATTAGTATCAATGGCTAAACGAATACCACCCTTTTTCAAAGGTCTAAGCTGACCATCGGCAGAACGAGTGCCTTCAGGAAACATCCAAATCCGAATACCACTTTTCATCTTATTACGTGCGAACTCCAAATCCTTTATCGCTTGCGTCCTATTTTGCCTATCAATCGAAGGAAATTCTGCGGTGCGCATGGCTCGCGAGAGGATCGGAATATTAAACAACTCTTTTTTCGCGATCATACGAATAGCGCCCGGCAAAGCGGTATAAGCTAATGGAATATCATAAGCACTTGCATGATTGCACATCAAAATAACCGAGCGTTCTTCAGGGATTTGCACTTCAAGCTCACCATCGACACGCCAATCAATTTGAGCCTTGTTAACTAGGCGTGAAGCCCAGTCATAAATAATTTGATTAACTTTTTCACGCGCAGCCAACTTATCTTTACGGTTTACCAATAAGCCAATAAACATGGTTTTAAGGCTATATTTCAAGGTATTTGCCAAAGAATAGATGATAATCCACCAAATTTTAAAGCGGTTAGCAGAAGGGTTCAGAGTTGGTTGCTGTGACATAAGTTTCATAAAACCTTAACAAGGCGCTTATGCTAGCTATAAAAGTAAGAAATTACCAGTTTTGCTTTCTTTCAATCGACTTATATTGGTTAGGTCAGATCGTCGGGACTGATAAATTGCTTGAGCTTAGCCTCAGAACCCTTGATTTCAAGCTCGGCAATAGTTGCCGTTGGAAAGTAACGACCCTGGCCAGGTAGCCAGGCTTCTAACAAATTAACTACCAATGGCATATGACTAATAAGCAGTAAATTATTAGCTGATAACGCTTCGAAATAGGCAGTGGCGATTTGCGCATCGGCTTCTGGTTTGAGCAACTCTTCGTCAGCACGGCGGTAATGATGAGTTAAAAAAGGCTCTAACTGTTGAGCGGTTTGTTGGGCGCGTAAAATCGGACTGACCAAAACGATATCAGGTTCGGATTGGCCTGCGAGCCATTTCGCCATAGCTCGAACTTCCTTTTTGCCATTTTCTGAAAGCTGACGCTCCCCATCGATTAGGGGTGCATCGCCATGTCGCATAATACGAATTATCAATTTTAATCTCTTATGGGTTTTGTAACTTTTGATTGAAATTTTGGATCACTTTCACCGCTTCACCTTTTAAACGAGGGCCAAACTGAGTCACTAAAAATGAAGAGGCAAAGCTGGCCAATTGACCACATTTTTGGGCGCTATACCCCTGTGTTAAGCCATACAAGAAAGCTCCAGCAAACATATCGCCAGCGCCATTTGTATCTATCGCTTCAACTTCAAAAGGCTCAATATGGTGAGTTTGTTCGCCATCGAAATAAACCGCACCCTTAGCTCCTAAAGTTATGACAACTTGCTTAGCATGGGCTTGTAGCTCTTTAAGTGCCAATAGCACACTATCTTTTTGAGTAAACTCTAACGCTTCATCTTCATTAGCAAATAATAACTCAACACCATTAGCTAAAATTTGCTCAATCTGCGGCTTAAAGAAACGAACCATGTTGGGATCGGATAAGGTATAGGCCACTTTAACGCCCTGCTCATCGGCATGTTTTTTTGCTGCTAAAGCTGACTGATGGTTGGACTCACTAGTCACCAAATAGCCTTCGATATACAAGTATTGGCTATTGCCTAAAGCCGTTAAATCCAAATCTTGCGGCTGCTGCTCACTACTGATCCCCAAATAAGTATTCATGGTTCTATCGGCATCTGGAGTCACCATGACCAAGCACTTACCAGTTGTACCGTTATTATTCTCAAGCTGCGCAATGTTGTTATCTACACCAGCGTCATTAAGATCAGACGCGTAAAACTGCCCCGCCTCGTCTTGTGCCACCTTACAACAGTGATAACCTCTACCGCCCAGCTGTGCCAGTGCAAAAATACTGTTAGCCGCCGAGCCGCCCGAAGCGCGGTGATGAGCTTTACCCACTAATTCTTCGAGTAAGTAATCGTGACGTTCCAATTCCACCAAGGTCATGACGCCTTTTTCGATGGACAACCGCTCTAACTCTTGAGGCGTGACTTCTAATTCAATATCCACCAGCGCATTGCCGAGGGAAAATACATCGTACTGGGATTTCATGGATTTATTATTCATGGATTTATTAATCGTTTGCTTTAAAGCGATTATGCTATAATTGCCGCCATTATTAAATCACCAGCCGATACTTTTCATCATGGCCGCCCTGTTTGTTGATCAACTAACCGTTATTGATTTTGCTTATTTCGACCCCGAACGCGGGATTGTTGGCGAAAGCTGGATTGTAGATATTCTACTTGAAGGTGAGCTTGATGATCAGGGCATGGTGTTTGATTTTGGTGATGTAAAAAAACAAATCAAAATTGCCATTGATGGCTCAGTGGATCACAAACTTGTGGTTCCAGCCCAATATAGCAAACTCAATTCGACTTTCGAGCAAGATAATTTACTACTTGAAATGCAGGATGCTAATGGTCATTGGTATCGCCATCAATCACCTTCAGAAGCGGTAGTGCTGCTTGAATCTGATTCTGTCAGCATGGATGCGGTCAAAGCGGTATTACTTAATGCTTGTCGTAAAGTGGTTCCGGAAAATGTCAGTAATATCGAATTGGAATTATCCGTCGAAAATATTCAAGGCGCTTACTATCATTATGCCCATGGCTTAAAAAAACACTTAGGCGATTGCCAACGCATTGCACATGGTCATCGCTCACAAATTCAAATCTTTGACCAAAACGTTCGCAATACTAAACTTGAAGAGTTTTGGGCAGAAAAGTGGCGCGATATTTATATCGCTACCGAAGAAGATATTGATAAAGAATTATCTATTGATGATGTGGATTACTATCACTTTGCCTATCACAGCGAGCAAGGCGGCTTCTCACTGACCATTCCCAAACAACGCTGTCACTTAATGAAAAATGACTCGACGGTTGAATTAATTGCAGCTCATATTGTCAAGCAATTAAAGCTCTTGCATCCTGACTCAGAGTTAAAAGTGAAGGCTTTTGAAGGGGTAAAAAAAGGCGCTATTGCTAGCGCCTAATTTAGTTATTTTCCTAAAAGATCAAAGTTTAAACTCAGTCCACACTGGAGCGTGATCCGATGGACGCTCCATGCCGCGTATTTCATAATCGATATCTGAGGCCACCACTCTTTGATTCAGCCAATCGCAGGCAAAAATCGAATCAATTCGTAAACCGCGCTTTGGCTCTCGTTCAAAGCCTTTACTGCGATAATCGAACCAGCTGAATTTATCATCAACTTCGGGATTAATGGTTCGATAGGTATCGATTAATCCAGTATCCATCATTTGCGCCAACCATTCTCTTTCTTCAGGCAAGAAACTCGACTTACCCTCTCTGAGCCAACGCTTACGGTTAGGTTCGCCAATACCAATATCCATATCAGTCGGGGAAATATTAATATCACCCAATACAATGGTTCTGGTGCTTAAATCATGATCTTTTAAATAATCGATGATATCGGCGTAAAACTTTTCTTTATAGGGAAATTTGGTTGGGTGGCTGCGATTTTCGCCCTGTGGGAAATAACCATTAAGCACTTTTAATTTTTCATCACCATATTGATAAGTGGTAATAATCATGCGGCGCTGTGCATCTTCTGGGTCATTGGGAAAACCTTTCTCGACCGCAATCGGCTTCTGCTTACTAAAAGTTGCTACACCATAGTGAGCTTTACCACCGTGAATATCGATGTGATAGCCCAAATGTTCATACAGATCGAACGGAAACATATCGTCATGCACTTTAGTTTCCTGCAGACAAATAATGTCTGGATTGTGCTTTTCAACAAGTGCTTCAATTTGATGGGCTCTTGTTCTGACGCTGTTGATGTTAAAGGTTACTATCTTCATTCTGTTATTTTTAACCAATTCTTAAATAAATCATTCTGCTTGTTATCACCAAGCTCATCACTATAACTTAAATAGGCAGTATCTGCTTCGGCTTCTGCTAATAAAAGATCAAACTTCATAAGCTCATCGCGTCTGAACCCCATCACTTCAATGCTTTCAGCAATTTCTAATTCGGCCAATCGCTTTTCAAAACTGGATGCCATGATTTTATAACCATTCATACTGATTAAATGATCGCCGGCAGATATGCCTGCTTTACTAGCAGGACTATCCAAATAGACATTTTTGACTTTAATACCAGTCGCCATAGATTGATATTCAACGCCAAGGCCAACTTTTGCTGGCTCAGGATTAAACTTCTCGACAAAGCCGCCTCTATCGCTACTCGTTTTACGAGCTTGATAGTTCAAATCCAATCCTAAAGCCTTTAGCGGAGTGTCTAAATCAAGTTCTTCAGTAGTATATAAGGCTTTATCAAAGAATGCTTTTAACTCTTCTGTTGCAGCGTCGCCACAAATCTCCAGCACATGGTTTTGGATAGTATCATTTTCAACACCAATGCTTTTGGCGCCAAACTCTTGCCATAAGTATTGCATCACATCTTTTAACGATTTTTTATCATCAGTTTTATCGCGAATCATAAAATCTAAACAAAAAGCGATTAAAGCACCTTTGGTGTAGTAGCTGATAACAGAGTTAGGCGCGTTTTCATCTTGCTTATAATATTTGGTCCAAGCGTTAAAGCTCGAATCGGTAACAGTCTGTACTAGACGCCCCTTAGCGCGGCGTACCGAAGTGATGGTTTTAGCAAGTGCCGTTAAATAATTCTCCGTGCTGATCACGCCTGATTGAACGCACGCCAAACTGTCGTAATAGGAAGTGATCCCCTCAAAAGCCCATAACAATTCAGTGTAAGACTCTTGCTGAGTATCATAAGGTAAAAATGTTGCTGGCTTGATTTTCTTCACATTCCAAGTGTGGAAGTATTCGTGCGAGCAGAGATCTAAAAACTTTTGGTAGTTTTCTTTTACCGAATTTGAATCGTCTGTAGTTAAAGGCAAATCTTCACGGCTACAGTGCAAGGCAGTGGAGTTTCGATGCTCTAAACCACCAAAACCATCACCCAACACATAAGTCATAAAAATATAACGCTGCATTGGATAAGGCTTATCGAAAAATGCCAGTTGATGTTCACAAATTTTGCGCAAGTCATCGATTAGACGCTTCTCATCCAACTTATCAAATCGCCCCGTTAACGCCATATGATGCGGAATGCCACAGGCATCAAAACTAATTAGGGTAAAGTCCGCCAATTCAACTGGACAATCAATCAATTCATCATAATCTTTTGCTTCATATAATCCGAAATCAAACTCTTGAGTCTCTGCCACAGGTGTCAAGCCAGTGGCAACACGCCAATCCTTAAAAGTTTCCCCACTCGGTCTGATAATCTCAACTTGATGCTGTTTCGTTTCTTGCCCTTTGACCGCTAGAAAGACACTAGTACCATTAAAAAAACCATGGGTTTGATCTAAATGAGCACCACGCACAGATAAATCCCAAGCATACACTTGATAAGTGATTTTTAACTCAGCCTCACAAGGCGCAAACTGCCAGCAAGACTTATCTAGTTGTTTTACGCCAACTTCTTTACCTTTAGATTCAGCTTTGATCCATAGAATATTCTTAGCGAAATCCCGGATCATATAACTACCAGGGATCCAATTGGGTAAGTAGCAAATCTGCCCCTCTAGATCTGGCTTATCAATGGTTAATTTAATTTCAAATAAGTGCGCTTTAGGGTTAACGGCTTTGAGCTGATAATGATTCATCTGATAGAAAGCTATTTTTATTTTTAATAATTATAGAGGATCTAATAATGATATGCAGTAAACAAAAAAGGCCCACCTTGCGCTGAGCCCTTTTATTTAAATAAGCGCTTGGCGATAAGCCACAGGGATGTGGTGAATGCCGATAATGCAGGATGCAATTATCGGTGACCTACTCTATTCGTATCATCCTGATACTCACCCCTTCGGGGCTGCCCTGCGGGCATTCAAATTTG
>JABXIW010000178.1 GCA_013372875.1 Gammaproteobacteria bacterium | reverse complement strand
TGTTTTACTCCACAGAGTTGAAAACTAAATCCCCCATCATCCCTACAACCCATTAACATTTCTAAAGGCATAAAAAGGACGTGTAATAGGAATGCAAGGATGTCTCAACGAAATCGTATTTTACTGATTTTTTTCGCCTTATATTTCCTGTGCGCCATTGTGGGCGGGCGCTGGGTGTGGCAACACAGCTATCAATCTTTGCTAGATAAACACCAATCACAGCTCGAACAATTTTCTAGCCACATCAAAAATAAGCTCGATAAATACGCCCATATACCCAATCTTTTAGCCAAAGATGTTCCTCTTTTTGAAGCTCTACTGAATCCTTCAAATAGCGCTCAACTCGAAATCACCAATCGCTATCTAGAATCGGTGAACAACGTTATTGAAGCGGCAGATACTTATTTGATTGATCAATGGGGCACGACCATTGCAGCAAGTAACTGGCGTAAAAAGCGCTCTTTTATTGGACGCAACTTTGCTTTTAGACCTTACTTTAAACAAGCCATCAGCGGTGAAAGCAGCCAATATTACGCTCTGGGCTCAACATCCGGCCAACGTGGCTATTACTACTCATATCCAATAATTTATGCTGGCGGCGTGTTGGGCATCGTGGTCGTAAAAATGGATTTGAGTAAAATTGAAGATAACTGGCAACAACCTGACAGCGTGTTCGTGGCCAGCGACCCTCACAATATTGTCTTTATGAGCAGCCGGCAGGATTGGCTATTCAAAAGCCTACAACCGTTAAGTGATGCAGATAAAAAGCAAGTTTGGACGAGTAGACAATATCTCGACACACCGATTCCGACATTGGGCTTTGTCGGCAACTTGAATGCACCAAATTCTGAACTGAAACAAGGCTACCCCTACAATAAAGGGACACTGGTTGTCTCTTCACTGCCTTTACCTGAGTTAAAGCTAACGATTCGTGTGCTTTCGCCAAAACAATCCATCGTTTGGGTTACGATGGGCTATATCGTTGTGCTTACGTTGGCCTTTACGGTTTTGTTCTTGATTGGCCAGTTGATTTATCACCGCCAACAACGCCATTTGCAGTTAGAACGAATCCAACAAGAAGCGAATCAGAAGTTAGAATTTCAAGTCATGGCGAGAACAGCAGAGTTACAGGCTGAAATTGCGCAGCGAACCGAAACGGAGCAAACACTGCGTTTAACCCAAGATGAGTTGATTCAAGCGGCTAAGCTGGCAGTTCTCGGTCAAATGTCAGCGAGCATCAGCCATGAGCTGAATAATCCGTTGGCAGCCATTCGTAGCTTTGCTGAGAATGGAAAATTGTTCCTTCAGAAAGAAAAGTATGATCGAGTGGAAGATAATCTCACTCGCATTTCAGCCCTCACAGACAGAATGGCAAACATCAGCCAGCAATTGCGTTCGTTTGCCAAAAAGGCCAGCGGCAATGAGCTTACCCAAACACGTCTGTTGCCCGTGATAGCCTCATCAAAAGAGCTCATGAAACCCGCTTTTAAATCTGCTCGTGTTCTACTTGCTACCGAACTTCCTACTGACGACATCGAGGTTCAAATCAATACCATTCAATTGGAGCAAGTTCTGGTTAACTTGCTGACGAACGCGATTGAAGCAGTAAAAGAACAACAAGATAAACAAGTGTGGTTGCTCGTTGAAACGGATACGGATGAAAACAAAGTGATGATTCATGTCGATGACAATGGCCCTGGGCTTGGTTCGCACACACTGTCCGAACTTTGCGAACCGTTTTTAACAACTAAAAAGAATGGATTGGGATTAGGACTTTCTATATCTCAGCAAATATTGGCTGGCATGAACGGCAGCTTGAGTGCTCACAACCGAGCCCAAGGTGGCGCTCGATTCTCATTGTGCTTACCAATATGCCAACGCACCGAACAATCAGAAGGATAAGATAATGTGTCAGGTGTTTTTTATTGATGATGAAGCCGACCTTCGATTAGCAATAGAACAAACGTTTGAGCTAGCCGATATCGAAGCGGCTTTTTTTTCCGATGCGGAATCCGCCTTGTTAGCCATGAAACAAAGCGATGAAGCTGGTGTGATTGTAACCGACATCTGCTTACCCGGTATTTCAGGCATGGATCTGTTAACCACGTTAGTTCAACGCGACCCAAACCTGCCAGTTATCATGATTACAGGCCATGGTGACATCTCTATGGCCGTAAATGCGTTACACCAAGGGGCCTACGATTTTATAGAGAAGCCTTTTGCGCCAGAACACTTGGTTGAAACCGTAAAGCGCGCCATTGAAAGACGCCAACTGACGAACGAAAATGAGAAACTTCGTCAATCACTCAAAGCAAGCCAAACGCTTGGCCCCCGAATCATCGGTGAAACCACTAGCATCCAAACGCTGCGAGAAACCATCGCCCACATTGCTGATACAGATGCCGATATTCTGCTGTTTGGCGAAACAGGTACAGGTAAAGAGCTTATCGCCCGCTCACTGCACGAACAAAGTTCTCGTAGAAACAATAACTTTGTGGCGGTGAACTGTGGCGCGGTGCCAGAAAACTTAATTGAAAGCGAACTCTATGGTCACGAAAAAGGCGCATTTACTGGGGCAGAAAGTCGGCGTATTGGTAAGTTTGAATTTGCACAGGGCGGCACACTCTTCTTAGATGAAATCGAATCGATGCCGATTCAGGCACAAATTCGTTTGTTGCGCGTCCTGCAAGAGCGCGTGATTGAACGCGTTGGCTCAAACGAACTTTTACCTCTCGACATTCGCGTTGTCGCGGCAACAAAAGTGGATCTTAAACGTGCGGCGGAACAAGGCACATTTCGTCAAGACCTCTACTATCGCCTCAACGTGGTTACGCTAGATTTGCCTCCCTTACGTGAACGCAAGGAAGACATCCCTGCCCTTTTCCATCATTTTCTTTTAGTCGCGGCGTCGCGCTATGGTAAAAGTTCGCCAAGCCTTTCAGCACAAGATTTGGCTCAGCTAATGGCTCACGATTGGCCGGGAAATGTCCGAGAACTGCGCAATGCAGCAGAGCGTTTCGTTTTATTAGGTAAACTCATCCAATTAGGAGAACCGAGTTCCATCCCCACCTCAACCAGTAGCCTTGCAGAGCAAGTGGCGGAGTTTGAAAAGGCAGCGATAGAAAATGCGCTACTGGAAAACAATGGCAGCATCAAACAAACGATGGAACAGTTGAATGTGCCTCGAAAAACGCTGTATGACAAAATGAAACGCTATCAGATAGATAAAGAGCTCTATAAATAAAACAGGTTCGCACGATTGGTATTATATCCAACTTGAATCAT
>JABXIW010000426.1 GCA_013372875.1 Gammaproteobacteria bacterium | reverse complement strand
CGTACCAGAAAAGCGTGAAGAGCTCACTACTGAAGGCGGCTTAGATGTGGTTGGCCAACTTGAGAAAGTAAAAGCGGCAACGCAAAAGCTAACGGAAGCGGGCATTAAAGTTTCTCTGTTTATTGATGCGGATCGTCAGCAAATTGAAGCGGCGAAGCAGTGTGGTGCACCATTTATCGAGCTTCATACTGGTCATTACGCTGATGCAGAAACAGAAGAAGAGCAACAAGCAGAATTGAAGAAGATTGCTGCGGGTGCAAGCTACGCTGATGACCTTGGTATTATTGTGAACGCTGGCCACGGTCTGACTTACCACAACGTAGCACCAATTGCTGCGCTACCAGAAATTTACGAGTTGAACATTGGTCACTCTATCATTGGCCGTGCAGTGTTTGATGGCCTAGAAAAGTCAGTGGCAGAGATGAAAGCACTGATGATCGCGGCACGCAAATAACTAGGTTCTGCGAATGGCTATTTTAGGTTTAGGAACCGACATTGCTGAAATCGAGCGTATAGAGAAAGCGCTAGGCCGCAGTGGTGAACCTTTTGCTCGACGTATTCTCTCTGAGGATGAAATGGCAAAGTTTTCGCAACTTAAGCAGCAAGGGCGTTATCTTGCTAAGCGTTTTGCCGCTAAAGAGGCAGCATCGAAAGCGCTGGGTACGGGGATTGCTCAAGGCGTGACTTTCCATGATTTTACCGTCTCGAATGATGAGTTGGGTAAGCCAATTTTAATGCTGTCTGGCGTGGCTCAAAAAATGGCGCAGACGATGGGCGTTAATCACGTGCACTTATCCATTTCTGATGAGCGTCACTACGCGGTTGCGACCGTGATTCTTGAATCCTAACCCTTTAAGCTGAATAACAAAAGCCAGAGCAAATGCTCTGGCTTTTTTGTATGAAGTTCAGTCAGGATGCTACTGCTCTAGATAAAGTTTTGCAGTGGTGGTGACCTTAATCATTTCATCTTGCAGTTCAAACATTTCAGGTTCAATTTCCTCAATGCTGGCTCCTGAACGAAGTGCGTGTTCAAGCGTAGCACAGAGAGATTTTAGCCTTGGTACGCCACAATAAGAGCTACTGCCGTGCAGTTTGTGGATCACATGAATTAACTCTTCACGCGAATAATCGTCTTGCTCAAGTGCGTGGTCGACAACTTCTTCTACTTCTGGAATGAAATCGATCAACATACGCAGCATATCTTTGGCTAAATCTTCCTTATTAGCGCTCTGTTTCAATGCGGCTTGCCAGTCAATAATCACATCAGTTTGTGTATTTTCAGCTGTAGCAGGAGCTTCACTTGCTGGTTCATCGACGTAGGACGGCGCAACTTTCCCTATGCTTTCTGTACAGGTATTCGGATTCCAGTGGACCAACACTTGTTGCAGTACATGCTCTTCAATTGGTTTGGTGAGGTAATCATCCATACCTGCGGCGAGCAGACGATCGCGCTCCCCGGCCATGGCGTGCGCGGTAACGGCGATCACTGGTGTGTCTTTGTTTAACTCAAGCTCTTTGATGTTCTGACAAGCGGTCACGCCATCCATTAATGGCATTTGGATGTCCATAAAGATCAGGTCGTATTTCTTCTCGGTAGCGAGATTTACGGCTTGCTGACCATTGCTGCAAGCCGTTACGGTTTCAACCCTTTCTTTCAGTAGTGCTGAAATCAGTTTTAGGTTCGCAGGGTTATCATCTACCGCGAGCACCGTCAGTGGCAGTCGTTCGCTTTCTTCTGTTTCAACAGGAGCGGCAATAGCTTGAGGTGCTTCAACATGTTCATTGATCAAACTTTGCAGCAGCTTACGGCGTGATAGCGGTTTGGTTAAGCACTGGATTTGATGCTCGGTCATGATTTGGTCGGCAAGCGCTAATTCGGTGCTCGGTGTACCCATGATGACACTTGGTGCCATGCGCTTCGCTTGCTCAATCCAAGCAGCAACTGATTGCTCGTCATAAGTTTGGTTAGCTGCCAAGTTCAGCAATACGTAATCGTAGTGCTCTTCGTTCTCTGGTAAGGAAGAACGATAGGTCACGAGAATACCTTCTTGACTCAAGATCTGCTGAGTCACCGATGCCGCTTGCATGTTTGGTTCTACCAACAGCAACTGTTTGCCCATTAGTAGCTCGACTTCAATCAGATCGCTCATTGGCATTTCTGTCGAGTTGAGGCGAAGCGTAAACCAGAATGTCGAACCTTGGTGAAGACGACTGGTCAAACTGATTTCGCCGCCCATCTGACTTACCAGTTTCTGGGTGATGACTAAGCCAAGCCCCGTACCACCATATCGACGAGATATGCTGGCATCCGCTTGGCTGAATGCTTGGAATAACTGCGCTTGTTGACGCTCTGAAATACCGATACCGGTGTCTCGCACCATAAATTGCAGCTCAACCGAGTCACCTGCTTGTGAACGCATCTCGACGCTAACATCGATGTTTCCGCGCTCAGTAAACTTAATAGAGTTCCCCACCAAGTTAGTCAAAATTTGTTGGATACGTAGCGGGTCTCCGACTAGACCTGGCGGGATCTTCGGATCCACTTTCAAGCTGATCTCCAGACCTTTCTCATGCGCGCTGGTGGCTTGTAGGTTGAT
>JABXIW010000365.1 GCA_013372875.1 Gammaproteobacteria bacterium | reverse complement strand
TCCGTACAACATACTCACTCCCGCTCACTCTTTCAGCAAAGAGCGGCACATCATCACACAGAGGCATCATGAACGAGCGTCGTGCCCTAGGATTTGGGCTCTCAGCAGTATTACTTTGGTCAACGGTTGCAACCGCATTTAAACTGACATTAGCGGAGTTTACGCCGATCCAAATGCTGTGTATCGCCAGTATGGTTTCTGCCATCGCGCTTACGATTGTGTGCGGTGTGCAAGGTAAATTAAGCCAGCTAAGTGCTACTTTTCTCTCTAATCCTTGGTACTACTTGCTGCTTGGTTTGATCAACCCGTTGGCGTATTACTTGATCCTATTTAAAGCGTACGATTTGCTGCCCGCTTCTCAAGCGCAGGCCATCAACTACAGCTGGGCCATTACGCTCACCCTGATGGCTGCGGTGTTTTTGGGGCAAAAGATTCGTGGCAAAGATTGGATAGCGTGTGGATTCAGTTACCTCGGCGTGATCGTGATTGCAACACAAGGCAATGTGCTTGGCATGCAGTTTGAGAGTCCGCTTGGCGTTGGCTTGGCACTGCTGTCGACGTTACTTTGGGCGGGTTACTGGATTCTCAACACCAAAAACAAAGCCGATCCGGTGATTGGTGTTTTGCTGGGCTTTTTGGTTGCCATCCCATTCACTATCGCGTTGAGTTGGTACGAAGGCGCAAGCTGGCACTCTATTTCCATCAAAGGCTGGGCGGCGGTGACATACGTCGGCTTGTTTGAGATGGGAGTGACGTTTGTGCTGTGGTTGAGCGCCTTAAAGTTAACCCAAAACACGGCGCGCATCAGCAACCTGATATTTGCTTCGCCATTTATCTCGTTGATGTTACTGGCCACCATTATTGGTGAAAAAATTCATCCATCGACGTTGATTGGACTTGTCTTAATCATCAGTGGTTTGGTCATCCAACAGGTGACTTGGGGTAAAAAAGCCAAGGCGGCGAACGCATCGCAATAGTTGGTCATGCCCGAAAAACTTAGGACAATATGAAAACGGAGAAATGAAACGAGTTGGATAAAAAAGAGAGCTCGCTAACATTTTATTGATCGAAAGTGCCTTCAGTCGCTTGGAATTGTTCAAGCGTTGGATACGATATAACCAAAGCCCAGCCGCCAAACACGGCGACATTCCTATAAATATTTGTGGGCACTTCAGGATACTTTACTAATTATGTTTCGCTTCGCTATTCCTTCACCGTTGATGACTGACTGGCAACACGCTCTGCAGCAATGCTGTGATGCCACTCAAGCTCAGGGACAACTTTATACCCTGAGCTACACCAAACAATGGCTATCCAGTGAGGTATCCACCTCGCCACAAAATCACCGCGCCATCGTGGCGATGATTGAGCAAAACTGCGCGCAATTTTCCGCGCCGCACTTTGACGTAGTTTGCTCACAATTTGATGATGAAAACCTGAGCCTGTGCCCAGTATGGCTACCGAATGAGGAGCTGTTTGCCGTTGTGACGTTGACGCACTCAACGCAGCAAAAGCAAACCGTTTCTGCGTGGCTGAGCGCACTGGCAGGCCGCATCAGTTTTGATGTTAGCCAGCATTATCATCAAGAGCTCAAACGTCATCACTCACACGCCAACAAACCACTGCCAACGCTGCAAGAATTCATCGATTGTCTGGATGACCACATCTGGATCAAAACCACTGATGGTCTGTACGCCATGACTAACCGCAGCGTGGAACAGGCGTGGAAAAAGTCTAACGATGACATTGTCGGGAAGAACGACTTTGACCTTTTCAGCGCCGAGCGCGCGGAAAAATTCATTGATGCAGACCGATTAGTGGTCGCTACTGGCACACAGAACATCGTTGAAGAGTGTCGCCAAATTGATGAAAACAACAACCAAACTTGGCTGGAAACCATCAAATCACCGGTACGAAATCAGGCCGGTGACCTGATCGGCATTTTGGGCATGACGCGCAACATTACCCGTCGCAAGATGGTGGAAACGCAATTGTCGTTGGCGTCGAAAATCTTCAACAACTCGCAAGAAGGTATGGTCATTACCGACAGCAATGCCAATATCATTGATGTCAACAACGCGTTCTCGCAGATCACCGGATTCAGCGCCGAAGAAGTGATTGGGAAGAACCCGAACATCCTCCGCTCTGGGCACCATGATGATGCTTTTTACCGACAACTTTGGCAGCAGCTTGAAACCAAAGGTCAATGGAAAGGCGAGTTTATCAACCGCAAACGTGATGGCAGCATTTACCCGCAATTAGCCACTATTAGCGCGGTAATGGATGACAAAAACCACCTAATTAACTACATCTGTGTGTTTGAGGACATCTCAGTGCGCAAGGCACACGAAGAGAAACTGCAACGCATGGCGTTTTACGATCCGCTGACCAACTTGCCCAACCGAACCCATTTGATCAGCTTGCTGGAACAGCACATCGAGATGGAACAACCTTTTGCTACGTTGTTTCTTGATATCGACCACTTTAAGCACATTAACGACAGCATGGGCCATTTCTGTGGTGATCAACTGTTGTCGAAACTGGCGGTTCGCCTGCAAGACATTTTGCACCTGAACGCGCATGTGGCTCGCATCGGTGGCGATGAATTTGTCATCGTACTGCCAGACATTGACGGCGATTCTCCGTTACTCGAAACGTTGAGCTCGATTTTGGGCGTGTTCCGTCGCCCGTTCGATCTGGCAAATCACGATTCGCTGCGGATCTCCACCAGCATCGGTATCGCACTCTACCCGAACGACGGTCAAGACAGTGAAACGCTGCTAAAAAACGCCGACACCGCAATGTATCTGGCGAAGAAAAATGGCCGTAACGGCTACGCGTTCTACTCTCCGGATTTAACTGACAAATCGGTATCGCACGTCCGTATTCAATCTGCGCTGCATGAAGCGATAGAAAAAGAACAGCTGCATTTGGTGTATCAGCCGCAATACAACCTCGCGCAAAACGCAATTATTGGTGTGGAAGCCTTGGTGCGTTGGGAACATCCAGAATTTGGCTTAGTGCCACCTGCGGATTTTATTCCTATCGCAGAGAAGACGGGCTTGATTCAAAGCATCGGCGAATGGGTACTCAAAGACGCCTGTTTACAAGGGACTGGCTGGCTGGCGAGAGGCGTTCAATTTGGCAAAATTGCAGTCAATGTATCAGCACTTCAACTGCAACAGTCGCGCTTCATCAACAAGCTCAAAACCATCCTTCGTGAAACGGGATTCCCAGCGCATCGCTTGGAGCTGGAAATTACCGAAAGCTTTTTGCTTATCGATCCAAAACTGGCCATCGCATCGCTAAATCAGCTGTGTGAACTCGGAATCGAGATTTCGTTGGATGACTTCGGCACAGGCTATTCTTCGCTGTCGTACCTCAAAGGTTTGCCAATCAACAAACTGAAAATCGACCGCTCGTTTGTCAGTGATGTGCCTAACGACAACGACAGCAACGCCATTGTTAACGCCATCATTGCGATGGGCACGACGCTTTCACTCAAAGTCGTGGCAGAAGGCATCGAAACGCCAGAACAAGTGGCTTACTTGGTCGACAAAGGTTGTATCTACGGTCAGGGATATTTATTCAGCCCACCCGTTGCGGCGGAAAAGTTATTTAACTAAGCACAACGTTCAATACACTGGCAACTTTGCGGTTAGATGTTCGTCGAACCGCAAAGCGCCAAACGATCCGCTAAAATGTTGATGCACACCAACAGCGGCACGCCAATCAACAGCCCCATTCCACCCCACAACCAACCCCAAAAGACCAGCCACATAAAGATGACTAACGGGTTGAGGTTAAACCGCCTCCCTAGCAAAGTTGGGGTGACAAACTGACTCTCGATTAAATTCAGCAACAGATATATCGACACCACTGTCAGCATAAAACTGACCGAATCTAACTGCAGATACGCGACAAAACCAAAGCTCACCATCGAAATCACTGGCCCCAAATACGGTGCGAAATTCATTACCCCCGCAAACGCACCCCATAGAAATGGGTCTTCAAGGCCGAGGACAAAAAACACCAATCCTACACACAAGCCTAAACCCGCATTGACCAAAGTAATGGTGCCGATGTAGCGCGATAAATCTTTCTGCAGAGCCTGCACCAACTCCACCGCCTGACGTTGTTTCGAAAAACCACGCAAACGCGATACCGATTTACGAAACAGACTTCGACCATGATTAAGCATGAAATACACCATAAACAGCACAATCATCGCCTGAGTTAACAGCGTTGGTGTGGTGGTCGCGAGCGCTTTCAGCAGAGAAAACACCGTGTTGTTGCCCATCTCGTCAATGTTCATGTCACTGGCAAGCTCAAGCGGCGCGTTCATGTGCTCTGACGACGCTTTGGTCACTTCATTCACTTCCTGCGAAACGTTTTGGACGATGCTTGGCAACTCAGCCCACCATTGTTTCGCGGGTTCTGATATCGCCGCTAAACCGAGTATTGAAACACTCACCAATAACGTCAACGTCACCACCACAGTTATCGTGCGTGGCAGGCCTTTATCTTCAAAATAATTGATCAGCGGGCTAAACAGCAGTGCCACGAACGTACTTATCACCATAGGTAACAGCACCGGTTTGGCGAAGTAGAGCGCAGGAACAAGCAATAACACCAGCAGAGACACGCCAATCACGGTATTGATGGGAAGGTTTAATTTTCCATTCATGCGCGTCCTCTACTGATGAGGTGGTAAATCGGAAGGTTGAGCCGCTTCTTCACCTGCTTCTTTTGAGGATGCAGCAGACGACGAAGAAGATTTGGCTAGCTGACCACTCAAATCCATCGCGCCATTGAGCAGCAAACTGATGGAGGAGAGAGATGACGTGACGCGAGACAGTCGCCCAACTTTCGCAACAGCAATCGCGGCAAAAGCGCTCAACCCAAGCGCAGTCCACGGATTTTCTTGCACGAATCGGTTCGAGGTAAATTTGAGGGTTTGCTTATCCAGCAAGCATTGCTCCAAAGCCGCTTTACCCTCGATGCGTTTTATCTGCATGGCTCGGTCGAGTTTGGTTAGAGAACGCATGCCAGCCCTCCTGCAATTGGTCGGTTGTATTTTTGAAACCAAGGAAGTGCGTCAGCCGCTTCTGCCACCACGCTAACCCAACTAACGCTAGACCTAACGACACAATAAACACGCCAACACTTAGCAGTAGTTGAGCGGTAAAGTGGTACGTCACTACACCCGCAACCAAACACACACTGAAGATAAACAGCACCGACAGCAGTGTAAAAATAATGCTGAACATCACGATTTGGCGCACAGCCGCCACATTGACTTTCATCTCTAGCAGAAACAAAGCCAACGTCGAGCCCGACCACGTTCGCAGTGACGTCGAAAGATCGTCAATCTGTGACAAAATGGCTCGTAGCCCATTAATGGCTTGTTCAACTTCCTGATTTTTAGCCCCATTTAGGGCTCGGCTACTGTCTGCAGTAGCCGAGCCTTGGCGCTCATTGATGGTATGCTCGGAGTCATTCATAAAACTCTTCCTTCATGATTAGAGCGAAATGTAAGGAACAGGCTTATTTGATGAGCTTAGAGACCGCCCAACCTGCCAGGAATGCGCAACCGATACTCAACAGCGGGCGCTCTTTAATGACGTTTTCTGCGGATTTGGTCGCTTGCTGAATGTTCTCTGCGCCGACTTCCAGCTTCTCTTTGGCATGTTCTTTCATGGCGCCAACCGCTTCTGAAGTGGCTTGCTCTGCAAGGTGATACGCTTCTTCAAATTGCTCTTGAGGTTTAACTGCGCTTTCTTTTGTATTAGCCATAACTAGCCTCCGTTGATTGAGATTACCTTGGATTAAACGGTTGTGATTCCGCTGAGAAGTAATCTGATAAAAGTGAATTCTTTTCGTTTCCTCGTGAGTGGTATTGCGATTACTGTGCCAAGTTAATAAGTCATTGTTTTTATTGAAATAGAATTTAAATAGCTCCAATCGTTGCAAAATGACCTGTAATTATTTCCTTTGAATGGATTCTTATTTGTAATTTTTTCTTATTCCCCACAAGCAATCACGCGCAATTAATAACCACCACCATGCTTACTCCCTATATTATCTGGCATCTCTCACACTCAATATTCATGGCATACAAAATGCTAGATATAAAATGCCACATGAAAAATATTGTTCATATTTAATGGCTAAGGCATCGCAATATAAGTTGCGCTTAAGCACTGCAATAAAGTAACCGCAGTAAAATAAAGGAGAAGATATGAGAAATGAAAACATCGCCTCAATCATTGAGCTTATTCACAGCGGTAATGATATTTACAAGAAAGCGATTGATAACATCGACAACACATCGCTAAACCATGTATTGCAGGATCTGGTTCATGTACGAGAACACGCCGCATTAGAGTTGAAACCTTATGCGATTGCGAATCCTCAAACTGCCGACGACACGCCCGTGTCTTACACCATCAAGGCACGCGAAGTGTACAGTGATGTCATGAAAGAAGTGTCGTCAGACAAAGAATCGATGTACTTGGAACAGCTCGAAGGCGTGGAAAGTAAGGTATTGAAAGAGATCGAAAACGTCATCACCGCGCAGCCAGAGCAAGCAGATAACGCCGTGCTACTCAAAGTGCGCAGTGACATCAAAAGCTGTAAAGAAAAACTCAGCAATATTAGCCTGATCAGCTAATCGATAAATAAACCTAAAAAGAATGGTCAACATTATTGGCCATTCTTATTCAGAACCATTGATGAATATTCACACATTCCAAAGCATAATGCTGAAATACTGAAAAAGAGGTCAGTATGACATTGAATAATACGCGAGTAAGGGAATTACTCATTAAAATGGCGCACCATCGCCAAACGTGTTTACCGCTTGTCGATCCTCATTCACATATGAATATTGCTCGATCAGCCTATCGGTTCGTTAAAATAGAAAAAGTGATGATCAAAAAAATGGTCGATCTATTTTTTGATCAAAATGGCGACGACTTTATCGCAGAACACGCCAACAAAACGGGAATTGCTACTCTCGGTAATTATAAAGAGATGCATTTTATGAATGCGCAATTACTGAGTGAGTTAAAACAGCTCCTCCGAGAATTGGATGATGCCAACTTAACAGCGCTGATCTCGTACTGGGTGGCGGCGTTACAAGTCGAAAACGACGAGCTGGAAAAACATTTACCCCAAGGTGAGTAGCTCTGCTCACCTTTTTCCCTCGTTTACCTTCTCTATTTTTGCCCTTCTATCTGTTGCTTTGTCTATTCTACGCATCGACCAACACAGACTTTACTTACTTTCTGCATCTATTCGCATCCATCATTAGTCGACGTTCGACATAAAAAAACGCATCACAAGTGATACGTTTTTTGCGTCGTTGTTTGTAGTTTGTATTCGACTCTACTCGCAGTCGTCTTCACCGACGTTAACTGGGAACAAACACATTAAGCGACTGAGGACGAATCTTGATCTCTAAACGACGGTCAGAATAGAGCTCACCGTCGATGACGTAGTCAATCGGCTTATCCGCAGTAATCGTTACCCCTGTCGCGCTCGCGTACTGAAACAGATTCGACTCATCCTGCGCACCGACGCTGGTTAATGTTAGATCCGACAACGCCACTAGGCGTCCACCCAGCGACTGAGTGTTATCAAGGTAGGTAATGTGCAGTTTCCCATCATCTGGCTGCGGCGCGCCGCCACCTTGCGCTAACACAGTACTGAATGGCGCGATGTTGGCCACGACGAAGCTGTGCACGTCCATCTCTTGACGCTCCCATCCTTGTTCACTCGCCGCCTGCCCTTCGAGGGTTACTTGCAGAGTTTGCACCTCTTCGGAGATAACAGCGTTAAAAAAGCCCGTTAAATACGCCAGTTGCCCAAAAGCATTTTTCTCTTCACGATGCGCGTGTTCAATCATCTTCTGTTCCAAGCCAATACCCAGCACCAACAGAATCAAACGCTGATTACATTCTGCGGTGTCTATGCGTTGGCAATGACCTGCGAGAATGGCTTCACACGCTTTTTCCACCGGTGATAACTTCACGCCGATGCCATACAGCACATGGCACAGCGCATTCGCCGTGCCCAACGGTATGATGCCGAGCTTGATGTCAGTGCCGACCAACTGGCTCGCCACTTCAGTCACCGTGCCATCGCCACCAGAGACAATCACCTGATTCACACCACTTTGTTTAGCTTGCAGTGCGAGGCTTTCTGCACTGGTGGTTTCGTCTGTTTGGCGAATGCTGAGACGATATTTTTTGGTCAACTCACGAATCACATGTTGTTCGTATTGCAGCCATTTCCCACCGCCCGCGACAGGGTTCACCACCATCCAGGTCGGCTCATCGAGTGTTAGCACGCCTTTATCACTGATCGCGCGCAGAGTTTTGATCTGCAGATTATTGAGCCTTGCAGTACTGCGCACGCGGTTAATTTTCCGCATCACCGATTCCACCGAGAGCGATGGGTCTTTACTCAGTAAATAAGCCGCCACCACAAACACCGAACGGCCACGCCCAAGTGCGCAATGCACAACCACAGAGCGCCCGCAGGCGATTTGGGTATCAATCCAATTCATCGCATGACGTAAACGCTCCAAAGTCGGCGCTTTATGATCCAGAACGGGAATAGAAAGATAGTTAAATTGCTTGTCAGTCATGGCGCTTTCTAAACCTGCGAACTCCGCCGTAACATCAACAATGCAGGAAATGTCGTGAGAGTCGAGAAACGCCAAATCGCTCGGGAACAAGCGCCGAGAAAGATAAAGATTATCGCTGACTTGTTGAATGGGAGGGACAGTATCGCGCCGTCTCTCCCAGGCGTTGTAGGCTTTCGCCCCGAGTAAGAAGGGAATGAATGCCCATCGAATCCACCAGACAATTTTTCCGTCTTGGCTTTTTCTAAAGATGGACGGGAAATCAAATAAATAAGCCGCACTGACTAACGCTAAGGAAAGCGAAACCCAAAGCAGCAGTAAACTCACTACGATTTGAGGTATGTAGATAGCAGCGAGCAACGCAACCAGCGCGCCAAGTAGATAATATTTGACGATAAACATTCGACCTCCTTAATCCTTAGCGATGGGATAACGCTTAGCTGGCCATCTCTTCGATATAGTCATTGGCCAACTGCTGTTTTTGTTTATCGGACATCACCTTGCCTGCCATTTGGAAAAAGCGTTGCTCTTCCTCTTCCAGATGGTGCAGTACCTTGTGGCGCAGTGTTTTCATGTGCGTAAGCCAAGCGGGCGAGCTCCACGCGGTGTCATCCAACTGAGCGATCACTTTGTCGATGGCGTGGTGCTCAGCAATACCGTGACGTGTCATATCGATCGTCTTATCGCTCTCAATCAGCGGTGCGTAAAAGTAACGCTCTTCAGCGGCGGCATGTTGCTCAAGCTCGTGCTTTAGGTCGCGATAAAACTCTCGACGAGTTGGGGAATCTCCGGATGTTTCCATCAGTGCATCCAGCAAAAGACGCTGTTTTTCATGACTTTCTTTTAGCACATCGAATATGTTCTTCATCTCTGACTCCTTATCGGATTAAGAATAGTTGGTAAAACAAAGGGCGGTTATCACGCCGCCCTTTTTTGCTGTTGGTGGATGAGGTGAACGCTTAACAATCTTTGTCTTCCGCGTTCAGATTCTCTTTAAGGTTTTCACAACCATCTTCAATGGCGTTTTGCGCTTCTTCCGCAGTCTCATCCAATTTTTTGCCCGCTTTTTCCATTGGCCCTTCATCACTACACGCCGCTAAAGCAAACACCAAACCAAATACTGCGGCGATACGATAAATAAATGACGTAACTCGCATGCTAACTCCTATCTATTTACGTTTTTCTTTCCAAGTATCACAAATACTATTGATACAATTAATGACAACAGGAACAGATAAAATATCACTTGCGCGACAGCTGCGGCGGCACCGGCAATACCACTAAATCCGAGCACCGCTGAAACGAGAGCCAAAGCAAGGAAAATAAACATCCAACGAACCATGGTGTTGTCTCCTTATTTTTTAAAGTGAAAGCTCAATATTAGTTATTACTGAACAACTTCAAGCTTATCGACAACCTTATTTACATC
>JABXIW010000190.1 GCA_013372875.1 Gammaproteobacteria bacterium | reverse complement strand
GGCATAGATATTGGCCATAACAGCCTGAAAGCCGTAGTACTTAAACCCATTGGCGATCAATACGCCTTACTGGGTTACAAAGAAATATTACTTAAGGAAGGTATTGTCGCTGAAAATAACACTATAAATCATCAAGAAATTGTAAAGACCCTAAAGCAGATGAAAAAAGAGCTGCCTTTTGGGGCCAAGCGAGTGGCAATTTCTGTTCCAGACAACTCTGTTATTAGCAAGAAACTGCAAATCGAACAAAGCCTTGATGAGAGCGAAATCGAGTTTGCGGTGGTACAAGCTTTTTCTCATCAATCTCCTTTTCCTGTGGAAGAACTGAGTTTGGATTTCGTACGCCTTCGTGCGGAAGAAGGGATGCGTGGAACGGACAGTTATCAAGTATTCGCTACGCGCAAAGATGTGGTTGAAAGCCGAGTTGAGGCGTTACAACAGTCTGGTTTAAAGCCGGTGTTGGTTGACGTGCACTCTCAAAGCCTAGGTCATATCTGGAAGCTTGCCGCAGAGCGTTTTCCTGATAAAAACAAATACTGTTTGTTAGACATCGGCTCGTTAGCGAGTTCATTCACCATGTTTACCGAGCAAGGCGAACTGTTTCATAAGGAGTTTGCGTGCGGTACTCGTATTTCAATGGGGACGTCACAAGAAGACTTACTCTCTGATGATGCTCAAGCCAAAACGGAACAGTTCAATCGTCAAGTGGTTGAGCGCGTAAAACGTCAAATGCAGCTCTATACCTCGATCAATGGTTCGCAAAACATCAAAGGCATTTGGTTATCGGGCGAGGGGGCATCGACGCCAATGTTGGCAGAAGAGCTCTCGCATCAGTTGGCATTGGAGTGCGAGTTGCTAAACCCACTCGGACTGTTTGAAATGAAAGTGTCGAAACGCAAGCGACGAGCGGCCGATTGGCAACATTTTTCGACAGCTGCAGGGCTGGCGGTCCGTGGCATTCATTGGTTAGGAGGTGTGCGTGCTGTATCGCATTAACTTATTGCCTTGGCGCGAAAATCAAAGGGAAGAGCATCGTCGTCGATTTGTCGGTTTAGTGGTATTGGGCGTCATGGTGGCGTTGGGGATTCAGTGGGGCGTTGGCAAATATTATGAGTATCAACAAGATCTTCAACAAGAGCGACTCGAATATCTAACAACGTACATTTCCGATCTAGATAAGCGGATAGAAGCGATGAAGATCGCGGAGCTTGAACACAGCAAAATCTTGGAACGCTTGAAAGTTGTGGAAGCGTTGCAAAATGGTCGGAATAAAACCACTGATTTTATGAACCTCATGCCTGCTGTTATTCCAGAAGGCGTGTATGTCGACAAGATCAAAATGAACGATCTAGAAATTGAAATCTCAGGTATTTCAGACAGTACACCTCGGCTAGCAACCATGCTCGATAACATGGAGCGTTCTGCCAAGCTACTGGACGTTGAAATGCACTCTATCGTGCACGGAAAAGCCCGTTTCGGTAAAGAGTTTCAGACCTTTAAAGTGTCCTTCATGTTTAACACGGTAGAAGAGCAGAAAGAGGGAAAACAACATGGTTAATTGGCAAGATCTAGAAATGGATGAGATTGCTGAATGGCCATTACTGCCTCAGCTTGTAGTGATCTGCCTGCTTGTTCTTCTTATCCAAGGGTTTGGTTATTGGTTTTACTTAAAGCCAGAAGAGGCTCGCTTGAACAATTTGATTCAAGAGGAGCAAACATTAAAAGTGGCATTGCGCATAAAAGCCAACAAGGTGGCTGCATTGCCTCAGTTGCAATCTCAACTGGACGAGCTCACTACGCGTTATGAGTTGCTGTTGCAACAACTACCGGCACAAAAAGAGTTGGCCACAATGTTGGCGTCGGTAAACGAACTCGGTATCGACAACAAGTTAACGTTTACTCGAATCGATTGGGGAGAAAAGCAATCTGAAAACTTCCTGTATCGATTGCCACTAAATATCGAGCTAACAGGTGATTTCCACGATATCGGTCGTTTTTCACAGGCCATTGCCACATTGCCACGAATCATCACCTTTAAAGATGTGACTTGGCAGCGTGTCAGCCAAGAGAGTGAAACTTTGCACTTCCGAGTGAGAGCAAACACTTATCAGTTCAAGCCTGAGGAAAAGAAAGATGAGAAATAAATCTTTGCTGACGGTGTTGGTAAGCGCTCTATTGGTCGGGTGCCAGGCGAATGATGAATCATTAACGGATTTTATTCGTGGTGTTGAGAGCCAGGCTCGGCGAGATGTGGAGAAGCTCAAACCTGCTGACAAATACATCGCAGTGGCGTATGCCCCAGAAGTGATGCGTGCTCCTTTCGAATTGCCCAAAGAGGCGACCATCGCAACTCAACCTGTGGCGAGAAAAGATTGTTGGCAACCGCCGAACCGAGCGAGATCTGGCAAGTTAGAAAAATTCCCACTCAGCCAACTTCGTTTAAAAGGAGTGATGGGGATGGGGAACACCGTTTCTGGTTTAGTACAAGACCCGAATGGCACGGTTTACAAAGTGAAACCAGGTCAATACCTCGGGCGTAATAACGGTAAGGTCACCCATGTTACCCACTCCTATTTGTTGATTAATGAAACCTTGCCCGATGGTTTGGGGTGCTGGCAAAAACGTAAAGTTAAGTTGGCTTTGAGATAGATATAGCTGCATTTATTTTTGATATTGAGTAATGAAAATGAGACAAGGATTAACACGTACACCAAGGATGCTTACTGGGCTCTTCTCCTTATGGTTGTTTTTACTTCTGGCCCCTTTAGCAGCAGCAGAAGATGTACAGTCTAATGCGCTCAAGAGCATCGACTTTCGCACTAACAAAAGCAAAGATGCCGTGATTGTGGTGGAGCTTGCATCCCCGGCGGCTATTGTTGATGTTAAACGTGTTCAAGAAGGATTAAGCATTGATTTAATGAACACGTCGGTAAAAGATGAACAGCTTTACCTTCTCGACGTGAAAGATTTCGCGACGGTGGTGGAAAGTGTGGAAGTGTTCCGCGATACCTCCACCACACGATTAGTTGCGTATATCGATGAAGAATACACGCATGACTATCGTTTGACGGGGCGTTATCTTGAAATCACTGTCAGCAAGCTTAAACCAAATGAAAAAGTGCCAGACAAGAGCATCTTAGAAAAAGAAGGCAAGCTGATCTCGATTAACTTCCAAGACATTCCTGTGCG
>JABXIW010000441.1 GCA_013372875.1 Gammaproteobacteria bacterium | reverse complement strand
ATAAATTATCTAGCAACAGTTGACATAATATTGGGTCAAAGTGTTTGCCTTGTTCCAACTTAAACCAATCGACGACTTCATTAATTGTCCAAGCCCGTTTGTAGCAACGCTCTGTTAATAATGCGTCAAATACATCAGCAATTGCGACGATGCGTGCGAAGAGATGAATTTCCTCACCTTTTAGATTATTTGGATAACCCGTACCGTCCCATTTTTCATGGTGTTCGTGGGCAACCACCGCTGCTAATTTGGTGATGTCGCCCTCTTTCATGTTCAGCAACTTATAACCTTTAATGGTATGTT
This sequence comes from Gammaproteobacteria bacterium, assembly GCA_013372875.1. The sequence continues at coordinate 2,845 of JABXIW010000441.1, read as the reverse complement.
GCTTCATGATTTCACGCTCTGAACTTGTCAATGCGCCAGGCTTGTCGAGAATCGATTCTGGCACAGAGATTTTACCTACATCGTGCATAGGGCTAATGATTTCAATCATTTCCACTTCACGGTGCGTCAATCCGCAAAGTTGAGCTAAATGACGAGACAGTTTAGCGACACGTTTTACATGTTGGCCAGTTTCTCCAGAACGACTTTCAATCGCCTCACCCAACACGTGAATCATCTCTTTTTGGACGTTTAGCGTTCGTTTTTGAAGCAACACAATTTTTCTATTTTTCTTATCAATCTCTTTGCGTTGGCGAATAGTCATAAACTGAATCACAACAACAAGAGAAAGCAGCACAATAATGCCGCACGTGAACAACAGTGTTTTGAGGTTTACTTTAAACAGTGGCGGTGGCGCATTAAGAATTTCAGCATTTTTAGGGATGTCATAATGGCTGATTTCATACTTTGTGAGCGCCTTATAGTCCAAGACCGCTTCAGTGATAGCCAGCGCATGCGCCGCTGACGTCAGAGACATCCCCATCTTACTCGCCATTATCTCCGCAGCTTCATAACCAAATTGCTCAGAGCGGTTCACAAAGCCACCCAGTATTCCCGGCTCGCCTAAATAGAGTTCCCACATCACAAACACGGGGGCACGGCTTTTTGCACCAATAGCTCGAGCCACTTCTCTGTAGGTATGATATTTCCCTGAATCCCCTTCCGTATTGTAGTGAGTCAACAAAACCGCATCATTAGCACTGACTGTAGAAAGCTGATTTGCCGCCTCTTGTAGGCTCGCGTCTCTAATCTCAATCAAATTGATACGTGGAAACTTGTTCATCTCTGCTTTCACGCGTTGATATATCAGTTCTGAGGTCACACTGCGATCGGCAAGGTAATACAAATTTTTGATACGGGGACGCAAACGATTGATCAACGCGATGTTTTCGACCACGCGATCTTCTTCGTAAATCACACTGCCATTTGTACTTACTGTATCGAGAGAAGAGCCTTTATCATTAATCCCAATCGCGACCATAGGAACATTGCGCTTGGGGTTCTGAAAATAATTTCTGACGAAACGCATGGCTGCGTCGTCAGAGATAATTACACCATCAAATTCATAAGCTCGATATTTAAACCGAAGATAACTCGCCATTTGTTGCAAATAGCCTTCGGAATGAACACGCTTCGCGTCCAAATATTCAATGGATAGTTTGACTTCGCCGTCAGTTTGCTTGAATCCCTTTTCGATTCCCGCCTGAATGTCATTAGTCCATTGATAAGACGGATCATAGGAGTGAAGCACGAGAACTCGTTTGAGCTCCCAATTTGTTTCCTCTGCTTGTACGGCAACCGTTCCTATGCACAACAGAAGAGTGAGAAAACGCGCTAAACGCTTAACCATTTTTTACCCAGCCGAACCAATGCAATGCTGCATATAGTAGCGCTTCATTTTTAAATGAAGCCGATATTGATCAACTTTCTATTATAATTGTGTCACATAATTTGTGATCACTATTAAGTCTTTTCGCAATATCCGCTGAAAACTGTTGTTTATCTAAAGATTGAGAAACGGCCACGTCAGAAATCAGCGTGTTACCTTCATAGCTACTCGCAATGGCTGCACCCACCGGGTTGCCATCTTTAAAACCAACGTACAACTCAAAATCCGGCGTTAAGATAATTTGGGTAAGGTATTCAACTATCATCTCTTGGTCATACTGTTCTTCCCAACGTTGAGACTGAAGAATCGAAAACATAATAGTCAGTCGATGAAAATCCACGAGGAAAATGTCATCAGCCTGCAAATTCGCTTCGCCTTCCAACAAAGAGTCTTTAGCGACGATTTGGTATTCTTGAGCATTTGTTGCTTGGAAATAGGTTTCGCGACCTTTCAAGCTTTCAGGAGTGGGAAATTCAACTTCGACGAGATCGTGCAGCCACGCATTTTTGCGTTCGATGCTGGCTAACTGCTGTTCATTCATTTGAGTACCTTAAATATCTCAGGCTACAGAGTAGTAGCGAGTCAAAAACGAGGGCTGTATATGAGCCATCACGCCAATATTCCAAAAACCTAACAGGGTTTTCTATATCGCATTGACTCAACTCTTAAACATGAACTCGCTTTGAAGCGGTACATTAGCATGAAGCCCTTAACAAACCTAGCTAAAGTCCTGAGGTTGAGCCAAATTTTGTTTTAGATGCCAACGTCTGATAGATTGAATCTATATATTTTTTCTAATTAAGGACAGAATAATGAAAAAACGTTTGCTTGCTTTAGGTTTGGTTACCATTCTTGCTGGCTGTGGCAACGATGAGGTTGGTGATGTGTCTTTGGGTATGTTTACTATGAAAGACATAAAACTGAATACGCTCGTAGACCCTGAAGTTCCAGGCGTTACTTGTCATGTAGCGAGCATCGAAGCGGACTTCAGTTTAGCGGACCCAAGCGACAGTTCAATTTCTTGCCGTCAAACTGGTGAAATTACACCTGAGATGATTACTAAAATTGATAAGAGCAAATCAGGTGAAGTGGTATTTAAAAAGTCCAAGAGCGTTTTCTTCAAGTCGATGAAGATTCGCCGTATTTATGATCCAGAAAATCAAACCTTGATGTACCTTTCTTACTCAACTAAAGAGACATCAGGCAGCTTCAAACACAGTCTATCAACTGTACCTCTTTGGGGTACGAAAGCTTACATCCAACCGACTGAAGCTAAGATAAATTAAGCTCAATTCGCTTACGAATTCGTCAGCCCGCTGCATTTTTCAGCGGGCAAATTTCTTTGCAATAAAACACCACGATTTTCATTTTTTTGTGATACAATCCCGCCTCTTTTTT